>JAUNTL010000127.1:1241-7054 GCA_030538705.1 Paracoccus sp. (in: a-proteobacteria) | reverse complement strand
GCTGCATATAGGGATCGACCTTTTCCTTCATGTCGCCGGGCAAAAAGCCCAGACGTTCGCCGGCCTCGACGGCGGGCCGGCTCAGCACGATGCGGTCGACATGGCCGCCGATCAGCATGGTCACACCGACCGCGACCGCCAGATAGGTCTTGCCGGTGCCGGCCGGGCCGATGCCAAAGGCCATTTCATTGGCGAAAAGGTTACGGACATAGTCCTTTTGCGCCTCGGTGCGCGGCTCGACGGTTTTCTTGCGGGTGCGCAGCTCGATCGGGCCATGCTGGAACATTTCCAGCTGTTCGGCCGGGCTGGCCGATCGCGGTTCGGCCTCGGGGCCCATGCGCAGGGCGGCGTCGATCTCGGCGCGGCCAACGGGGCGGCCCTGCTCCAGCCGGGCATAAAGCGCGCGCAAAAGCTGGCCCGCCGCCGCCTGCGCATCCCCCGTGCCAACCACGGCCAGCAGATTGCCGCGGCGCAAAATATGCACGCCAAGCGCGCCCTCGATCTGTGTCAGATGCGCGTCATGCGGGCCGCACAGCTCGATCAGCAGACGGTTGTCAGGAAATTCGATCAGCGTTTCGCCGGGCGAGGCGGCTTGCGCGGCATCATCTGATGCGGTCGGGGTCAGGCCCAATGCGGTCTCCGGGTTGCGTCAGCTTGCATCGTGGGACGTAGGCGGCGATTAGACAAGTGCCTGACCGCCGATCCTGCGGAATGTTGCAAAACTTTCACATCCGCCAGATGCCGCGGATAAAGTCATGCAGATGCGGCTCGCGCGCGGCGTCCATCTCGGCGGGGCTGCCCTGCCAGACCAGCCGCCCCCCGGCCAGCATGGCCACGCGGTCAGACACGCTGCGCACCGTGGTCATGTCATGGGTGATGGTGATGGCGGTCGCCCCGGTTTCGGTCACGATATCGCGGATCAGCGCATTGATGCGTGCAGCGCGGACCGGGTCGAGGCCGGTTGTGGGTTCGTCGAAAAAGATCACCTGCGGGTCGGCGGCGATGGCACGGGCCAGCCCGGCGCGTTTGGCCATCCCCCCCGAAAGCGCGGCCGGATAGAGGTCGGCGACCTCGGGGCCGAGACCGACGCGGGCGAGTTTGCCGATTGCGATACGGCGGGCCTCGGCGTCGCCCAGACGCGGGCGCAGACGAAAGGCGACATTCTGCCATACCGTCAGGCTGTCAAACAGCGCCGCCCCCTGAAACAGCATGCCAAAGCCGTCCATGAATACCCGCCGGCGCGCCGCATCCATCGGCGCGCCCTGCCACAGCACCTGACCCGCATCGGGTGTCTCCAGCCCGAGGACAGAGCGCAGCAGCACCGATTTTCCGCTGCCCGATTGCCCGATGACGACCAGGCTTTCACCGCGCGCGACTGACAGGTCCAGCCCGTCCAGCACCGGCGCGGCGCCGAATGATTTGCACAGGCCCCGGATCTCGATCTCGGGCGTCATCCGAAAAATACCCCGGTGAGGATGAAATTCGCGGCAAATATGCCAACGGCCGAGGCCACGACCGCATGTTTCGTCGCCCGTCCCACCCCCGCCGCGCCGCGCCCGGCATTCATGCCGAACCAGCAGCCCGCAAGCGCGACGATCAGCCCGAAGAACGCCCCTTTGATCAGGCCCGAAATGACGTCCCAGCTTTCCAGAAATGACCAGCTCGCGCTGATATAGCCGGCCGAGGTAAAGCCCAGAGATTGCGTGCCGACCAGCCAGCCGCCCATGATCCCGATGATGTCGCCAACCCCGACCAGCAGCGGCACCGCACAGATCGCGGCCCACAGGCGCGGCGTGACCAGCGTGGCAACCGGATCGGCCGACAGGGTGACAAGCGCGTCGATCTGTTCGGTGACCCGCATCGTCCCGATCTCGGCCGCGATGCTTGATGCGACGCGCGCGGCCACCATCAGCCCGCCCAGAACGGGGCCAAGCTCGCGCGCCATGCCGATGGCGACAACGGCGGGGACGACCTCGGATGCGGAAAACCGCTGGCCGCCCGAATACATCTGAAGCGCCAGCGCCGCGCCGGTGAACAATGCCGTCAGCCCGACCACCGGCAAAGACAGCCAGCCGATCTGGATCAGCTGGCGCATGAACTCGCGCAGGGACGGGCGCGCGCCAAGGCCGCCGAGGGCGAAAATCGCGATCCGGCCCAGCCCGCGCGTCGCCGCGATGGCAACCCGGCCCGTCAGGGCAACGGGGCGCGCAACCCTCATGCCGGGCCGCCCTCATAGCTGCGCGCATAGCGATGACCGAGCGAGGTCAGAACCTCATACCCGATCGTGCCGGCGGCATCAGCCACGGCATCAACGCCCTGCCCCGGCCCGATCAGATCAAGCGCGGCCGGCACCTCGTCAAGCGCGGTGACATCGGCGGTGATCAGATCCATCGACACCCGCCCGATCACCGGACAGGGCCGCCCCCCCGCCATCAGCGCGATGCGCGCGCGCGGCCCCTCCGCAGACAGCGCCCGGCTGATCCCGTCGGCATAGCCCGCCGCAACCGTGGCGACGCGCATGGGATGGGGCGCGCTGAAGCTGTTGGCGTAGCCGACCGTCTCGCCCGCCGCGACCTCGCGCGTCTGGATCACCGGCAGCGACAGGCGCACGACCGGCTTTGCCCCGGCAAAAGGCAGCCCGCCATAAAGGCCGATACCGGGGCGGGTCAGGTCGAAATGATATTCCGGTCCCAGCAGGATACCACCCGTTGCCGCAAGGCTGCGCGGGATGGCGGTGCCGTCGCTCATCTCGCGAAAGGCATCCAGCTGGCGGCGGTTCATCGGGTGGCCGGGCTCATCGGCGCAGGCCAGATGCGACATGATCAGCGCAGGCCCTGCCGCAAGGATTTCCGACCGCAGCGCCGCCCATTCGCCCGGCTCGAATCCCAGCCGGTTCATGCCGCTATCCAGCTGGACCCCAAAGCGGCCACCGGGCCGGATCGCGCGGTCGCGAAAGAACTGCTCGGGGCTGTTCAGCAGCGGGATGGCATCCGTGATCACATCGCCCGCCATATGCCCGCCAAGGACAAATATCCGCGCCGCCGGCCCGACCGCCTTGCGCAGGGCCGCGGCCTCGGCGGCGACGGCGACAAAGAAATCGCTTACCCCGGCCCCGGCAAGGGCCGCAGCAACCGCCCCCGCGCCCAGACCATAGGCATCTGCCTTGACCACTGCGGCGGCACGCGCCGTTCCAGACAACGCGGCAAGGGCGCGGTGATTGGCCTGCACGGCCCCCAGATCAATGTGAAGTCCCATGATCCGCGAATGCGCCGAACCGCCCCCGAGGTCAAGTCCCGCCCTGCGTCAACGCCCCGCACCGCATTCAAGACCCGCCGCGCGTCCTGCGGCCCTGCCCGCTGCCGGCCACGAACAGGAACAGGAACCGGCCACGAACAGGAACCGGCCCCGCCCGCCGCATCGCGGGGGTTGATGCCCTGCCGGCCGCCGCCGGCGACGGGTATGATCGTCATGGCGACAGTGCGGGCTGATGCCCTGCCGGCCGCCGCCGATCCCGGCGGACATCCCCCGCGTCCCATGCGCCCGGGCAGGATTCGGCCCGGCCGGCCACCTCACAAAGGCCGGGGCCGCACAGGCCATACCCCCGCGCGCGGGCACAGGCGGCTGGCAGAATAATGCGTTCCGGCCCGGTGCGATCTTGGGCAATACCCGCGCACAGGCACGTGCGGCAGAGTCCGAGACACCGGACCTTGGCGCGCGGATCGAGGGCCATGCCTACGCGCGCGCACGGGCGGCAGGTCCGGCCCCACAGCCCGATCTCGCGCCACTCCGGGCCATACCCGCGCGCGAACGGCAGCTTGTGCAGACGCTCGATGATGACGCGGCTGATGCGGCCATACCCGCGCACAGGCACGGGCGGCAGCGGGCTACACGCCTGCGGATACGATACTGGCGCGGGGCCATACCCGCGCGCGCACGGGTGGCTGGGGCACTTTCGATACGCACACGACCCGGTTTGAGCCATACCCGCGCGCGCACGGGTGGCTGGCCTGGACCTGGGACGCGCGACCCTATCCGTTCGCCATACCCGCGCGCGCACGGGCGGCTGTGACCTCGATCCGCTCGGCGGCGGCGACGTATCGCCATACGCGCGCGCACGGGCGGCTGCGTTCTGCAAGGTCTCGATCATCTCGACCGAATCGAGGGCCATACCCGCGCGCGGCCACGCGGTTCATTTGTCGCAGGGGTCTGCCGCTTGCTGCATGACGGGGGTTATGGGAAAGGATGCATGCGACAGCCCCACAGTCTCGTGATCAGGTCGCATTGCGGTTTGCGCCGGTCAGCCGGATGAATAATCTGCGCCGGCAACAGAGGATGGGGTCGGGCACGGACCGGGACGAAAGGATGATACGTTTTGCGCCCCTGTTGGCCGCGCTGACCCTGCCTGTGCAGGCTGGTCATGCGGATGAGCCGCCCCTGCCCGTCCCTTCGGGCCAGCTGGTCTATTGGCAGGAGACCCTGCTCGATCCCGACGGGATCGCGGGGCTGACCTATCGCGCCCGCTTTGTCGCGCCGCAGCTGGCCGCCCTGTTCCCCGAGGCCGCGGCCGTCCCCGATGAGGCGCTCAGCCCCGAGGATCTGGCGGCACTTGACGATCTCGACGGGCCGGAGGTGCCGCTGGAGATGCTGGAGGATGACGGGATGGTCACGCTGGAGGATCTCAATCTCGCGCCGCTCATCCTGCCTATCGGCGAAGGTGACGACCCCGAGGCCCTCGCCGATGCAGAGATGACGGATCATGGCGGTCCGGTTCTGCCCCCGGCGCCCGGGATCATCTTTCGCGACCCGATGCATGATGATGTTGTCTGGCTGTGCGAGAATTTCGTTCTGCCGCGCATCCCGGCCGGCGGCCCGCGCCCGGCCGAGATCATCATCTCGCTTGCCGACCGCCCGACAACCGCCGGCATGCTGGAGCCGGGGGTGGTCCAGCTGTTTGAGGTTTTCACCCTGCCGCCGGACCGCGACAGCTGTATCTGGACGCCGTTCTGAACCGGACGGACCGGCAGGATGCTGATGCAAAGCTGCCACAGATTGCTGCGTCACGTTGTTGTGACCCGGCCCTGATCTATCGCCTTTCAGCGATCCCCCATAAAATTCGCCTGTTCGCGCAACTGGCGTGACAACCTCAGAACACAGGGGGCAGAAAGCCCCGACATATCAGGAGCAGACAATGACCAAGAATATCGCGCTTGCCCTCGTCGCCGTGGGCGTTCTGGCCGCTTGCCAGCCGCGCCAGCCCGAAGTCACCACCACCGTCCCGGTCGCCATCACGCCCGAGCCGGTTTATCAGGGCAAATACGGCACCCGCTGATCGCGGACAGGCACACGGGCGCGATAACCGCCCGTGTGCCCCTCAGGCAGGATTGCTTATGCTGAAACATCGCGGCTTTCCCTCGCGTCTGCCCTCGACCGATTATCAGTTCACGATCCGCCGCGCCAATACCAAGGGCGCGACAAAGCTGATTGCGCGCGAGCGCTTTCGCGACCGCAGCCCGGCCGACCGGCGCGCAGATGCCGGCTTTCTGGCGGCGCTGATTGCACATTTCGGTCAAGACGATTTTGAACGCGGCAACCTTGACGCGGGGCGGCTGTCATGGCTGCTCGGCCGCGAGGTGATTGCCGTCGGCAAGCTGGACCCTGTCTCTTATGACCAGCAATTCCGCATCGACATGAAAAAGGCGCAGGCGAATTTCCCCGAAATATTCGCCAGCGACAGTGATGATGCCGATGATGACGGTCTGGGCTGGGATGACGATGCATTCGGGGATGACAGCGAATACGAGGACGAGGACGAG
>JAUNTL010000127.1:0-1231 GCA_030538705.1 Paracoccus sp. (in: a-proteobacteria) | reverse complement strand
CTCGCACAGGTTTCACGCGCTTGTCAGTTTCCGCCGTCAAGCCCTTGTGGCAATGTGGTAATGCAAATCTAACACGCCCACAGGGGCGGATTTTAAAAAAAGGCAGTGTAACATGCAGATCAAGACCTCTTTCCGCCTGACCGGTGCCCTTCTTGCCGTTGTCGCTCTTTCGGCCTGCCAGCAGGGTTATGGCGGCACCTATATGTCGCCCGACGCGCAGCGTGCCATCGTTGGCGCGGGTGTCGGCGCCGTGACCGCCAAAGCCTTTGATCAGCGTGTCTCGACCGGCGCCATGCTGGGCGCCACGGCCGGCGCGCTGTGTGATGATGTCGGCGTCTGCGCACAGTAACACATAGCGGATCGCGTCACGCGCGATCCTTATCGCCGCGGGCCGCCGCAAGGCGCGCCCGCCCGCAACACGGAACAGGAGTATCTATAATGACCCGCAAGCTTGTGATCCCTGCTGCCGCGGCGCTGATGGCGCTTGGTGTGGCGGGCTGCACCCAGAACATCAATCCGACTGACGTCGACCGTGCTGCCATCGGTGCGGCTGCCGGTGCAACGATCGCTCATGTCGCCGGCAAGCGCGAAAGCGACGTCTACAAAGGCGCGGCGATCGGTGCCGCGGCCGGGGCGCTGTGCGACGACGTGCGCCTGTGCCAGTAAACCGGAATACATGACCTCTGACGCCGCCCCGGTTTGCGCCGCGGGCGGCGTTTTCATTCGTATGAGTGCGGGCCTGTCAGGGGCCGGGCGCACGGGGTCTTTGCTGTGGGCCTGTCCTGAGATAGGATCACGGCCGATCCCTGCCGCCCGGACCGGACCCGCGCCCCCGCCATGACCCCGCCACTTGATCATATCCTTTCGCCCCAGGCCCAGCAGGCGGTGATCGCCGGCCTGTTCGTCGCGATCGGCTGGTGGGTGGTCGCCTGGCAAAGCCGGCTGCGCGACGCGAAAATGCGCGCCGAGCGGGTGCGCGATGTCCAGCGTGCGCTGTTTGCGGAAATACGCGCCTATCTCGCCGTGCTGGAGCGTGACCAGATCGCGGAATATGGCGGCAATATCGCCGCACGTATCGAGGCCGAGCCGGGTTATTTCCCGGTCATCCCGACCGAACATAATGATGCGATCTTTCGCGCCATTGTCGGTGAAATCCACGTCCTGCCGCGCGATACGATTGATCCGGTGGTGCTGTATTACAGCCAGCTGAACGCCATCGCGGCCATGATCG
>JAUNTL010000126.1 GCA_030538705.1 Paracoccus sp. (in: a-proteobacteria) | reverse complement strand
GCCGGCATCACCTATGAGCATCGCCTGATCGACGACATGGTGGCCTCGAACCTGAAATGGAACGGCGGCTATGTCTGGGCCTGCAAGAACTATGACGGCGATGTGCAGTCCGATACGGTCGCGCAGGGTTTCGGCAGCCTCGGGCTGATGACATCGGTGCTGATGACGCCCGATGGCCAGACCGTCGAGGCCGAGGCCGCGCATGGCACCGTGACGCGCCATTACCGCGAGCATCAGAAGGGCAACGAGACCTCGACCAATTCGATCGCCTCGATCTATGCCTGGACGGGCGGGCTGAAGCATCGCGCCAAGCTGGACGATAACGCGGCGCTGGCGAATTTCGCCGAAACGCTGGAGCGTGTGACCGTCAAGGCGGTCGAGGACGGATTCATGACCAAGGATCTGGCGCTGCTGGTCGGGCCGGATCAGAAATGGCTGTCGACCATGGGCTATCTGGAAAAGGTCGATGAATATCTGGACAAGGCGCTGAGCTGAGTTTGAAAGGGCCGGGCATGATGCCCGGCCTTTTTGCCTCCGGCGGGGATATTTGGCGACAGAAGATGCGGCCATATGTCGGGGGTCTGGTGCCGGCGCGGGTGTCCGGGGCGTGATCGGTCGCGGCGCGGATATCTGTCGTGTTCTCGGGCGGGCTGCGGATTTGGTGGCTGACGCCGGTTCTGATACCGGGGGCCTGCGTTGATTGAATGCGTTGCGGGCATTGATCCTGGCCGCTGCGAATGGGCTGTGCCGGTGGCGGAGAGCCTGTATTGCGCGCGGGTCCGGCCCTGCGCATCCCCGCATCAAGCGGCATATGCCGGTGGGCCTCACCGGGGCCGGGGCCATGGTGACCGCCATGGGTGCGGCTGGCGCAGAGGGCTTTTACGGCGCGGGGCTTTGGTGTAACGCCATCGGGGCAGATGCAGGAGTATGCGATGAAAGCCGCCGTCATCACCTTTCCCGGTTCCAATTGCGACCGCGATCTGCGTGTCGCGCTTGCGCAGGCGGGGGCCGAGGTCGCGCAGGTCTGGCACAAGGATGACGCCCTGCCGGCCGGAACCGATCTGGTCGCTGTGCCGGGCGGGTTTTCATTCGGGGACTATCTGCGTTGCGGGGCAATTGCGGCGCAGTCGCCCATCGCCCGCGCGATCCGCGATCATGCCGGGCGTGGCGGCTATGTGCTGGGGATCTGCAACGGTTTTCAGGTGCTGACCGAACTGGGTCTGCTGCCGGGTGCGCTGATGCGCAACGCCGGGCTGACCTTTATCTGCCGTCCGGTGACGCTGGAGGTGGTGACCTGTGACAGTGATTTCACCCGTGATTATCGCGCCGGGCAGAAACTCTCTGTGCCTGTCGCCCATCATGACGGCAATTATCAGATCGACGCTGAAGGGCTGGCCGCTTTGCGCGATGAGGACCGTATCGCGCTGCGCTATGCGCCGGGCATCAACGGGTCGGTCGCCGATATCGCGGCGGTGCTGTCGGCGAACCGCCGTGTGCTGGGCATGATGCCGCATCCCGAACGCGCCATCGACCCGGCCCATGGCGGCACCGACGGGCGCGCGATGTTCGGATCATTGTGCCGCGCGCTTGTTGCGTCCTGACAGCGCTTCTTGGCAGAAAGCCGCGTCGCGCCTAAATTGCGCTGAATGGCAATTATAGCGGAAGCGGATATTGACCCTGCTCGACCCCGAGGACGACCGCCCGGCGCGCACCGGCGAGGAGAGGGCCGCGAACCCGTGGCCGCTGCGGGCGTCTTTGGTTGTTTTGCTGGGCGTCGCCGGGCTGGTGCTATGGGCGACCAATGCCTGGCTGACCGAGCGCTTTTCAGAAAGCACCCGCGTCCGGGCCGAGTTGCGCGCCACGCTTTATTCCGGACAGCTTCAGTCTGAATTGCAGCGCAATGCCGTCGTGCCGATGATGCTGGCGCGTGATCCGGCGCTGATCCGTGCCCTTGGTTCGGGCGATTTCGCGACCACTTCGGCGCGGCTGATTACCGCGCAAAAAGAGATCGGCGTGGCGGCGATCCGGCTGCTGGATGCCTCGGGGCGGACCGTGGCGGCGACAGACCGGCAGCTTTTGGGGACGAATTTCGTCTCGGCCCCCTATTTCGTCGATGCCATGCGGGCGCGTGATACGGTGTTTACCGTCGCGGAATCGCAGCATGGGGGGTATGAATTCGTCTATTCGCGGGCGATTGCGGACAGTTCGGGCACTTTGGGCGTGATCGTGGTCGGCACCGATCTGCGGCGGCTGGAACAAAGCTGGGCGGGCATTACCGATGCCGTCGCCGTGACGGATTCGACCGGTATGGTCATCCTGTCGACCGAGGCGCGGTGGCGCGGGCTGCAACTGGCCGAGGCGCTGTCCGTGCGCCCCGCGCCAAACGCGATCGAGCGGGCGTTTCAGGTCACGGCTGACTGGGCGAATACGCCTGTCGATGCCTGGGTCAAGGGCCGTGCCGTGATGCAGACCGAGACCCGCATCCCCTTCCGCGGCTGGCGGATGTATAACTTCACCACTTACGAATCCATCCGCGATCGTGTGCTGACCGTGCTGGCGATCGAGGCGATGCTGTTCGCAGTTCTGGCGGCAATCCTGTTCTATGTCGTGTCGCGCCGGGCACAGCGCCGCTCGGTCGCCTATATGCGCGAATCGGCCGATCTGCGGGCGCTGAATGCGCGGCTGACCCGCGAGATCGCCGAGCGCGAGCGGGTGCAGCGCGAACTGCGCGTCGCCGAGCAGACCGTGCAACAATCCTCGAAACTGGCGGCCTTGGGCGAGATGTCGGCCGGCGTCAGTCACGAGTTGAACCAGCCGCTTGCGGCGATGAAGACCTATCTGGCGGGTGCGCGGCTGCTGCTGGATCGCGGCCGTCCCGAAGAGGCGCTGTCATCGTTCCAGCGCATCGACGATCTGGTCGACCGCATGGGCACGATCACACGGCAGCTGAAATCCTATGCCCGCAAGGGCGGCGAGGCGTTCGAGCCGGTGGATCTGCGCGCCGCGCTGTCCAGTGCGCTGACCATGATGGAGCCGCAGCTGCGCAGCCGTCCGATCCGTATCCAGCGTAACCTGCCGCGCCGGCCCGTCATGGTCTATTGCGACCGTATCCGGCTGGAGCAGGTGTTTATTAACCTGTTGCGCAATGCGATGGATGCGACCCGTCTTGTGCGCGACGCCCAGATTACCATCAGCATCGAGACCGGCGTTCAAGCTGTTGTGACCGTCCGTGACAATGGACCCGGCGTCAGCGATCTGGACAAGTTGTTCGAACCGTTCTTCACCACCAAGAAGCCCGGCGAAGGCACCGGGCTTGGGCTGGCGATCTCATCCGGGATCGTTTCGGATTTCGGCGGCCGGCTGACCGCACATAATGATGCCGGGGGCAGGGGCGCGGTATTTGAGGTGGCGCTGCCGCTTTACGACCCTGACGGACGGCGCGCGGACAGATCACTGGCCGCGGAATGACAAGGAAAGGCAAAGCATGAGCAAGACCCTCCGCATCGCGATTGTCGATGACGAACCGGACATGCGCGAATCAATCAGCCAGTGGCTTGTGCTGTCGGGGTTCAATACGGTCACCTTCGCCTCGGCCGAAGAGGCGCTGAAGGAAATCGGCCCTGACTGGCCGGGTGTGGTGATTTCCGACATCCGCATGCCGGGAATGGACGGGATGGCCCTTCTGAAACGGCTGATGAGCATCGATTCGGCCCTGCCCGTCATCATGATTACCGGGCATGGCGACGTGCCGATGGCGGTCGAGGCCATGCGGATGGGTGCCATGGATTTCATGGAAAAACCCTTCAAGCCCGACCGCATGACCGAACTGGCCAAAAAGGCCACGCAGGCGCGGCGCATGACGCTGGATAACCGGGCGTTGCGGCGTGACCTGTCCGAGGGCCAGCAGGTGATGTCCAAGCTGGTCGGCCAGTCCGCTACGATGGAGCGGCTGCGCGAGGATATTCTTGATCTCGGTCAGGCGGACGGCCATGTGCTGATCGACGGTGAAACCGGGACCGGCAAGACGCTGGTCGCTCATGCGCTGCATGCTGTCGGGCCGCGCGCATCGCGCAAGTTCGTTCCCGTCGCCTGCGCGGCCTATGATGCCGAACGTCTGGGTGCGCGGCTGTTCGGCCCGGTCGAGGACGGCCTGCCGGCAGTCGAAGAGGCGCGTGGCGGCACCCTCTGCCTTGAGGATATCGAGGCGCTGCCCGACGCGCTTCAGGCGCGGCTGCTGGGCTTTATCGCCGATCAGGGCAGCCCGGCCGAATGTCGTATCATCGCGATCTCGAATGCCCGCGGCGATGGGCGCAAGGCCGAGGATTCCCTGCGTCCGGACCTGTTCTATCGTCTTTCCGCCCTGCAAATCACCGTGCCGCCCCTGCGCGCGCGCGGCGAGGATATTCTGGCGCTGTTTACCCGCATGACCGAACAGTTCGCCGATGAATATGGCTGTGAACCGCCACAGGTCAACGCGCAGGAGGCAGCCCAGCTGTTGCAGGCGCCCTGGCCGGGCAATGTCCGCCAGCTTATCAATGTGGCCGAGCGCGCGGTGCTGCAAAACCGGCGCGGGCAAGGGTCGATCACCTCGCTTTTGATGAACGAGGGGGACGAGGATCAGGCACAGGCGACCACGACCGAAGGCAAGCCGCTGAAGGAATATGTCGAAAGCTTTGAAAAGATGCTGATCGACAATACCATGCGCCGCCACAAGGGGTCGATCGCGGCGGTGATGGATGAGCTGTGCCTGCCGCGCCGGACATTGAACGAAAAGATGGCAAAATACGGGCTGTCGCGCGGGGATTATCTCTAGGGCGGCAGATGCAGCCGCGGCGCCGGTCGCCCTGATCGCCAAAGGGGAAAGGGTTTGAACATGGCCGGCAGGATATTGCGCGGGACCGCTGCGGCGGTGCTGGTTTGGATGGGCGTGGCCGGGATGGCGGGGGCAACCGAATATGACATGCCGGTCTATGTCCTGCCTGACGCGGCGCTTTCGGGGGCTATCGGATCGGGTGATGCGGCCCTGCGCGATGCGATGCTGGCCGATCAGGATTACATCGATAATATGGCGCTGGATGAACGCTTCTACGATGAGCTGGACTGGCGCGAGGCCGTCACGCAGCTGATCGCCGGGCAGGACGGCCGCGCTGACATGACCAATGGTTTCGCGGTCGAGCTGCTGCTGCGCCAGCTGACCCCGCCCGGGGATCGTTTCGCGATTCTGATGCCCTTTGCCGATCTGTCGGTCGCGGGTGAGGTCATGCTTGCTGCGGGCAAGGAGGATGCGGCTTGGCTGCTCGACCGGCTCAGCACCGGGGTTTTGCCGGCCGATGGCGGGCTTGCGGCGCGGATCGGCCCGTCCGACTATCACGCGCAGGTCTCGCTGGTCCCCCCGGCGGATATGGCGCGTGCGCGCGACGCCCTGCCACAGATCAGGCAGGTGGCCGACCTGCTGAATGAGGCGATGCAAGAACCCGGATCGGCCGTGCATGCGCAGGCCGAGACCATTCTGGAAACCGTGATCCGCGCCGATCTGGCCCGTTACACCCCGTCTGAACCGATGAGCCCCGCCCAGATCGAGGCCAGCGTCGCGCAACGGCTGAGCGATCCCTATTTCGTCAGGGATCCGGTTATTTTTCTGGCCGAGGATCTGGATACCATTCAGGCCGCACTGGACCGCGCGGCGGACAAGGGCGAGACAGCCGTCTTTGTTTACCGCAGCTGGTAGGGCCGGATCATGCCCGCGCTGCCGCTTTTTATCACCATCAGCCCGCAGGCGATGGCGTTCATCCTTGCGGTTATGGCGTTCTTTGCCCTGCTGGCGGTGCTGAGCGCGGTCCTGCCGCTGCTGGCGGTCTGGGTCTGGCTGCGCGGGCAGCGCAGGCGCGCGGCGCTGCTGGCGGGTCTGGGGCTGGCCGCATTTCTGATGACGGCGGGCGCCCCGCTGTGGGACCGCTTTCAGTTCGCCCGTGCCGTCAGCGCGGTGAAAAAGGCCGAGATCACCCGCGCCGTTCCAGATCTGACCGGCAAGGTCGTGGCCTATATGCCCGCGCGGGAGCTGGACGACCTGCTTTTGAACTGTGGTGTGCTGCTGGATTTTTCTGGCGCGGATGTGGTCTATCTGCTGCGTCCGCCCGCGCCGCCCCGGGAATGGCGGCGCAATCCGGCGCAGCCGCTGGATCTGACGGCGATGGTGGCCGGGCGTGCGGAATGGTCGGATACCCCCCCATATGATCCGGCCCGGCCGCCCGATGGCACACGGTTTTGCGTGCCCCATCCGCTGGACGGGCCAATGCGCCAGATTGACTATTTCGTGATTGATGGCGGCTTTTACAGCATGACGGGGCTGGCCCGTGATCTGCTGGGTGCGACGGTTTCCGATGATTATCGCCCTGTTCTCGGCTGGTATTTCGCGCCGGTCACGGACCCCGAAAATTTCTTTCTGACGACCGGGAATGCTGACCTGCTGCGATTTGGCCTGTACGGAACGGCCGGGCGCTATCCTTTCGGGCATCTGGCCGCCGATTATCTTTCCTGGCCACCAGCCAGAAGATCTGACCCGCAGGTTCCTGCCGCCCTGTGCCGCCATGACGCCGATCCCGGTGATTGCCACTATGAATAGGGGCAAGGACGGCCGGTATCATTTCCCATTGAACTTATGTGGTCCGAACCCTTATGTTCGGTTCATGCGCACTGCCTCAACTTCGGGTTGAAGGGTGACGCCATCAGTTTCGCAGCGGTGTCGGTCTGACCATTACGGGCCTGTCCGCCGAGAAAGCCGCCCTGCGGCGCATTCGCGCGAGGGTTGAGATTCGCTGCCCCACGATTCTGTCGGGGGCCAAGAGGTAACAGACGCGATGCATCGCGCGCGACATAACAGGCTGACGGACATGCTGCGAGGGTCATCCCTCGCCGGTGCTTGCGTCCCCCCGATCGCCGCCGCCGCGTCCCCATCATGGCGCAGACCGTTATTGCCGCCGGCCGCAGGCCGGGGCTTTGGGCTGCGTGAAAGATATATTCATGGCAAAGAAAATGCTGATCGACGCGACGCACTCCGAGGAAACTCGGGTCGTCGTGGTGGACGGAACCAAGGTCGAGGAATTTGATTTCGAGACCGTCAACAAGCGGCAGCTTG
>JAUNTL010000125.1 GCA_030538705.1 Paracoccus sp. (in: a-proteobacteria) | reverse complement strand
GCGTCACCGCCAGATCGCCATCGCCGCGCTTGGCCATGGGATAGCCGTCAAAGGTGGTGGCGATGGCCGAAGGGGTGCCGGGCGTATTGACCAGAATCGCCGCAAAGGCGCCGCCGTAGATCGCGCCTGTATAGATCGCCCCCAGCAGGATCAGCCCTGAGGCCGGGTCCATGGCAAAGGTAAACGGCACCAGAACCGCAATCGCCATCGTCGCCGACAGGCCGGGCAATGCGCCGATGATCGTTCCGGCCAGCACGCCCACAAGGGCAAGTCCCAGATTCGACGGGCTAAGCGCAGTCAAAAGGATGCTCAGAGGATCAGCCATGGCGGCCTCCTGATTGTGGCATGTGGTCTGGTCGGGTGTGGCGGGTCCGGGCCGCCGCGCCCGTCAGGGATCACTTCGCAGCGTTCAATTGCTCAGCAATCGCGCCATAGACCTGTTCGCGTTCGGCCATGAACCCGGCCATTTCGGCATAAGGAACGTCGATCAGGGCATAGCCGTCGGCCTCCATCCGCTGACGGAAATCGGGATCACGATTGATCTGGCCGATCAGGTCAGAAAGCCGGACCCGCACCTCCTCGGGGGTCGAGGACGGCACCGCAATCCCGCGATAGGCCCCGCCGACCATGTTGATGCCCAACTCCTTGAAGGTCGGCACGTCGGGAAACAGCGGATGGCGTTCCTCCATCGCGACGGCCAGCATCCGCACCGCATCGGCCTGACGCACGGCAACGGTGGTATAGTTCCACAGCGCATCCACCTCTTTGCCCAGAAGGCCGGATTCGGTGGCACCCGTGCCGCTATAGGGGATATAGGTGGTCTGTGCACCCGTCTCGTTCATGAAGATCTGATTGGCGACATCATTGGCGCCATTGGTGCCCGTGCCGCCCACCGTGACCGCGCCGGGGTTTTGCGTGGCGGCGTCGATCACGTCCTGAACGGTCTGAAAGGGGCTGTCCTTGCTGACAATCAGCGCGTCGGGCGTGAAGTGAAAGATATAGACATTGGTAATGTCCCCGGTCTTGTAACCGGGATTTTGCAGCAGCGGCTGCATGACGATATGGGGCAGATTGGTGCCCATGATGGTGCGCCCGTCCCCGGCATATCCGTTCAGCCCCGACCATGCCTGCGCGCCGCCTGCCCCCGGAAGATACTGCACGATCATGTCCTGACCCGTCAGCGTCTTGAAATGGGGCTGCTGATAACGCGCGGTCACATCGCTTTCGCCGCCGGCATTGAAGGGGATGATATAGGTCACAGGCCCGTCGGGATAGGCCAGCACCGCGCTTCCCGACACGATGACTGCCAGTGATGCGGCACCGATCAGGCGGCCAAGTTTCGTTTTGCCAAGCATGTTAGTTCCTCCCTGTTTTTTTATCGGTCGCGGCTGCATCCGGTAATCGCGTCGCGACCCCGCCGCCCCTTCCTCCAGGGGGCGGCGGGGTGGCTGTGCAATCAGGCGCTGCGATAAAGTTTGGTCATAGAGAATTCGCGATGGCCAAGTGCCTCGGCCGCGGTGTGGCGACCATTGGCGGTGCGGATGATCATGTCGATCAGACTGTCGCCAGCCTGATCTATGGTCATCTCGCGGGTCAGCACGCCGGTCACGTCCACGTCGATATGTTCCGCCATCGTGCGCAGCGTGCGCGGATTGCCCGAGATCTTGATGACCGGCACAATCGGATTGCCGACGACATTGCCCTGACCGGTCGGGAAAGTATGGATGACATAGCCGCCCGCCGCCATCAGCGTGACGCATTCGGCCGCTGCGGACGAGCTGTCCATGAAATACAGCCCCGGCCCCCTGGCGGGCGTTTCGGCCGGGCCGATCGCGTCGATATAGGTCGAGGTCCGGCCGATCTTTTCCAGATTGCCCAGCGCCTTTTCCTCGATCGTGGTCAGGCCGCCCAGAATATTGCCCTTGGTCGGCTGGCTGTCGGACAGGTCGTCAGTCTGATGGGCGAAGATCACATCGTCCTGATAGGCTTGCCAGATTTTCTTGAACTTCGCCGCAGCCTCGGGCGTTGCCGCGCGCTTTTCGCAGATATGTTCGGCACCGGTGATTTCGGATGTCTCGCCGAAACAGCCGTAAAGCCCGGTCGGCAGCAGCTTGTCATACATGTTCCCGACCGTGGGACAGGATGAGAGCCCCGTCGTGGTGTCGCTTTCGCCGCATTTGGTCGAGACCCACAGATCGGAAATCGGGCAGTCCTCTTTTTGCAGTTCGGTCGCCCAATGGACATATTCCTTGGCCTGCCAGCCCGCCCGGCGGATGGTTTCAAAATCGCCGTTCTGTTCGATCGAGAAGCCCGCGACCGGCTTGCCCGTCTTCGCGATGCCATCGACGATGATCTTGGTCCATTCCGGCTCGATCCCGATGACCACGACGGCGGCGACATTGGGATTGGCACCGGTGCCGATGATGGTGCGGAAATGCAGTTCCAGATCCTCGCCGAATTGCAGGCGCCCATAGGCATGAGGGATCACCAGCGTGCCCTTGACGTTATTGGCCACCGCCTCGCAGGCGGCGTTGGAAATATCATCGACCGGCAGGATCAGGACATGGTTGCGCACGCCGACGCGACCGTTTTCGCGACGCCATGCCTTCACCGTTACATTGCTGAAATCAAGAGCCATGATCTACCACCGTTTCGTTTTGCAATTATGGGTATGGACATGGCCGCCGATCTCGGCATCGCCGATCATCTTGCCGATGTCTTCACCGTATTTGATGACCGTATCGCCTGGCGTCAGCGGCTTCAGCGCCACCTTGTGACCGATGGGGATGTCGGTCCTGGCCGTCAGCTTGAAGTCCGAATTATCCGCCGTGACGACGCACAGCATTTCGGTTCCCGCCGTCAGATTCTCGACAACGACGACGCCAACATTGTCACCATGATCATGGACAAGAAGTTGTGGAATGTTCAAGGTGCCCCCCCTTTTTTCGTGATGATGTGGATCTGTAGGGAGGCATAACATATATATCAAGTCTTATACAAGACTACTTATATAGCAATTGCGATTGCGTAAAACTTCATGATATTCAGGGGAAAACGCAAGGAGACCGGTTTGGACATGGCACCACCGCTTTATCAGACAGTGATTGATACGGTCGTCGCGCGAATCGCCTCGGGCGAGTTGCTGCCGGGCGGCATGCTGCCCAGTGAGACGCAGCTGGCGGCCGAGACCGGCGTGTCGCAGGGCACGGCGCGCAAGGCGCTGATGATCCTTGAACAGCATGGCATCGTGCGCCGCGAACAGGGACGCGGCACCTTCGTCACGGCAAGGACGCCGGAAAGTTCGCTGTTCAATTTCTTTCGGCTGCGCCAGCCGAATGGCACGATTATCCGGCCCGAGCTGATCGACGAAAACATCATCACCCGCCCGGCCACCGAGGTCGAGCGCAAGACCCTGCATGGTGCACCGCAGACGGTGATCGAAATCAACCGCGTGCGCAGTTTGCAAGGCATCCCAAGCACGATCGAGCGTTCGGTGATCCCGGCCGATCTGTTTGCGGGGATCGAGCGCCGGGCCCCCCTGCCGACGGCGCTCTATGTGCTGTATCAGCAGGCCTATGGCTGTATCGTGCTGCGCGCGGATGAGATGATCCTTGCGACTTCTGCCAATTCGCAGGAGGCCAGCACCCTGATGCTGCCAGAGGGTGCCCCCCTTCTGCGGGTCGAACGCCTTGCCCATGATATTCTGGATCGCCCGATCGAGCGGCGCGAGAGCCTTTATCGGACGGACAGTATGGGCTACATGGTCACGCTGGACTGACGATGCCAGGCACCGGATAAGGCCGGCCCGCGCCGCGCGCGCCTTGCCGCCTGGGCACCAGCCCTGCCATTTCGCGCAGAGACCTGCGGGCGATGACAGGCCCGCGTGCCGGCAACGATCCGGTAATGGGCGGGGATGTGGCCCCGGCCCCGGTCCCGGCTTCGCCCTGGCCGCGCTGCGATCAGCGCCAGCACGCACGGGCGTTATAACCGCCGTGGGTCTGAACCGCCTGCGGGATGGAAATCGGCGAAAAACGCAAGAGACAAGGTGCCATCATCTGGAATATGTCGAGAAGGGCTACGCCCTGCCGCAAGATGCGCCGCGCCTTGCAGCCTGAAGGATATTCCCGACTACGGCCCTTATGCCATGTTTCCGACAGGGGGCCGGTGTCCGGCAAGCCGGGTTTCTGCGGCGGGGATTGCAAGAAATGACGATGATGCCGCGCCCGGACAAGGGTGATGCAGCAAACCCGGCACCTGTGAGTGGGCCGGGCGTGAAAGCAGCCCGGTCCGGTTGTCGCAATGGTTAATGGCACAGCGCATCGGCGGCCTGTGAGAAGACGTCATTGCCGCCGGGCAGGTCGGTCCATTGATCGCCATTATCGCTGGCCTTGTGCAGGGTGTCGCCCTTTGCGTCGTGGTCAGCGTAATAGGTGATCAAGGGCATGGCGAGCTGTGCGCTGTCGCAATGGATCACGAAGGCCCCTGCCAGCGACAGATGGCCGTCCTCGGCCGGATGTTCGAAATCGAGCACACCGCCGAAAACGACATAATGGTCATCGCCCTCTGGCGCGATAAAGCGGATCGGGCTGCGGGGTTTGATGCTCAGATTCTGCCCCTCGCCGACGAATTCCGCGCCATCAGCCGCGATCTCATCGAAATCGGGCAGGGGCGGCATGTCGGCCTCGGTGGTCTGGGCCAGCACATAGTCGTCACCGGCGGGTTCATTATCGGCGTTCAGCGCGATCACGCTGCCCTCGGCCACGAAATAGCCGCGCTTGTCTTCGTCATCCAGCGTGATGCGGGTGCCGTCATCTTCCCAGATAAAGGTGCCATTCTCGATGAATTCGGCGTCATCTTCGCCCAGATAGGTCTCGATCAGCTGATAGGTGCCATCCTCGGCCAGCAGCAAGACAGTCTGGATACCCTCGCAACTGGCGCAGGGCAGAACGCCCTCATACCGGCCGGGCCAGTCCAGTGCGGTGCGGGCGTCATGCTGGGCAAAAGCCGGTGCAGCCACCGCCAGCAGGGTCAGAACGGTCAGGGGTTTCGTATAAGTCATTGTCATGCCTTTGAATATTCCCGAAGGAAGGTGATGCGCGCCGGGCGCGCGGTGATCCTGTCGCCCAGACGCGGGCGGCAGGGATGGCGGAAAGGGCGCGTCATGCGGACGGCCCGCAATGGGTGCCGGGCCGGGGCGCGGCCTCGGCCCAGGCGGCGGCGGCGCGGAAGGCGCGGGCACGGGCTGCGTCCACCTCGGCCTGGGCGGCGGCCAGCGCGGCCTGTCCTTCGGCCAGATCCAGCCCGTCCGACAGGCCGCCGTCAAGACGGGCGCGGATGCGGGCCTGATCGGCATCAACATCGCGGTAGGCGGCCAGCGCGGCGGTCAGTTGCGCTTCGGCCCCGTGCAGGTCGACGGCGGCTTCAAGTGCCGCGATTTCCGCCCGGGAGCGGGCCTGCTGCCAGCCGATTTCGGCCTGCGCCACGGCCAGCCGCGCCTGATCGACCCGCCCGCGCGACTGCCCGCCGTCAAGGATCGCGCCGTCGATGCTGACCGAGTGGCCGATCGCGGCGGCATTGCCGGTCATCAGCTCGGCCAGCGATTTCGCCGCCGCATTCAGCGATCCGCTGACAGCAATGCGCGGACGCGATGCGCGCAGCGTTTCGGCCCGCGCGGCATCGGCTGCGTGAAACCGCAGCCATGCGGCGCAGACATCGGGGCGGGCGTTCAGCGCGGCCAGATCAAGCTGCGCGGGAATGCGGGGGCGGTTCAGTGTGCGCAGCGGGATCTGCGCGGGGATCGAGCGGGCACCAAGGGCGCGCAGCCGCGCCTCGGCCAGCGCGATCTGGCCCTGTGATTCAGCCGCCGTGATTTCGGCCTGCGCGAGCCGTTGGCTACGGGTCGCGGTCTCGGCGGCGGTGGCCTCGCCCTGAGAGACGCGGGCGCGGGTCAGATCCAGCGCGCGGCGTTCCAGCGTGATGCGTTCATTCGCGCGTGCGGCCTGGGTCCGCGCGGCGGCCAGCCCGACCCATCCGTTCACGATCTCGCGGCCCAGCAGGCGGCGGGCGGCGATGACATCCAGCCCCGACGCCTGCTGTTCCAGCGAGGCCGCGCGTATCGCCGCATCCAGCCGCCCCGCAAGATCGGGATCAAAGCTCAGCGATCCGCCCGCCGTCAGCCCGTCGCGGCCCGCGCCGGGTTGCGCGCTGATCTGCGGCAGGCCACCGCGCCCCTGCTGCGCCAGCGCCAGATCGGCGCTGCGGGCGCGGGCGCGGGCGGCCAGCACATCCAGCCCGGCCAGATCGGCCTCGGCCAGCATCCTGCGCAGGCCGGGATCACCGAAATCGGTCGTCCACACCGGGCTTTGCGCCAGTTGCAGGCTGGCGGCGGTGATCGCATCCACAGGTTTTCCGTCCATTTCGGGAAAAGCCGCGCATCCAGCGACAGAGGCGATCAGGGCAATGGCAAAAAGCGATTTCATTTCAATATCCTTACGATCATGCGTTGGCCCAGAACCAGATCGGCGGCGCGCGGCTGATCGGGGTCGATCTGCACGATGATCTCGACCGTGCGGGCATCGGCCTGCGCCGCGCCGGGGGTGCCAAAGACCGGGGCCACGCGCAGAACCTGACCCATCAGCCTTGATCCGTCATCGCGTTCGCGGATGATTTCGGCCCGCTGGCCGGGGGTGACGAGGCCCACGAATTGCTCATCCAGTTCGGCGCGGATGATGCGCGGGGCATCGGGGGCAAGCAGGAACATCTCGGTCACGGTTTGTGTCGTGGTGCCATCGCCGGGTCGCGCGCTGCGGCGCAGGATGACGCCGGCGACCGGGGCGCGGATGGTCCGCGCCTCCAGCTCCTGCCGCTGCACCTGCAAGCGCCGCTGTGCCAGATCCAGCCCGATTTCCGCTGCCCGCGCTTCGATCCCGGCAAGGGTGGCTGCGTGCCTGGCCTCATCCGCCTGCCGGGCGGGGATGGCATCGGCGCGGGCCAGGGGGGCCAGACGCCCGGCCTCATCCGTGGCCTGCGTCGCGCGGGTGCGGGCAAGGGCAAGCTGAACCTCGGCCTGCGTCAATTCGGCCTCGGCGATGCCCAGTTGCAGGCGCGCGGCCTCATCCTCCAGCCGGGCCAGAGGCTGGCCCGCCGTCACCCGGTCGCCCTCATCTGCGAACACTTCGGCGATCAGCCCCTCGCGCTGCGCGGCAAGGCGCATCAGCCCGCCATCAATGTCAACGCGCCCGCGCGCAACA
>JAUNTL010000014.1 GCA_030538705.1 Paracoccus sp. (in: a-proteobacteria) | reverse complement strand
CCCGCCGCCCGCGCCCGCCCGACCAGAAGCCGCGCCAGATGCGGCGCCAGCAGGCCGACAAAGCTGACGCCGCCCGCGAAAGCCACCGCCCCCGCCGTCAGCAGCGCCGCCAGCAGCACCACGAACAGGCGATAGACCGGCAGGTTCAGCCCGATGGCGCGCGACGAGGTGTCGTCCAGATCGGCGGGCGGCAGGTGCCGCGCGGCGATGGCGGCGATCATGGCGGTGGGGATCAGAACCGCCAGCATGATATTGATTTCGCTGGGTTTGATCGTGTTGACCGCCCCCGCCAGCCAGCGCGCGGCCTGCGAGACCTGATAGACCGGCCCGGCCAGCATGAACATGGTGATGAACGCCTTGCACAGCGCGGCGATGGCGATGCCGAACAAAAGCAGCCGGATTGCCGATGACGCCTGACGCCCGGCCAGCACGAACACCAGCCCGACCGCTGTCACCGCGCCCAGCGCCGCCGCCAGCGGCTGCCATGCCACCGGCACCGTCAGCGCACTGGATTCGTTGCTGAAAATCGTCAGGAACATGACCACGCCCAGCGCCGCGCCATCGACCACGCCCAGCACGCCGGGCGAGGCCAGTTCATTGCGGGTGATGCGTTGCAGCAGATAGCCCGCGAAGGCGATTGCCCCGCCCGCAATGGCGGCGGCGGCGACGCGGGGCAGGCGCAGTTGCAGCACGATCAGACGCTCGCCCTTGTCGCCACCGCCGAGAATGACCTCGATCACCTTGCCCGGCGCTATCCATGTCGAGCCAAAGCCGACCCCGGCCAGACAGATCAGCGCGAAAACGCAGGCGACCAGTGCCGTCACGGCCCAGGGATCAAGGCGGCGGCGCGCGCGGGGCAGGGCTGCGTCGGTCATGCCAGCCTCTGACGCAGCAGGATCAGCAGGGCGGCGGCGCCCACCACGGCGGTGATGGCGCCGACCGGGGCCTCGACCGGATAGATGACGAAACGCGCGGCAATATCGGCCAGCATGGCATAGATCGCCCCGGTCAGTGCGGCGGCGGCCAGCTGGTGGCGGTGGCGCAGCCCGACCAGACGGCGCGCGATATGCGGCACGACCAGCCCCACAAACGCCACCGGCCCGGCCATGGACACCGCCGCGCCGGTCAGCAGCGACACCGCCAGAAACGCCGCACCGCGCACCGCAAACAGCGGCACGCCCAGCCCGGCGGCGGTGGCATCATCGGCCTGGAGCGCATCCAGCGCCGGGGTCAGCACGAAGGCCATCACCGCGCCGATGGCGACCACCGGCAGCGCGGTCAGGAACAGGCTGATCGGGCGATCCACAAAGGCGCCGGTCAGCCAGAACAGCAACTGTTGCAGGCGCGCCTCGTTGCTGGTCAGGATGATCTCGACCCCGGCATGGGTCAGGCTGGCAAAGGTCACGCCGACCAGCACGATTTTCAGCGGCGACAGCCCGCCGGCACCGGCGGCAATGCCGAACACGACGACGCTGGCCAGCAGCGCGCCCAGTGCCGCTGCCATGGACAGCCCGGCCAGCGACTGCACGCCCAGCACCGTGGTCGCCAGCACCACCGCCAGCGACGCGCCGCCGTTCAGCCCCAGCGTGTCGGGCGAGGCGATGCGGTTGCGCGCCAGCGTCTGCACCATCACCCCCGCCATGCCCAGCGCGGCGCCGGTCAGCGGCGCGATCAGCGCGCGCGGCAGGCGCAGCCCGGCGATGACGGCTGTGGCCTCGCTGTCATCGGGCGCAAACAGCGCCGCGCCGACCTGCCCCGGCGAATAGATCTGATAGCCCAGCGTCATGCTGGCCAGCCATGCCAGCGCCAGAAGCCCCGACAGCAACAGATAGATGGCGCCGTGGGACAGCCCGGCCCCCCGGTCGGGCGGCGCGGTCGCGATAAGGCTCATCAGCGCTGCTCCTGTTCCCGATTGACAGCCGATCTGGTTTCGACAATACCGCCTATAATAACTTATAAAATCTATCAAGATACAACCCGGCCCGTAAGGAAATCTGAATGCTCTCTCGTATCGCCCGCTTTGCTGTGATTGCCGTGACCGGTTCCGCCTGCCTCGCCGCCCCTCTTTCGGCGCGCGAGATCACCCATGCCATGGGCGTGACCGAAGTGCCCGACAACCCCACGCGCATCGTGGTTCTGACCAATGAAGGGACCGAGGCCCTGCTGGCCATCGGCATCACCCCGGTCGGTGCGGCGCGGTCATGGCTGGGCGATCCGTGGTATGACCACATCAGCGACCAGATGGAGGGCGTGACCGTTCTGGGCGAGGAATCGGCGATCAATCTGGAGGTTCTGGTCTCGCTCTCGCCCGATCTGATTCTGGGCAACAAGCTGCGCCATGAGGCGGTCTATGAACAGCTTTCCGCGATTGCGCCGACGGTGATATCCGAACGCCTGCGTGGCGACTGGCAGATCAACATGGCGCTTTATGCCGATGCGGTCGGCAAGGCCGACGAGGGCCACGCCGCGATGGATGCCTTTGACGCGCGGGTGGCGGCGCTGGGCGCGGCACTGGGCGATCACCTGCAAGAAGAAATCTCGATCGTGCGGTTCACGGCGGCGCAGATCCGCATGTATCAAAAGGATAATTTCGCGGGGATCATTCTTGATCAGCTGGGCTTTCATCGCCCCGCCACCCAGCAAAAGCCCGAATTCGTCGAACAGATCACCAAGGAGCGCATCCCCGAGTTGAACGGCGACCGCCTGATCTATTTCACCTATGACACCGGCAATGGCGACGCCGCCGCCCTGACCGAGGAATGGGTAAATGAACCGCTGTGGCAGAACCTGCCCGTGGTGCAGGCGGGCAAGGTTCACGTCGTCTCGGATGCCATCTGGAACACGGCGGGCGGCATCATCGCCGCCAATCTGCTGCTGGACGATATCGAAGGAATATACAGCATCGCACCGACGCGCTGAGGGCGGCGCGCTCTGCCTCGGGGCTGGCCGGAGATCCGGTGCCAGGCCCGCCGGGCGGCGCGCCGTATCTGCCATCTTGAACACGGCGGGCGGCGGCATCGCCGCCAATCTGCTGCTGGATGATATCGAAGGAATATACAGCATCGCGCCGATGCGCTGAGGTCGGCGCGCTCTGCCTCGGGGCTGGCCGGAAATCCGGTGCCAGGCCCGCCGGACGGTGCGCCGTATCCGGGGCTTCGGCGCCCGTGTGACGACCCTGGCCAGCCGGTTGCCCGGCGCTGGTTGGGGGGGGGCGCAGGTTGGGGGCGGCGATTGACCGGCGCGCAGCCGTGACCGCTTGGCTGCCCCGGTCGCAGGTCTCGGGGCAGCGATTGACCGGGGCATGGACCTGATCGGTCGCCGGTCGCATGTTCCCGCCCGGCGCGGTGATGATCGCACGGCCTGCCGGCGCGGCGGGGCTGGCCTGTCAGGGCGCGCGCGAATGTCGTGCCTTTCTGTTCGTGCGGATGGTGCCGGATCTGTGGAAGTTGCGATGCCTGCCTGACCATGGCTGCGCATGACCCGGGCGGGGCGGGGGCCTGCGGGGCCTGCCTCCACAAATCATCAATACTCCCTCGCCTGAACATCCAGCACCATGCCGCATCTGTGGTGCATGTTCAGGATTGCCCTTGCCACTTTTATGCATGAACGCCGGCGCTATGTGCCGATCATCGTCGTTGTGACGCTGGCGGGGCTGCTGATGATTGTGCAGATCGCGGTGGCGCTGGGGGTCGTGCGCGACGCCGCAAGCCCGATCACGCGTTCCACCGCCGATCTGTGGGCCGGCCCTCCGGCCGCGATGTCGCTGAGTGATGGCCGCACGCTGGAGGCCTCGGCCGCCTCGGCCATGTGGCTGATCCCCGAGCTGACCCGGATCGAGCCTTACAGCACGCGCTTTGGCGAGTTGTCGCGGACCCAGGGCAATGAGGCAGAGATCCCCGGCGAGACGCCTCCGTCCTCGCGCAGATATGTCAATGTGCTGGTCGTCTCGACCGATGCGGATGCGATGCTCTATGCGCGCCATCTGCCTGCCGAAATGCGCCGCGCGCTGACCGAACCCGGCACGATCGTGACCGGCGCCGAGGATGCGGCGGCCATCGGGGTGGCGCCGGGCGGGCGGATCTATCTGGACGGCCGGGCCTTTCGGCTGGTCGGTGTGCTGAACGGGATGGGCGGGCTGGGCATGTCGAGCGCGCTCATCGGCACCGCCAGCCTGCCGGCCCCGGCAAGCGGCGGCGGTGGCGCAGAGGCAGGCGAGCCGGCGCAGGCCCCGGCCTTCTGGCTGGTTGGCCTGCGCGCCGGAACCAGCGCCGAACGCCGCGCCGAGATCGCGGCGACGCTGAACAGTGGCGGCCAGCTGTCGATCCTGACGGCGACCGAGCTGGAACAGGCAACGATGAGCCAATTCGCACTGGAATCGGGCGCCGGCACGATCTTTCTCGGCAGCGCGGCCGTCGCGCTGGCGGTTGCGGCGCTGATCGTGAACCAGACCATGTCATCCGCCATCGCGGCGGCGACGCGTGAATATGCCGCGCTGCGTGCCTTTGGCGTGGGTTTCCGGCGGCTGGTGGCGCTGGTCCTGATGCAGGGCGCACTGGCGGCGCTGGCCTCGGTCGCGGTTCTGGCGGTGATGACGGGCGGGCTGCTGATGGTGCTGGAACGCGCGCAGATCCCCCATGCGCTGCCCTTGCCGCTGGCCATGCTCGCGGCCGGGGCGATTGTGCTGGTCGTGCTGCTGTCGAACCTGTTTGCGCTGCGCCGTCTGCGCGCCGTCGACCCGGCCGCCCTGCTGAGATGAGAGATATGTCCCCGATGTTGCTGTCCGCCCGCAACCTGTCGAAAGGGTTCGGCCCGCCCGCCCGCCGCGTCGAGGTCGTCCGCGACCTTGATCTGGATGTGGCTGCCGGCAGCCTGACCCTGATCAAGGGGCCGTCGGGCTGTGGCAAGTCGACCCTTCTTGCGATGCTTGCCGGGCTGACGCGGCCCGATGGCGGCACGATCAATATCGAGGATGTCGCCCTGTGGTCGCTGGGAACCGCGAGGCGGGATGCGTTCCGTCTGGCGCGGATGGGCTTTGTCTTTCAAGGCTCGATCCTGTTGCCGGCGCTGCCGGCGATCGAGCAGGTGACATTCGTGCTGCGCGAGGCCGGGCTGGGCGCCACCGAGGCGCGGCGCCGCGCGGCCGAGGCGCTGGATCATGTCGGTCTGTCGGACCGCCGGCACCTGCGTCCGGCCGCGCTGTCAGGCGGCGAAAAGCAGCGCGTGGCGATTGCCATCGCGCTGGCCAAACGGCCCGCGATCATCTTTGCCGATGAACCGACCAGTGCGCTCGATACCGAGAATACACAGACCGTTGCCCGCCTGCTTGCCGCGCAGGCGCGCGATCTGGGAACGGCGGTGCTGTGCGTCACCCATGACGACCGCCTGCTGCCCTATGCCGACCGCGTCCTGCACATGGCGCAGGGGCGTATCGAAAGCGTTCAGACACATGAAAGAAATGCCGCATGACATTCCCGCGCAACCTGATCCTTGTCGCCGCCCTTGCGCTTGCGGCGCTTTGCGGCCCGGTCCGGGCGGCTGATCCTCTGGCCGAGGATGGCACAGGCAATCTTGGTCCCTGGCTGGCCGTCGCGCGTGGCACGGTCGATGTCGACGGCGGGCTGATGCGGCTGGCCACACAGCGCGAGGGGCTGATTGCCGAGGTTTTCGTCAAGGAGGGCGACCGGGTGAGCGCGGGCCAGATCCTTGCCCGGCTGGATGATGGTTCCTCGCGCGTGCAGCAGCAGATCGCCGAGGCCGAACAGCGGCAGGCGCGGGCACAGCTGAATGCCGCCGAACTGCGCCTGCGCCATGCGCGCGCCGAGGTCGACCGGCTGGGCCCGCTGCTCAGCGCTGATGCCGTGCCGGCACGTCAGGGCGACGAGGCGACGCGCGCCGCCGAAACCGCCGAGGCCGACCGCCTGAATGCAGAGATTGCGCTGGATCTGGCCGGGCTGCGGCTGGAAAGCGCGCAGCTGGAGACCGAGGCGCGGCTGGTCAAGGCCCCCGTTGACGGCGTGATCCTGCGCAGTTCGGCGCGGCCGGGGGATGGTGCCTCGACCAGCAATATTACCGAGATGTTCCTGCTCGCCCCCGACGGGGCGCGGGTCATGCGCGGCACGCTGGACGAACAGTTCATCGGCAAGGTCAGTGCCGGCCAGACCGCGCAGATCGTGACCGAACGCGACGCCAACCGCCAGCTCAGCGGCCATGTGCTGCGCGTGGCACCGGTTTTCGGCCGCCCCGGCCAGGCCCAGACCGAAGCGCGCAGCGTCGAGATCGTCATCGCGCTGGATGATGCCGATGCGGGCAGGCTGATTCTGGGCGAACGCCTGATTGCGAGGATTCTGCCATGATGTTTTCTTTCCCCCGGCTGAGCGCCCTGTTGCTGACGGCGGGGCTGGTGGGCGGATGTGCGGCCGTGCCCGAACTGGACGGCCAGCCTGTGACCGCCGTTCCGGCCCGCGCGCTGATGCAGCCCTCTGCCACCGAGCCACGGCTGGCGGCACCCGATTTCGGTGATGCGGGCCTGCGCCGGATGCTGGCCGAGGCCGATCTGAACGGGCTGGATATTGCGGCGGCGCGCGGGCGCGCACGGGCGGCCGATCTGGCATTGCAGGGCGCGGCGGGCGGGCGCTGGCCCTCGGTCTCGGCCAGCGGATCGGCGGCGCGTGACGGCTATTCCTCGGGGCTGTCGGTCAGCTTTGATCCCGATCTGTCCGGGCGGCTGAGCGCACAGCTGAACGCGGCCGGTCTGGATGCCAGGGCTGCGGGGCTGGATCTGCTGATCGCGCGCCGGGTGCTGGCGCGCGAGGTCACGACCGGCTGGGTTGCCTTGTCCGAGGCGCAGACCAACCGGCAGCGCAGCCATGCGCGCCTGTCGCTGGCCACGCGCGAGGTCGAACTGACCCGCGCCCGCCTTTCGGGCGGCGAGATCGCCGGCACCGGTCTGGGTGAGGCGCTGAACCGCCGGCAGGTGGCGCAGGTTGCGGCGGCGACCAGTGACGGGCAGATCGCACTGGCTGCGGCACGGCTGCGTGCCTTGGGTGTGCGGACCATTCCTGACGCCATATCACTGCGTTCGGTCACGCTGCCGGTGGTGCCGTCACAGACCGATCTTGGCCGCGCGCAATGCACGCCCGAGGTGCGGGCGGCATGGCTGCGGTTCCATTCCGCCGATGCCTCGCGGGCCGAGGCCCTGCTGGCCGCGCGGCCACGGCTGGTCGCCACGGCGTCGCTGTCCTCGGCCGGCAAGACGCTGGCCGGGCTTGTCTCGGGCAATCCGCTGGCACTGGCCGCGTCGCTTTCCGTGGATGGCGCGGTTCTGGATGGCGGGCAGAGCCGCAACCGGCTGGATCAGGCAAGGCTGAATGTCGCGCAGGCCGAAATCGCCTGGCTTCAGGCGCGCAGCCGAGCCGAGATCGCGATGCTGGAGGCCTCGATCGAGCTGATCGCGGCGCGGGCGGCACTTGACGGCGCGTTGGATGGCTATCGCATCGCGGATACCGAACGCACCCGCACCCGCGCCCGGCATGCGGCCGGCGTCGATGACGGGTCATCGGCGGTTTCCGCTGACAGCGCCGTGCTGGAGACGCAGATGGCCGTCGATGCGGCGCGCGCCCGCGCCTTTCGTGCCGCCGCAATTTGGCAGGACGCAACCGGGGCGCAGATTGCCGGTTGTGCCGCGGGCACGATCTGACACAAATTACAGGAAATCTCCACGGTTTCCCAACACTTGCCCCCCATATCTCTGTCACGGAAATGATCCCGTCGTGAATCGAAAGGAAGACGACATGAAAATTCTGGCAGTCCTTGCGGCACCGATTCTGGCCCTTGGCGTCGCCTCGGCGGCACATGCGGGCGCGCCCGATTGCGGGGCCACGGCGGATGGCAGCCATCCCGCC
This sequence comes from Paracoccus sp. (in: a-proteobacteria), assembly GCA_030538705.1. Lineage (GTDB taxonomy): Bacteria > Pseudomonadota > Alphaproteobacteria > Rhodobacterales > Rhodobacteraceae > Paracoccus. Next base: position 38,109 of record JAUNTL010000014.1, on the reverse strand, counting down.
AGCGTTGACGGCGTCATCGAGGGCCGGCAATTCTGCGAATATAATTTCGAAGGCGCCGCCGGGCAAAAGCTGACGATCACGCTGGATTCCGACGTCCCGATGGAGGTCGTGCTGTATTCCCCGATCTCGCAGCCTTTGCTGGATAACGATCCCGTCACCCTGCCGGAGGATGCAATCTATACGATCCGCGTCGGCATGACCGGCCCGGTCGCCGATGGCCATCCCGGCCCGCAATCCTTTACCTTCACCCCGCAGCTTGCGGGCAAGCCGGCCCCGATCCAGCAGGTGGAAAACGACGATCATACCCCGCCGGCCTTTGTTGTGGACACCGGCGGCGAGGACAAGCCCGAGGGCTATGTCGGTGGCGAGGATGTCGCGACGCTGGGTCTTGACGGGATGTGGCAGGGCGTCATCCCCTGCGCCAGTTGCCCCGGTATCGAGGTCACGCTGAACCTGTATCGTGACGGCAGCTATACCCGCACGCAGACCTACCGCGAGGAAGCGGACGGCGTGTTTCAGGATCAGGGCGACTGGTTCATGCAATCCGGTGTGGTCGTGCTGGCCTCGGACGGCGAGGATGAGCCGGATACCTTCCTGACGCTGGATGAAGAGGACATCCTGTCCTATGCCGACGATACCGGCGAGATCATCGGTAAGGAATACCGCCTGACGCGCAGAAGCGGGGCGCTGACGAAACCGGGCGCTGACAAATTGGGTGCGGCCGCAATGCCTGTTGCGGCCGCGCGATGTATTTCTGACCAAATGCTGTCCCCGCTCGGCCAGCCTCAGCGAGGCCAGGCGCGCGCTGTTTGCGGTGCCACGCGCGCAAAATGCCTCGACCAATGACGTGGACCGGCTGCGGAAATATCTCGCGCGGTTCGGCTTGGTTTGGGGGGTGTCCAAACCGCACTACACCCCCAGCTCATCCTGAATCCTGATGTAAATCCAGGCAATATCTGCGGCTATCTGGGCCATCAAGGCACCTGCGCCGGGTCAAAAAAATCGGTTTGCCATCAAAGCAGGCTCGGCAGCCACGTCACAATCCCCGGAAAGACCGTCATCAGAGCCACCAGGAGAATAGAACACAGGATATATGGGATAGCGGCCATATAGATCGTGTGCATGGAGGTTCCGGGGGGCGCAACACCCTTCATAACAAAGAGGAGCAGCCCCAGCGGCGGGGTGGAAAAGCTGATCTCCAGCGCAAGCAGAACGACGATTCCAAACCAGATCAGATCAAAGCCAAGCGAATCTGCCAGCGGGAAGAAGAAAGGAACGGTCAACATCATTATACTGATCTGTTCCATGAAGGTGCCCAGGATCAGCAGCACGCAGAACATGGTGATGAGCATGATGATCGGCGCAAGGTCAAGGCTGGTTGCCCATTGGATCAGCCCGCTGGATGCGCCGGTAAACGCCAGTAACTGGCTGAACGTTGCCGATCCAAAAACAATTAGATAGGCCATCAGCGTTACCCGCAGCGCTCCTATGATTGAGGCGCGCAACGCCTCGAAACTGATGCAGCGGAATATTGTCGCCAGAATAATCACTCCGAGCGCGCCGAATGCTGCCGATTCAGATGGCGTTGCCAGGCCGCCCAGCATCATTGCGATGATAATGACCATAACCGAGATCATCGGCAGAATATCACGAAAAATAAGGATGAATTTTTCACGGCCAGACACGGGTGGCAAGGAGTATTCCGGCGCGGCCTGCGGATCAATTTTGGTCTGGATAAAAATCGTAATGATGTAGAAGGAGGCGAGAATGAGGCCAGGAATTATTCCAGCTATCAATAGTGCGCCAATGTCGATTTTTGCCAGTGTTGCCAACAAGACAGCAAGTGCCGAGGGCGGGATAATAATAGCCAGGCCACCGGTGCCGAGGATGGGGCCTATCGACATATGCTTCTTATAACCTCGCCGTTCCATTTCTGGCACCAGGATCGACCCCATGAGAGCGGTTGACCCCATGGACGAGCCGCTGAGCGTTGCAAATGCCGTTCCCCCAACAACAGTAACATAAGATAATCGACCCGGCACCCGACCCATCAGCCTGTCAATGGCGTTGAACATCCGCATTCCTAGTCCGGTACGAAAGAACAGCTCACCCATCAGCAAAAACAGCGGGATCGGCACCAGAGAAAAGCTGGACAGTGCGCCAAATCCATTGTCCAGCATCTGGATCACGCCGGCACCACCCCCCATGAAATACCAGGCGCCAAGGACGTTTGCGGCCAGAAAGGCAATCGCAATAGGTGTGCCGATTGCCATGAGCGCCAAAATCATACTTAGCAAGATGGCGAGCGTGAAATACCATTCCATCATTCTTGAATTCCCGCAACGCCCGAGTGAAGGAGGTCTTTTCCGATGACAAAGCGCGCAAACTCGATCGCCATCATGCCGAAGCAGATCGGGAAAGTGATCGTCAGCATCCATTTTGGTACGAAATAGGCCCGGACATCATAATCACTTCGGGCGATGTTCATCAATACGAGGTCAAGCCCTTTCCAGGCGAGAACAAGTGCGGTGAGCATACAAAGCGCAGCAACTGTGCGGCTGAGGATATTAAGCGCCCGTGGCGAAAGAACGGAGGTGAGTAGTTCGATATGGACATGCCCTTTGTGTCGGACCAGCCAAGGTGCGCCAAGCAACGTCAGATAGAACATCGCATATTCGGTCGACAGAAACAGCCAAGCCGCCGGCTGCATTCCCAGATTTCGTCCAATGACAGCTATAATAACCGCAATCAGAAGCCAGATAAGCAGCAATCCTGCCATAACAGCCATGCCATTCAAGATGGCCATGTAGAAACGACCCAGCATTGACCTGCCCCGCTGATCTGGTGAAAGGGGGCGTTATCAGAATCGCCCCCTGCTATTGTATCAAAGATTGTTGAAAAGCTCGATCAGCCGGTCATAATGTTCCAGCCCCATCGGGTGACGTTCCATTTGTTCGCGCATCCGATTCCATGTTGCTTCACGTGCGGATTCTGAATAGCGCTCGCCGGCCTCACCTTCCAATGTTACCACGGTCATGCCCTCGCTTTCCAGCTCGGCCGCCTGTTCTTTTCCGACTTCCTCGAAATGGGTCGCGCTGTTACGCTCGTGTTCGATCGCGATTTCTTGCAGCAATTGGCGCGATTCATCGCTGAGCGAATTCCACTTGTTCAGGTTGATGATGACGCCCATGTCGGTTGAGAAAAAGGCCGGATCAACGCGGTATTTCAGGAAACGATCCCAACGCAGATCCTTAAGGCCGATCTGTGTCCAGCCTGTTGCGTCTACCACGCCACGCTCAAGCGCGGCATAGACATCTCCCGTCGGCAAGCTGATCGGTTCGACTTTAAGGTAATCTCTGAAAAAGGCATCATATACCGGATTGCTGCGCAACGTCATGCCAGACGCGTCCAGATTGCCCTCGGCGTCCAGCTTTGGTTCCCTGATACTGTAGAGGTTATAGCCGATGCCGCTGTCGAACCAGCCGAGGTAATAAACCTCCATTTTCTCTTGATGGATCTGGTTCAATAGGTCGATACCACCATTTTCGCGCGCATGAATGGCGTTGCTGTTCGAGGCAACCAGAACATCGCGTTCTGGGACAGTGCCTGCGTAAAAGCTTGCGGCTGTATATGCCATGTCGATGACGCCATTGCGAACTGCATCGGGCTGTTGCGCCTGCCCGATGACCTCGGGTCCGCCACGCACGTCGATATGGATGACGCCCTCGCCGCGCTCATTCACCAGATCAACGAATTCGAGAAAGCTTTGAGTATAGACCAGTGACGGAGGAAAGGCCGCCACGGCCGTCAACCTGTCTTCGGCCATGGTCTGCGTCGCGAAAGAGAGCATGACGCCCCCGATTGCAGTCAAGACGATCCTGTTCATGTTGATTTCCCTCTGTTGGAAGCAGGAATTAGGGTGCGGCTATCCTGCCGCTTGGCGTTTGGGGGTGTTTCCGATGGTCGTCTGGGAACGGTCCAAGGCAAGCGCTTGGCGCGCTCATGTGCAAAACTGCCGATTTCTTGTTGATGGCGCTGCGTCAGAGTGATGTCGTCCCAGCCGTTCAGCAGTTTGGTCCGCCAGGTGTCGATAATCGAAAACGTGAATTTGCATCCGCCTGCGACAATGGTCAGCATATCCAGATCGACGATCACCGGGCTGATGTCATCGCCAAGAATTGAAAGGATCTTCTCGGCATCTGCTTCGGCCACCGTTGCTGGAAGCAGGCCGTTATTCACAGCGTTCGCGGCGAAAATATCACCGAAGCTGGGTGCGATGACGCAGCGAAAGCCGAAATCGACAAGTGCGTAAACTGCCGCTTCGCGCGAGGAGCCAGCGCCGAAATTACGTCGTGCCACCAGCGTTCGAGCGCTGCCGGCGTGGGGGCGATTCAGGATGAAACCGGGTCGTAGAACCCCTTCTGCGTTACGACGCAGATCGTATAACAAGAAACTACCATAGCCTGCCTTGCGCGGCTCTTTCATAAAGCGTGCCGGGATCAGTTGATCTGTATCAAGATTTGCCAGGGGCAGTGGGCAGGCTGGGGCATCCAGGCGGGTGAATGGTTGCATCTTGATGGACCTAGAGATCGCGGATATCGGTCAGGCGGCCCGCGACGGCGGCCGCTGCAACCATGGGCGGTGACATCAGGTGTGTGCGTGATCCCGGCCCCTGACGTCCGCGAAAGTTGCGGTTGGTCGTCGAGGCGCAGCGCTCGCCCGGTGGCACACGGTCCCCGTTCATGCTGACACACATCGAACAACCTGAATTGCGCCACTCCAGACCCGCTTCGAGGAAGATACGGTCAAGCCCTTCCTGCTCGGCCTGCATCTTGACCTGGCTCGATCCGGGCACGACCAGGCCGGGCACGCGGCTGCGCCTGTTCTTTAACACCTCCGCAGCGGCGCGCAGATCCTCGATCCGCGCATTCGTGCAGGAGCCGATAAAGACACGGTCTATCTTGATGTCGGTCAGCTTCTGCCCGGGCCGAAGGCCCATGTAATCAAGGCTCTCAGAAAACTGTCGTGCCTTCTCTGGATCGTCTAGCGTGGCAGGGTCGGGTATGATGCCGTCGATTGGCAGCGCTTCCTCTGGCGAAACGCCCCATGTGACGGTTGGTGAAATCGCCGAGGCATTGAGGGCGATCTCTCGATCAAAGACGGCGTTCTCGTCCGTTTGGAACTGACGCCACGTATCGATCGCCGTGTCCAGCTCGGCGGCGGGTGGCCCCCAGGGCCGGTTGCGCAGGTAGGTGAATGTTGTTTCATCAGGTGCAACCATGCCATAGCGCGCACCACCTTCGATCGACATATTGCACAGCGTCATTCGTGCCTCCATAGACATGGTGCGCACGGTATCGCCCGTATATTCAATGACGTGGCCGCGTGCTCCATCCGCGCCCAGACGTCTGATCCAGGTCAGCGCGATGTCCTTTGCGCCAACGCCGGGTGCAAGCTCGCCATTTATACTCAGGCGCATACGCTTGGGGCGAACCTGCCATAGGGTCTGGGTCGCCAATACATGGGCGACATCCGAGGCGCCGATCCCGAAGGAGATCGCGCCAAAAGCACCATGGGTCGAGGTGTGGCTGTCGCCACAAACAATCAGCAGGCCGGGTTGAGTCAGACCCTGCTCTGGCCCGATAACATGGACGATGCCCTGATGTTGATCGCCCAGCCCGAACAGCTGGATACCATGGCGGGATGTGTGTTCAGTCAGTTGGCGGACCATGGCGCGAACTTTCGGATCGCCCAGCTCTGTCTCATGGCGTCCGCGAGTCGGAACATAATGGTCGGCAACGCCGAAGGTCAGGTCAGGACGAGAGACGGCCAGATTGCGGTCGGCAAGGGCCGCAAAGGCATGAAACGAACCTTCATGAACGAAATGCCGGTCAACCCACAGCAGGCTGCGTCCGTCATCGGACCGCAAGATCTCATGCGCATCCCAGACCTTGTCGAATAGCGTCGAAGCTGTCGTCATATACCTGCTTCCAGGGGTGTAACGGGCCTTCCTCGTGATCAACCTTAAGCGCTGTTCAATCATCCAGTCAAATGTATTATAAAAGAGTCAATAAAATGGTTGATTCCGGTATGATGAGATGTGCAAACCTTCTCAGGGCTGCGCGGCCGCAGGCTCTGATGGTGTGTGTTCCTGTTCGCCGGGAACCGATTCCCATGACCGTTCTGTACCGCTTCCGCTTCTGACAAGTTCGATCTGCAACTGATAACGATCCGGGCGATAGAGTGCCTCCAGGCATTGCACGCCGCGCCCCTCTTCGTCCCGCGTCACGCGCGACAGAGATATCAGCGGTGAGCCGACGGCGACCTCCAGTGCCCGGGCGACCTCCGGGTCGGCCAGGACGGCGGAAATTGTCTGTGTTGCATGGCTGACCTTGACTCCGCTCCGCTCCAGAAGCGCGTAAAGCGGCTGTGTTGCGAGATCGGATTCGACATAGTTGAGGGCAAGCCGTTCGGGCACATGTGTAACCAGGTAGCCGAAGGGAATGCCATTGGTCGAGCGCACGCGAATAGACCGCTGAACCCTTTCGCGCGGTGTGAGCGCCAGGCGATCGCGAACTGTTCCAACTGCCTCTATGTAGCGGAACTCCAATAAGCGGACGCTGGAAGCCTCGTTCAATTTTTGCTTGTTGGGCAGCAGGCTCTCGACGCTGCCGGTCAGCGTTGTGTTGAGCGGCTGCTCCAGCACCACCGTACCGATTCCGGCTCGTCGCGTCACAAGTCCGGCTTCACTCAATGCTGCCATGGCGCGGCGTACGGTGACACGCGACACGCTGTGTTGCTCCGCAAGGCTGATCTCTCCGGGCAGCTTCTCGCCTGCGGCGATGCGACCGCTGTTGATCGCGTCCTTGAGTAGCAGGAAGATCCGATGGGCCTTTATCCCACGCGTAGCCGCGGCCTGGGCTTCGTTCATTCTGATATTCTCCTGACGTCCATTCTCGGTCAGCTAAGTTGTCAGCCGGCTTGACCGGGTCAAGCAAGAAGGGTAGATGTAATGTATCTTATGTAATACATATAAACCTCTAGTCTACATGTCGCACTACGCTACTTCCAGTCACCTGAGCAAAGGGCAGGGAATGCGTGATCGAGAACCGGATGGCCCGGATGGCCCGGATGACGCGGTGCAGGACGTGGCATTCACGCCGGCAGCCGATGCAGAGCGGATTGTGCGCGCCTTTCTTGCTGCGATGGAGGCGCGTGATCTGGATGCCGCCCGCCAATGGCTGGCGCCTGACTTTACCATGCAGTTTCCCGGCAGCCCGGAAATGACGGAGTTGGAGCAGCTCGTCGCCTTTGGCTCAAGCAGATACCGCTTTGTCCACAAGACCTTCTGCGCTTTTGACAGCTGTGGGCAAGAGTCTCGCACTGTCGTGATCTGCAACGGATGGCTGTCAGGCGAATGGCCCGATGGAAGCGCTTTTAAAGGTATCCGGTTTATCGACCGTTTTGAACTGCGCGGTGGGCTATTGCTGCGTCAGGACGTGTGGAACGATCTGGCTCTTGTGCGCTGCTAAACCTCAGCCTCCTTAGGAAAGTCCCTGCAAATGAACCAGGATCCCAGCAAGTTGAAAGAACGCCTTGCCTCGCCAACCATTGAGGTGGCGCCCGGCGTCTATGATGCGCTTGGAGCATCGCTTGCCGCTGCGGCCGGGTTTGATACCGTCTATCTGTCGGGGGCAAGCCTTGCCTATACTCAGCTTGGGCGCCCCGATATCGGACTTTTGAGTGTAACAGAGGTCAATAACGCCCTCGGTCATATCCGTGAGCGAACCGATGCATCAATCATCGTCGACTGTGATACGGGATTCGGAAACGCGATCAATGTGATGCGAAGCGTCCGAATGCTGGAACGAGCGGGTGCAAACGCGATTCAGCTTGAGGACCAAACCTATCCGAAACGCTGTGGCCATCTACGTGGAAAAACGCTGGTGCCAGTTACCGAGATGCGCGGCAAGTTGCATGCTGCACTGGATGCGCGTGACAGTGACCGGACTCTGATCATCGGGCGTACGGATGCGATTGCCGTCGAGGGGGCAGAGGCCGCGCTCGACCGGGCTGAAGCCTATGTCGAGGCCGGCGCTGATATGCTGTTTGTAGAGGGTATCCGCGGCGACAATGATATTGATCAGTTGATGCGGCGTTTCCGCGGGCGCGTTCCGATCATGGCAAATATGGTAGAGGGCGGGGATACACCACTCAAGAACGCCAGGACATTGCAGAGTCTCGGTTTCTCTCTGGTTATCTTTCCGGGTGCGCTGGTGCGCGCAATGATCCACATGGCGACGCGTTTGTTTGCTACTTTGCGAAACGATGGCACGACCGACGCATTTCGGGATCAGATGCTCGATTTCGGCCAGCTGAATGCCTATCTGGGGACTCAGGAGATGCTCGACCTTGGCGCTCGATATGAAAATGCCGGACAGGAAGGGGCCGAAAGATGATTGCCACTCACAAGACCGCCAAAGAGCTTTTCTTTGAGGTTCTGGATAATCCTCAACGCGTGCCCTTCGGATTCGGCCGCAAAGCGGTTCTGATCAATGTTGATCCGCAAAAAGCCTATACCCGGACCGATCTTTTCAAGACCGCCTATGAGGCCGACCCTGATCAGTTGGCGCATACCAATGCGCTTGCACGGCGTTTCCGCATGCTTGGCTGGCCCGTCGTGTGGACCCATGTAGCCTATCTTGATTCGGCTGCAGATGCGGGGGTCTGGGGGACACGCACCAATACGCCTGATTCTCTTCAGAACATCAAATATGATTCCGAACGGCACGAGTTCGACGAGCGTTGCGAAATAGATGAAAAGCAGGATGTAATTTACACCAAGCGTATGCCTTCGGCTTTTTTTGAAACGCCTTTGCAGTCGCTTCTGGTCTGGCATGGTGTGGATACGGTTGTTTTGACGGGTGGATCAACCTCTGGCTGCATTAGGGCGACTGCGGTTGACAGTCTGTCGCGCGGCTATCGCACGATCGTCCCGATGGAATGTGTCGCCGATAAACATGAGAGTTATCACTACGCTAATTTGACTGACCTCTTGCTGAAATATGCTGATGTCCTGCCCGTAGCCGAAGTCAAGTCATGGTTGGACAGCTGCTCAGCAGAGTGAACGGGGAATCTGCGATGAAGGAAGCTCTCGACGTCTATGACTACTGGCCCTATGAAAATCGCCCGAAAATAACATGGCCGGGTGGTGCGCGCGTCGCCTTCTGGGTTGCGCCAAATATCGAATATTACGAATATGATCCACCGCTGAATCCGCTACGTAAACCCTGGCCAACACCGCATCCTTCTATCCCCGGGTTCAGCATCCGGGACTATGGAAATCGCGTCGGTCATCGCCGGCAGATGGATGTTCTGGACAAATACGGAATCCGCGGTTCTGTATCTCTTTCTGCGGCGCTTTGCGATCATCACCCCGAAATTATCGCGATGTGCCGTGAACGCGGATGGGAGTTTTTTAGCCACGGCGTTTATAATACACGCTACACCTATGGGCTGACCGAGACGCAGGAACGCTCGATGATCCGCGATACGATTGAAACGATCTATCGTCACACCGGCCAGCATTGTGCGGGATATCTCGCGCCGGCACTTTCCCATTCCGAACATACGCTGGATATTTTTTCCGAGGTCGGGCAGGAAATGTTTGGTGAATCGGCGGGCATATACACTTGCGATCTGTTCCATGACGACCAGCCGACACCGATCCGCGTTCGCTCGGGCCGGCGGTTCGTCTCGGTGCCTTATTCGCTGGAGATGAATGATACTATTGCCTTTGCGGTCAATAAGGTCGAGCCGCATCACTACCTGACCATGCTGAAGAGAAATTTTGATCGGCTTTACAGCGAGGGTGCGGACAGTGGCACGGTAATGTGTATCCCGACTCACAATTATCAAATCAGTTGCCCGCATCGCATCAAGGTTTTCGAGGAGGCTCTGGAATATATTACCGGCCATTCTGAGGTTTGGGTCACGACAGGGCGCGAGATCGCAACCCATTACCTGAAAAATTACTATGATGGCACGCTTGGCGATATAGCCTTGAAATCGAAAGGGCGGGGGTAATGGCGGTCGATGACAGTTATTTGAAATATCCCCGGCGGGGTTATGGATATGATCACGGACGTTATGAGTGGAAGATGCTGTCCGACCGTGCGCCGATTGTCTGGCCCGGTGGGAAGCCGCTGGCACTGTGGGTCAATGTCTCGCTTCAGTTTTATCCCCTGAATCAACGCGGCGTGCCCTTCAAGGTGCCTAATGGCATGGTCATGCCATACCCGGACCTGCGCCATTTCACTTTGCGTGACTATGGCAACCGCGTTGGCATTTACCGTATCCTTCAGGCATTCTCCGCTCGCGATATACGCCCCACATTTGCCATAAATGCGCGGCTGGCTGAACAGACGCCGTATCTGATGAACCGGCTGCGCGATTACGGTGCCGAATTCATTTGCCACGGTTGGACCATGGATGATCTTCATTATGGCGGGCAGGACCGGGCTGAAGAGGCCGAATTGATTGCCCGGTCCGTTGGAACCTTGCGCCGGCTGAGCGGTGACAGGGTGCGCGGCTGGCTCAGTCCGGCACGCAATCAAAGCGAGAATACGCTGGATTTGCTGGCCGAGAACGGCATCGAATATTGCGCTGACTGGGTCAATGACGACATGCCATATGCTATGAAGGCAACCGCCGGCACAGTGATGTCCATGCCGCTCAGTGCTGAAATCGAGGATCAGTTTGTCATCGGCCATAACCTTCATTCAGAAGATTCATGGGTCCGGCAAGTTACCGATACTTTTGATTTTCTGGTCGCCGAGGCGAAGGAAAAAGGGGGGCGTATGCTTGGTATCAGCCTGCACCCCTGGATGGTTGGCCAACCGCATCGGATTGCCTGCCTTGAGACGGTGCTGGATCATGTGGTTGATCGTGACCTTGTCTGGCACGCACCCGCAGGGGAAATCCTTGACGCCTTTCTGGCCCAGGCTACAGGGGCGGACCGATGACGATCATTGCCGCTGACCACAGCACCCGTTTTGACGCCCATGTTCCGCTTGTCATCATAGGCGGGGGCGGTTGCGGTCTGGTCGCCGCGCTTGCGGCTCAGGATGCCGGGGCCGAGGCGCTGGTTCTGGAGCGCGACCCGGTGCCGCGCGGCAGTACGGCCATGTCGTCGGGCTTTATCCCCGCGGCTGGAACGAGGTTTCAACGGCTGGCCGGTGTAGGTGACGACCCCGAGACCATGGCCGCCGATATTCAGGCCAAGAATGATCATGAGGCCGACCCGGCGATTGTTCAGGTGCTTTCACAGCAGGCCGGCGGCGTGATTGAGTGGCTAGCGGATCAGCACGGCCTGCAATTTTCCCTTATCACGGGCTTTCTGTATCCGGGGCACAGCCGAATGCGGATGCATGCCACGCCGCAACGCACCGGCGAAGAGTTGATGGGTGGTCTGGTTCTGGCAGCCGAGAAATTAGGTATTCCTGTTGTGACCAATGCTCGCGTCACAGAGCTATATGCCGGCAGTGACGGTCTGATCCGTGGCGTCGGTCTGACCCGCCCGGACGGGCGGCATGAAACGATTGGCTGCGATGCATTGCTGCTTGCGTGCAGCGGCTTCGGCGCCAGCCCGGAGCTGATTGCCCAACATCTCCCTGAAATGCAGGATGCCTGCTATTTTGGTCATGATGGCAACGAAGGCGATGCATTGCGGTGGGGCGATGCTCTGGGCGCCAGCCTGCGTGACCTTGGGGGCTATCAGGGCCACGGATCGCTGGCCGTGCCGCATCAGATTCTGATTGCCTGGGTTGTTACGTTGCAAGGTGGGGTTCAGATCAACAGCGAGGGTTATCGCTTCTCGAACGAGCATGGCGGGTATTCCGAGCAGGCGCGGACCGTTCTTCAGCAACCCGGTAAGATGGTCTGGAACGTCTATGACCAGCGGATTCACGATCTGCTGCTGGCAGAGTTCAGGGACTATCGAGATGCGCTTGCAGCAGGCGCTGTCAGGAGATTCGCAACGCTTGGCGAAATGGCGGATGATCTGTCCTTGCCCCTCGATGCGCTGGAATCCGTCTTTGCCGCGATGGCGCGCCACGCTGTGGACGGTACTCGGGATGAGTTCGGCCGCAGTTTCTCTGATGAAACGCTGCTCAAGGCGCCTTTTTATGCGGTTCGAGTGACCGGCGCGTTGTTCCACACCCAGGGCGGTCTGGAGATTGACGTGACCGGCCGGGTTCTCCGTCCGAACGGAAGTGCCTTTCCGAATCTGTTTGCGGCCGGCGGGGCCGCGCGGGGGATCTCCGGCGCGGGGGGCAAGGGATACAGCGCCGGTAATGGCCTTCTATCAGCCGTGGTTATGGGCGCTATCGCCGGTCGCAGCGCGGCACGACTGGTTGCGGATTAGGGCGTTGCCCCAGCTTAGGGTGTGGTTCCGGGTGCAGTAGCCATTCATCCGTCAGGCTGTCAGACTATCCTACATTATTCATGCCCCCCAAAGCGGGGTCCGGGCTGTCGCAGGACGGCAGCGGCGTGGATGAGGCTACATAGCCTTGGCCAATGCGCCAAGCAGGGGGCGGTAGTCCCCGGCTTCGAAATCGCTCAGCGCGGCGGTAATCTCGGCCTGCCGGGAGGGCGTCATGACCGCGCGTGTGGCGATGTGCAGCTTTTCCAGAAGCTGCGCCCGTGACATCGGGTTGGCCGGGTCTCCCAGAGGGTGGCGGATGATGCGGCTGTGTTCGGCGGCGGCGGTGCGGATCACGATCCGGGCGCCGGTCCGGGCGGGAAAGGCGCGGTCGATATCGGGATCGACCATCAGCGCCACCCGCCGGGCAAAGCTGACAGCCGGCGCGCGCTGAAGGCTGGCGCCGGTCAGCGGCAACAACGCGCCGACCCCCTCGGTCGCCGCAACGCCAAGGACAAAGGGAACGCTGTATTGCGCGCCTTCCAGCGTGTCGGGGTCGGCCTCGTTGCTCAGCCTCAATGCACGCTCAAAGGTATGGACCTCGACCGCCTCGACCGCCTGCCAGCCGATCTGCTGTGCCGTCAGAACCTCGTGCAACCCGTCTATCGCGGCATGGGCCCAGCGACAGCAGGAATAGGGCTTGAAATAAGTGCCTTCGATTTCAAAGGATTGCCCCAGGTCGCGCAGCACGGCCCCGGCATCGAAATAGTCCGCGTGATCAAGGATATCGGTCGGGCCGGTCAGGCCGGCCTGCGCCAGAGATACGGCCATGCTGCCGGTCAGCGCGCTCCAGGGAATGCCTTCCTTGACATGGTTGCCCATGATTTTGGAATAGCCGGCGGCGGATTGGTTCGGGGCATGGACCCCGGCGATGGCCATGGCCTGCACCATGGCGGCGTGATCCAGCCCGCGCAGCCGGGCGGTTGCGGCGGCCACGCCGTAGCTGGCCCAGCGGCCGGTCGACATGGTGTCCAGCCGCGCGGCATCGCGGGCCGCCGCAACCCTGACCGCGATCTCATAGCCAAGGACAATCGCGGTGATCAGATCCTGCCAGCTGCTGCCTTGTTCCTCGGCAATGGCGAGGCAGGCCGGAATGATCGCGGCGCCGGGATGGCCGATGGCGGCGCGGTGGCCGTCATCCAGATCAAGGATGCTTGCCGCCGTGCAATTACCCAGCACGGCCGCAAGAACGGGTGCCTTCCGGCCGGTAAACCACAAGGACGCGGCCTGATCCTGACCAAAGGCCGCCATTGCGGCCCCGCGTGCCGCCGCCGCGCCGGTGCCGCCCGACCCGGCAAGGGCGGCCGTCGTGCAGTCCAGCACAGACCGGCCGGCCGCGCGGACGACCGCATCGGGCAGGTCGTCAAAGCGCAGGTTGCGCGCGAAACCGGCCAGATGATCCAGCGTGTCCATCCTGCGGCGCGTCGGGCCGTCGGGGGCGGCACCGCTCATCTCCGGCCGCCTTTCAGGCGCGGGTCAAAGGTGTCGCGCAGACCGTCTCCGATCAGGTTGACCGACAGGATGGTCAGCATGATCGCAATGCCCGGGAGCGTGGCCAGCCACCAGGCATCAAGGATGAAATCGCGCCCCTCGGCCAGCAGCATGCCCCATGTGGGCGTCGGCGGCGGAACCCCCATGCCCAGAAATGACAGGCCGCTTTCCCAGATGATGTAATTGGCCGCCCGCACCGTTGCCAGCACCAGCACAGGAGAGATGACATTGGGCAGGATATGCAGCCGCAGGATCTGCACATCAGGGGTGCCGATCGAGCGGGCAGCGGCGACATATTCCTTTTGCCGCGCCGACATCACGCTGCCGCGCACGGTGCGCGCATAGGTCACCCAGTCCGACAGCGCCAGCACCAGCACGATCACCATCAGCGAGGGGCCGAGGATCGCAATGACCGAGATGGTCAGCAGCATGAACGGATAGGCCAGAAACAGATCGCCGACCCGCATGATGACGGTATCGGCCCAGCCGCCGAAATAGCCCGCAAGCGTGCCAAGAACCAGCCCGACCGTCGCCGCGACCGTGACGGTCGCCAGCGCCACCATCAGCGAGACCTGACCGCCGACCAGAATGCGGACCAGCAGATCGCGGCCCAGATTATCGGTGCCAAGCGGATGCGACCATGATCCGCCCTCTTGCCAGACCGGCGACCGGCGGGGCATCGGGCCTTGTCCCGTCGCGCTTTTGGTCCGTGGTCGCGGGGATCAGCCCGCCTGCTGAGATCTGCATGATCCGGGCCGCCTCACACAGAGATGATTAATCCGGCGGCACGCGGCCGCCGCAGACTGGCAGGCGGCGTTGCGCGGGGCGCGTGCGGCGTGTATCACGGCGCGACAAAAGCAGAAGGATGGGCGCATGCGCAGAGTTGTCGTCACCGGTTTGGGAATGGTCACGCCGCTGGCGTCCGGGGTCGAGGCGACCTGGGCGCGCCTGCTGGACGGGCAGTCGGGCGCAGGGCCGATCACGCGTTTCGATCCGGCCGGTGTGGTGACGAAATATGCCTGCGAGATCCCCTTTGGTGACGGGTCTGACGGCTCGTTCAACCCGGATGAGTGGATGGAACCGAAGGATCGCCGCAAGGTCGATGACTTTATCCTTTATGGCATGGCGGCGGCGGTGCAGGCGGTGCGTGATGCGGGCTGGGAAAACCCGTCCGAGGATGAAAAGCTGCGCACCGGGGTCATGATCGGTTCCGGCATCGGCGGGCTGACCTCGATTGCGGAAACGGCCGTGCTGATCCATGAGCGCGGGGCAAAGCGGGTCAGCCCGTTCTTCATCCCCGGCGCGCTGATCAACCTGATCTCGGGGCAGGTCAGTATCCGCTTTGGCTTCAAGGGGCCGAACCATGCGGTGGTCACCGCCTGCTCGACCGGGGCGCATGCGATCGGGGATGCGGCGCGGCTGATCATGCTGGGGGACGCCGATGTCATGGTCGCGGGCGGGGCCGAAGCCCCGATCAGCGAGATCGGCATCGCCGGCTTTAACGCCTGCAAGGCGCTGTCGACAAAGCGCGGCGACGACCCGCAGGCGGCAAGCCGTCCCTATGACGCCGACCGCGACGGTTTCGTCATGGGCGAGGGGGCCGGCGTCGTCGTGCTGGAAGAATATGACCATGCCGTCGCGCGCGGTGCAAAGATCTATGCCGAGGTGCTGGGCTATGGGCTGTCGGGGGATGCCTATCATATCACCGCCCCCTCCGAGGACGGGGACGGCGGCTATCGGGCGATGCAGGCGGCGCTGCGCTCGGCCGGGATGGGGCCGGGCGATCTTGATTATGTGAACGCGCATGGCACCTCGACCATGGCCGATACGATCGAACTGGGCGCGGTCGAGCGGCTGCTGGGCGATCACGCGGGTCATGTCACCATGTCCTCGACCAAGTCCAGCATCGGGCATCTGCTGGGGGCCGCCGGCGCGGTCGAGGCGATTTTCTGCATCCTCGCGATCCGCGACCAGATCGCACCGCCGACGATCAATCTGGACAATCCCGCGACCGAGGCACGGCTGGATCTGGCCGCCAATGCCGCCGTGCGGCGCAAGATCGACGTGGCGCTGTCGAACAGTTTCGGATTTGGCGGCACCAATGCCTCGCTGATCGTCGGCAAGGTGCGCGGCTGATGTGGAAGCATATCGTTTCCAGCTTTCTGACGCTGGCGATCTTTGTGCTGATCGCGGTTGCGGCGGCGATTGCCTGGGGCCGGGCGCAATACAGCGGCCCCGGTCCCTCGGATGTCGCGCAATGTGTGCAGGTCGCGCGCGGTGCCAGCCTTGCCGCCGTCAGCAAGCGGCTGGAGGCGCAGGGCGCGATCTCTAACGCCTATATCTTCCGCACCGGCGCCGATGCGGCGGGCAAGTCGCGCGAGCTGAAATTCGGCTCTTATATGGTTCCGCCCCATGCCAGCATGGAAAATATCGTCGGCACGATCACCGCCGGCGGGCCTTCGACCTGCGGGACCGAGGTGATTTACCGTGTCGGCGTGCGCGCCGACAGCGTGGTGCTGCGTGATATCAACCCCGAGACCGGCACCTATGAAGAGGTTGCCCGCTATGACCCGGCCGCAGAAGAGGCGCCCGATGCGATCACAAATGCCGAAGAACAGCCCGATGCGCGGCTGCGCTTTGCCGTGACCGAAGGTGTGACAAGCTGGCAGGTCGTCGAGGGGCTGAAGCGCGCGGGTTTTCTGACGGGCGAGGTCGGGCGCGTGCCGGACGAGGGGACGCTGGCCCCCGACAGCTATGAGGTCGCGGCGGGCGCAGATCGCGCGCAGCTTTTGGCCGAGATGGGCCGCCGGCAGGCGGCGATCCTTCAGGCGGCATGGGATGCGCGGCCCTTTGGCCTGCCTTATGACAGCCCCGAAGAGGCGCTGATCATGGCCTCGATCGTCGAAAAAGAGACCGGCATCGCCGATGAGCGCGCGACCGTCGCCAGCGTTTTCGTCAACCGTCTGGAAGAAGGGATGCGGCTGCAAACCGATCCGACGGTGATCTATGGCGTGACCGAAGGGCGCGGGATTCTGGACCGTGGGCTGCGCAGGTCGGAACTGGACCGGCGCACGGACTGGAACACCTATCAGATCGACGGGCTGCCCAAGACGCCCATCGCCAACCCCGGCCGTGCCGCCATCGAGGCGGCGCTGAACCCGGCCGAGACGGAGTTTCTGTTCTTTGTCGCCGATGGAACCGGCGGGCATGAGTTCACCCGCACATTGACCGAACATAATGCCGCCGTCGCCCGCTGGCGCGCGATCGAGGCCGAGCGGGCGGCGCAGCAGGAAAATGCCGCAAATGGCGGCTGAGCCGGCCCACACGCCCTGATCTCATTTGCCCCCGCCGCGTGGAAACCGTGGCGGGGGTTTTGCGTTGTAAGGTGGGATATCGTCCAGCCACAGGAGACCGGCGATGAAGCTTTCTGATATGTTTTCCACCCTTGCCCGCAGCGCGGGAGAGTTCGAGACCCGGCTTGCCAAATGGCAGGAGGACATCAAGGAGCGCTCGGGCGACCTCAAGGAGAATGCGCGCAAATGGCGCGAGCAGGCGGCGGCGCGTCAGGCCGAACTGGGCGAGCAGATCAAGGGCTTTTTCGATGATGCCGATGACAAGGTGAAGGCACAATGGGAGAGTGCCCGCAGCGAATGGGACAGCGAGGCCGAAAAGCTGCGTGCGCGCGGCACTGAATTGCGCCGTCAGGCCGAACAGATGCAGGTCGAGGACATGGCCGACTGGTCCGAAGCCTATGCCGCCCATATGGTCGCCTATGCCCGGCAGGTGCAGGAAGAGGCCGGTAATGCCGTGGCCGCCGCCACCGAGGCGCGGGCACGGGCCGATGCGGCGAAAACAGCGCAGGGCTGAGCGGCCGGCGGGGGCGTGAAAGCGCCCCCTGACACCGGATGATTCCCGCATCATCGCCGGATCTGCCCTGAATTTCGGCCTGTGATGCGGGGTGTTGCCGGAACCGTGCGCAGCGGTGTTGCGTCAGGCAGGCAGTTGTTTTGTCTGCATAAAATTTTTCAAACCCTGCAACCCATGGTTTCGTGATTGACTTTGCGAACGCCCTTGGGTAGAAGTTTTCCATGCTGGGAGAAATGGGCAAGCGGCCGGGTCACTGACCTTGGGCCGCTTTTTCGTTTCTTGGCTCGTGCGGACAGATCACGAGGCGGGGCATGGCTGAATGACAGTGAATTTCGATCCGGGGAAGGAACAGGCGGAGGGGCCTTTCCTGCCCCAGGCCGCATTGGATGACATCAGGATCGCGGAACAGTTGTTTCGCGGTTGCGCTGAGGATCTGACGCGGCTGCAACGCAGGCTGCGTGAGGGCGAGCTGGGCGAGCTGAAGGATGCCGTGCGCGTCGCGCGCGAGCTGCGGCAGGCCACGCAGATGATGCTTGAGGAAAGGAGCAGGGTTGACAAACTTCGCAAGGAAATTGCCGGAGGGGTTGGCGCAGGCGCGCTTGACCTTGCCGCCGCCCGCGATGAAATCGGGCGCCGCCTGGCTTGCCTGCGCCGCACAGGCGGAGGTTGACGCCTTTCTCAAAGGGTTGAGCGATAATGCGCTGGCAAGCCTGCCATGGATGTTCGAGTTCTGGGCCTTGCCGCATCAATTGCCGCCCGAAGGTGATTGGAAAAGCTGGGTGATCATGGGCGGTCGTGGCGCGGGGAAAACCCGCGCCGGGGCCGAATGGGTGCGCCGCAAGGTCGAGGGGGCGGTGCCCGGCGCGCCCGGTGAATGCCGGCGGGTGGCGCTGGTCGCCGAGACGCTGGATCAGGCACGCGAGGTCATGGTGTTCGGCGAAAGCGGGATCATCGCCTGCTCGCCCCCCGACCGCCGCCCGGAATGGCAGGCCGGGCGCAGACGGCTGGTCTGGCCCAACGGCGCCGAGGCGCGGATCTTTTCCGCCCATGAACCCGAGGCCCTGCGCGGCCCGCAATTTGATGCCGCCTGGGTCGATGAGCTGGCCAAGTGGAAAAAGGCCGGGGAAACCTGGGACATGCTGCAATTCGCCCTGCGGCTGGGCAGCCATCCCCAACAGGTCATCACCACGACGCCGCGCAATGTCGAGGTGCTGAAACGCATCTTGCAAAATGCCTCGACGGTGACGACCCATGCGGCCACGGAGGCCAACCGTGCCTATCTGGCCGAAAGCTTTCTGGCCGAGGTCGGGGCGCGCTATGGCGGCACAAGGCTGGGCCGGCAGGAGTTGGAGGGCGTGCTGCTGGAGGATGTCGAGGGCGCGCTGTGGACCACGGCGATGATCGAGGCGGCGCGGATCGACCGGCTGCCGGCGCTGGACCGGGTGGTGGTGGCGCTGGACCCGGCTGTCAGTGGCGGCGCCGGGGCGGATGAATGCGGGATCATTGTGGCGGGCGTGAGCTGTCAGGGACCGCCGGCCGGGTGGCGCGGCTATGTGATCGAGGATGCAACGATCCGGGGCGCGCCGACGGACTGGGCGCGCGCCGCCATTGCCGCGATGGACCGTCACAAGGCCGACAGGCTGGTGGCCGAGGTCAATCAGGGCGGCGATCTGATCGAGGCGGTGCTGCGCCAGATCGACCCGCTTGTGCCGTTCCGCGCCCTGCGTGCCGGCCGCGGCAAGGCGATCCGGGCCGAGCCGGTGGCGGCGCTGTATGAACAGGGCCGGGTGCGCCATCTGCGCGGGCCTTCGTTGGGGGCGCTGGAGGATCAGATGTGCCGGATGAGCGTGCAGGGCTATGGCGGGCGTGGCAGCCCGGACCGGCTGGATGCGCTGGTCTGGGCGATCCATGACCTGATGATCGCACCGGCGGCCGGGTTCCGCCGGCCGCAGATGCGGCGGCTGTAGCAAGGGCGTGGCGGCGCGCCCCTGCGCGAGGGAGGGATCGAAGTGAGGTCCGGGTCCGGGTGCGGGCCGGGATGCGGACCGGCTGGATGCGCTGGTCTGGGCGATCCATGACCTGATGATCGCGCCGGCGGCCGGGTTCCGCCGGCCGCAGATGCGGCGGCTGTCGCAAGGGCATGACGTGGCGGCCCCTGCGGCAAGACGGGGGCGCGCGGCATATCCAGCTGCGGTGCGGGTGCGGATGCGGCTGTGCCGGGGTGCGGGCCGGGGCGGGCCGGGGAGAGGGAGGGCGTGGCGGATAGCCGGGCGCTTCCTTGCACCAGCGTGGCCCGGCGGCCCTGTGCGGCTGGGCGGTGCCGAGAGCGGGCGCCGCAGGGCGCGCAGGGCCGGCGACCGGGCTGGACAATGTGGCAGGAATGGACGGGGGCGGTCATCGGGGCCGCCCCTTTTTCGTGGAATTTCAAGGAGGCGAAGCGATGGGCTTTCGTTTGTTTTCCCGCGCGCCCGGTGCGGCGCCGGTTCCTGAAAGGAAGGCGAGCGCCAGCGGGCGGGTGGCGGCGCTTGCGGCCGGCTCGGGGCGGGTGGTGTGGTCGGCGCGCGACAGTGCCACGCTGACACGTGGCGGCTTTATCGCCAATCCGGTGGGGTTTCGTGCCGTGCGGCTGATCGCCGAGGCGGCGGCGGCCGTGCCGCTGATCTGTCAGGATCATGCGCGGCGCTATGAAAGCCATCCGGTGCTGGAGCTGCTGCGCCGGCCAAATCCGGGGCAGGGCCGGGCCGAGCTGTTCGAGGCGCTGTTCGGCCAGATCCTGCTGACCGGCGACGGCTATCTGGAGGCGGTGGGCGATGGCGGCCAGCATCTGCCGGCCGAGCTGCATGTGCTGCGTTCGGACCGTATGAGCGTGGTGCCGGGCGCCGATGGCTGGCCGGTGGCCTATGAATATGCGGTCGGCGGGCGCAAGCACCGCTTTGACATGACCGGCAGCCCCGATCCGGTCTGTCATATCCGCAGCTTTCATCCCTCGGACGATCATTACGGGCTGTCGCCGCTTCAGGCGGCGGCGGTCGCGGTCGATGTCCATAACAGCGCCAGCGCCTGGTCCAAGGCGCTGCTGGATAATGCCGCGCGGCCGTCGGGGGCGATCATCTACAAGGGACCGGACGGGCATGGCAACCTGTCGGCGGAACAGTATGACCGGCTGGTGGGCGAGATGGAGACCCATCATCAGGGCGCGCGCAATGCCGGACGGCCGATGCTGCTGGAGGGCGGGCTGGACTGGAAGCCGATGGGGTTCAGCCCCTCGGATATGGAGTTTCACCAGACCAAACAGGCCGCCGCGCGCGAGATCGCACAGGCATTCGGTGTGCCGCCGATGCTGATCGGCATTCCGGGGGATGCGACCTATGCCAATTACGCCGAGGCGCATCGGGCGTTTTTCCGCCTGACCGTGCTGCCGCTGGTCACGCGTGTCGCGGCAGCGGTGGCGTGGTTTTTGTCCGAACATCAGGGCACCGAGGTCGATCTGCGCCCCGATCTCGATCAGATCCCCGCCCTGGCCGAAGAGCGCGACCAGCACTGGTCACGGATTTCACGGGCCGATTTCCTGACCCCGGCCGAAAAGCGTGCGGCGCTGGGCCTGCCGCCGCTGGCCGAGGGCTGAGATGGACGGCGCGCAGCGCGGCTTTGATCCGCATTTTCACCGGTTCGAGGCGCAGGAGCGTGTCATGGCGCTGCAATTCGGTGCCGTGGACAAGCGGCTGGAACGGATCGAGGCGCTGATCGAAGGGCTGGAAAAGCGTTTGTGGATGACGGTTTACGGCGTGGTCGGGGTCATTCTGACCCAGGCCGTCCAGTCGATCATCGAATACACACCCAAGGGAGGCTGAGCAGATGCTGAGCGGGCTGGAAATGAAATTCGCCGGCGGCAGGCCGGTGATGAGCGAGGATGCCGTTATCGAGGGATATGCAAGCCGCTTCGGCCTGCCCGATCAGGGCGGCGATATTGTCGCGCCGGGCGCCTTTGGGGCCTCGCTCAGGCGGCTGGCGGGGCGGGGCGACAAGGTGCGGATGCTGTGGCAGCACGACCCGTCGCGCCCGATCGGGGTCTGGGACGAGGTGCGCGAGGATGCGACGGGGCTGTGGGTCCGCGGCCGGCTGCTGCCTGAAATCGGGCTGGCACGCGAGGCGGCGACGCTGATCGCGGCCGGCGCCATCGACGGGCTGTCCATCGGCTATAGGACATTGACGGCCGAGCGCGACGGCAAGGGCCGGCGCGTGCTGACCGCGCTGGAGCTGTGGGAGGTGTCTCTGGTCACCTTTCCGATGCTGGCCGAGGCCAAGGTCGGGCGCAAATCGGACGATGACAGCCACGAGATCACCGCCGCCCTGAACGCGGCGACGGCCATGCTGCGGGGCTGATCCCCGCGACAGAGGTTCGGGTGCCGCATCTGCGGCATCCGCGCAAACCGGGACCGGAGGGTCCCGAAATCCACAAGGAGAAGCCGATGACCGAGGTCAAGACCGGCGCGCAGGGCGCGCCCGGTGAGCTGAAGGGTGCGCTTTTGGGGTTCGTCGAGGAACTCAAGGGCTTTCGCCAGGATATCCGCCAGAAACTCGATGCACAGGATGATCGCATGAGCATGTTTGAACGCAAGACCGCCCTTCGCGCCCGCAGCCCGCTGTCGGCCGAGGCCAATCCCGAAGCGCCGCATCAAAAGGCGTTCAGCGCCTATCTGCGCTCTGGCGACGACAGCGGGCTGCGCGGGCTGGCGGTCGAGGAAAAGGCCATGACCACCGCCAGCGACGGCGGCTTTCTGGTCGCGCCGCAGATGTCGGAACAGGTCCGCGTCTCGCTGAGCAATGCCGCCTCGATCCGGGCACTGGCCAATGTCGTGACGGTCGAATCGGGCAGCTATGAGATTCTGGTCGAGCGCGACGAGCTGGCAAGTGCCTGGACCGATGAGGACGAGGCCACCGATACCGCCCCCGCAGGCGTCGAGCGGGTGACGATCCAGCTGCACGAGCTGTCGGCCATGCCCAAGGCAAGCCAGCGCCTGCTGGACGATTCCGCCTTTGATATCGAGGGCTGGCTGGCCGGGCGGATCGCAGAGCGCTTTATGCGTGCCGAGGCCGAGGCGTTTCTGAGCGGCGACGGGCTGGCAAAGCCCAATGGCATCCTCAATAACCTTTTTGACGAAACCGGCGCCGGGGCGATCGACGTGATCGGCGAGTTGGCGACGGGGGTTGCGGGCAGCTTTGGCGCGGATGCAAGCGATGCGCTGATCGACCTGGTTTATGCGCTGCCCGCCCAGCACCGTGCCAATGCGACCTTTGTGATGTCGTCGAAAACCGCAGCGGTGGTGCGCAAGCTGAAGGACGGGGACGGGCGCTTTATCTGGGCCGACAGTCTGGCGGCGGGCGAGCCGGCGCGGCTGCTGGGCTATCCGGTGGTTCTGGCCGAGGAAATGCCCGAGATCGCCGATGATGCCCGCGCCATCCTGTTTGGCGATTTCAAGGCGGCCTATACGATTGTCGAGCGTCCCGAACTGCGCGTGCTGCGTGATCCGTTCTCGGCCAAGCCCCATGTGCTGTTCTATGCGACCAAGCGTGTCGGCGGCGGTCTGGTCGATGGCCGCGCGCTGAAGGCGCTGAGGTTCGGCGTCTGATCCCAGCCGCCGGGCGCCGCGCCGGCCGCCGGTCCGCCGGCTCAGCAACTGTCCGCGCATGCCCGGTCCGGCGTGCCGGCGCGGCATTTCCCATCATGAACATGCGGCCCGCGGGGCCAGTGGGACGAAAGGTTCGGGATGATACTTGTCGAAGAGACGACACCGGCAGAGACGGCCCTGCCGGTGGCCGGTTTGCGGGCGCATCTGCGGCTCGGCTCCGGTTTCGAGCTGGCCGCGGGGGCGGATGAGGATCGCGCGCTGGCAGGGTTCCTGCGCGCCGCCATCGCCACGATCGAGGGGCGCACCGGAAAGGTGCTGCTGCGGCGCGATTTCCGCATGGTGCTGGAGGACTGGCGTGATGAGGATGCGCAGGCATTGCCGCTGGCCCCGGTCAGCGCCGTGGCCGCGGTCGCGATCGAGGGGGCCGATGGCACCCTGCGGCCGGTGGCGCCGGAACGCTGGCATCTGGTCGAGGACCGGATGCGGCCGCTGATCCGGCCGCGCGCCGGGCGCTTTCCGCCGGTGCCGCTGGCGGGGCGGGTCGTGATCCGCTTTACCGCCGGTTTCGCCGAGGATTGGGCCGGTGTGCCGGCGGATCTGGCGCAGGCGGTGATGATGCTGGCCGCGCGCTATTACGAGGATCGCGGCGGGCAAGACAGCGCCCATGGCCTGCCGATGGGGGTCAGCGCGCTGATCGAGCGCTGGCGCGCGGTGCGCGTCCTGGCAGGACGGAGGGCGCGGTGATGGCGGGTGCGGTGATCCCGCTGGTGCTGGAAAGCGCCGAGCATCTGCCCGACGGGATGGGCGGGCATCTGACGACATGGCGGGCGCTGGGGCTGCTTTACGGGCAGATGACCGCGACCGGGCGGCAGGCCGGACCCGAGACCGTGCCGGGCACCGCGCTGCGCTGGCGCATCACGATGCGCGCCCATCCGCCCGGCGACCCGCGCCGGCCCCGCCCGGGGCAGCGCCTGCGCATGGGCGGGCGGGTGTTCCGTATCGAGACCGTCGCCGAGGCGGGACCGCACGGCCGCCATCTGGATGTCATGGCACAGGAGGAGCAGCAATGAGCTATCGCGCGGCGGCGGCGCTTCAGGCGGCCGTCTATGACTGTCTTTGCGCGGATGTGGTGCTGGGTGATCTGGTCGGGGATGCGATTTTTGATGCCGCCCCCGTCACCCAGCCGGCAGGCGTTCATGTCGCGCTCGGCCCCGAAGAGGTGCGGGCCGCCCGGGATACCGGCGGGGCGGTCTCGCGCCATGATTTCGTGGTCTCGGTCATGGCGGGCCACGAGGCGGGCGCGGGTTTCGCGGCGGTGAAACAGGCCGCAGGCGCCGTCAGCGCGGCGCTGGAACAGGCTGACCTGGCGACGGATGCCGGGCGGGTGGCGGGGCTGTGGTTCCTGCGCGCCCGCGCCCGGCGAATGGAAAACGGCGTGGCGCGGCGGGTCGATCTGACCTTTCGCGCCGTGCTTGATCTGGCTTGAGGAGAACTGAGATGACGGTTCAGAACGGACGCGATCTGCTGATCAAGATGGATATGACCGGTGCCGGCGAATTCGAGACGGTCGCCGGGCTGCGCGCGACGCGGATCGGTTTCAACGCCGAAACGGTCGATGTCACCAGCTTGGAAAGCGAAGGCCGGTGGCGCGAGCTTTTGGGCGGTGCGGGCGTGCGCTCGGCATCGGTGTCGGGCTCGGGCGTGTTTCGCGACGCGGCGACAGACGGGCGCGCGCGGCAGGTGTTCTTTGACGGCGAGATCCCGCGCTGCCAGATCATCATTCCCGATTTCGGGATCATCGAGGGGCCGTTCCAGATCACCGCGCTGGAATATGCCGGCAGCCATAACGGTGAGGCCACCTATGAGATCGCGCTGGCCAGTGCCGGGGCGCTGATCTTTGTGGCGCTGTGATGGCCAATCCGTTGCGCGGAGAGGTCGAGGTCACGCTGGACGGCGTGGCCCATGTGGCGCGGCTGACGCTTGGCGCGCTGGCCGAGCTGGAGGCCGAGCTGGCGACCGGATCGCTGATGGACATGGCGGCGCGGTTTGAAGAGGGGCGGTTTTCGGCCGCCGATGTGCTGGCGGTGGTTCATGCCGGGCTGCGCGGCGGTGGCTGGTGCGGCCGCCGCGCCGATCTCGTGGGTGCCGATATCGCCGGCGGGCCGGTCGCGGCGGCGCAGGCGGCGGCACGGCTGCTGGCGCGGGCCTTTTGCGGGCCGGTATGAGTGCCGCAGGACGGCGCGGGCCGGGGGCAGGCGGGCTGGACTGGCCCGGCCTGATGCGCGCGGGCATGCGCGGGCTGGGGCTGGCGCCGGATCAGTTCTGGTCACTGACCCCGGCCGAGCTGGCGCTGATGCTGGGCATCACGCCCGAGGCAGCCCCGATGAGCCGGTCCCGGCTGGAGGCGCTGGCGCGCCTCTGG
This sequence comes from Paracoccus sp. (in: a-proteobacteria), assembly GCA_030538705.1. Lineage (GTDB taxonomy): Bacteria > Pseudomonadota > Alphaproteobacteria > Rhodobacterales > Rhodobacteraceae > Paracoccus. The sequence goes on along the minus strand of JAUNTL010000014.1, from coordinate 12,218 downwards.
CCCGATCACAGACCAATCAAGGAGCAGGCAGATGGCACAAGATGACGGGCCGGAGGGCGATCTCGGCCGGCAGATCGACGCGGCGGGCGATATGACCCGCAGCTTCAGCGAGGAACTGGCCCGGATGGGACAGGTGATGTGGATGACCGGGCGCGAGGTCGACAGTTTCGCCGGCGGTATCGCCGGCGGCCTGAAGCGCGCCTTTGACGGGCTGATCTTTGACGGCATGAAGCTGAGCGATGCGCTGAAGGGGGTGGCGCGCAGCATGGCCGATACCGCCTTTTCCATCGCGATGAAGCCGATCCATCAGGCGGTGGCGGGCGCCATGGCGCAGGGGCTGGCCGGCGGCATCGGCGCGGCGCTGCCATTCGCGCAGGGCGGCGCCTTTTCGCAGGGCCGTGTCACCGCATTCGCACGCGGCGGCATCGTCAGCCAGCCCACGCATTTCCCGATGCGTGGCGGGTTGGGCCTGATGGGCGAGGCCGGACCAGAGGCGATCATGCCACTGACGCGCGGCGCTGATGGCAGGCTGGGCGTCGCGGCGGCCGGCGGCGGGGGGCGGCCGGTCAATGTCCAGATCACCGTCAACACCCCCGATGTCGCGGGATTTGCCCGCAGCCAGAGCCAGATCGCCGCCCAGATGGGCCGGCTGCTGGCGCGCGGCCAGCGTAACATGTGAGGCGTCATGTTCCACGAGATCAGATTTCCCGCGAACCTGTCCTTTGGCTCGGTCGGCGGACCGGAGCGGCGCACCGAGATCGTCACGCTGACCAACGGCTTTGAGGAACGCAACAGTCCCTGGGCGGATTCGCGGCGCCATTACGATGCCGGGCTGGGCCTGCGTTCGCTGGACGATGTCGCAGCACTGATTGCCTTTTTCGAGGCGCGGCGCGGACAGATGCACGGCTTTCGCTGGAAGGATTGGGCGGATTACAAAAGCTGCGCCCCAAGCCGTCAGCCGCAGTTCCGCGACCAGATCATCGGGCAGGGCGACGGCCAGACGGCCGGCTTTGGCCTGATCAAGCGCTATGCCTCGGGACCGGCGAGCTATGCGCGCCCGATCCTCAAGCCGGTCGAGGGGACGGTGCGTGTCGGCGTCGGCGGCGACGAGATGCGCGAGGGGCAGGATTACACCGTCGATACCGCGACCGGCATTGTCACGCTGAGCGAACCGCCGGGGCAGGCAGCCGAGGTCACGGCCGGGTTCGAGTTCGACGTGCCGGTGCGTTTCGACAGCGACAGGATCGCGGTCTCGGTGGCCTCGTTTCAGGCGGGTGATCTGCCGCAGGTGCCGGTTGTGGAGGTGCGGCTATGAGCGTGACGACAATCGCGCGGGCCTGGGCGGTCGCGCGGCGCGACGGGGTGGTTCTGGGCTTTACCGATCATGACCGGGTGCTGGAATTCGCGGGCCTGACCTTTCGTCCTCATGCCGGGCTGAGCGCGCAGGCCGTGGTTCAGGGTGCCGGCCTGTCGGTGGATAATACCGAGGTGATCGGCGCGCTGAGCGATGGCGGGCTGCATGAGGGAGATATTCTGGCCGGTCTGTGGGACGGGGCCGAGTTGCGCCAGTGGGACGTGGACTGGAGCGCGCCGGGCCGCCACAGGCTGATCTTTCGCGGTCATCTGGGCGAGATCACCCGCAAGGGCGGGGCATTCCGGGCCGAGCTGCGCGGACTGTCCGAGCCGCTGAACCAGCCGCGCGGGCGCGTCTTTCACCCGCGCTGCGATGCGGTGCTGGGGGGGGACGCCTGCGGGGTGGATCTGGCGCGGCCGGGGTTTACCGCGACGGCGCGTGTGACGCAGGCCGATGGTGCCGTGATCAGGCTGGAGGGCATGGCGGGCTATGATGACCGCTGGTTCGAGCATGGCCGGATGATTTTCGCCGATGGCACGGCAGGTCATGTCAAGAATGACCGCGCCCGCCCGGATGGCCGCCGCGAGGTCGAGCTGTGGGCGCGTCCGGCCGTCGCGCCGGCCGCCGCAGAGGTGGTGACGCTGATTGCCGGCTGCAATAAATCATCCGGGATGTGTCAGGTGAAATTTATGAATTTCATGAACTTCCGTGGGTTTCCTCATCTTCCTGCCGAGGATTGGCTGCTGGCGCCGCAGGCGCCGCGTGCAGCCCGGCCCCGCGGGTTTGACGGCACCAATCCGGAGGGCTGGCATGAGCCGGTCTGACATGGTCGTCGCCATTGCGCGGCGCTGGATCGGCACGCCCTATCGTCATCAGGCCTCGGTCTGCGGGGTGGGTGCGGATTGTCTGGGTCTGGTGCGCGGGATCTGGCGCGAGCTTTACGGCGCCGAGCCGGAGATCGTGCCGCCCTATAGTTCCGACTGGGGCGAATATGGCGGGACCGAGCTGCTGGCGGCGGGGGCGGGGCGGCATCTGCGGCCGGCAGAGGGCGCGCTGGCGGCGGGCCAGATCCTGTTGTTTCGCATGCGCCGGGCCGGGGTGGCGAAACATCTGGGCGTGGTGTCAGCCAGCGGTGCCGCGCCTGCCTTTATTCATGCCTATGACCGTCACGGCACCGTCGAAAGCCCGCTTTCGGCGCCGTGGCAGCACCGGATCGCGGCACGGTTCCGCTTTCCCGACTGAAAGGAAAATCTTATGGCGACGATCCTGTTATCGGCCGTCGGTGCCTCGGTAGGCGCGGGGTTCGGCGGCACCGTTCTGGGGCTGGGCGGCGCGGTCATCGGCCGCGCGATCGGTGCGACCGTCGGCCGGGTCATCGACCAGCGGCTGCTGGGGGCCGGTTCGCAGGCGGTCGAGACCGGGCGCATCGACCGGCTGAGATTGCAGACCACCGGCGAGGGGGTGCCGATCCCGCGGCTGTGGGGGCAGATGCGTCTGCCCGGCCATGTCATCTGGGCCGCGCCGCTGAGCGAAATCTCGTCACGCCGGGGGGGTGGAAAGGGCACGGGGCCGCGGGTCACGAATATCTCATACCGGCTGAGTCTGGCGCTCGCGCTGTGCGAAGGTCCGATCCTCGGCGTCGGGCGGATATGGGCCGATGGCGAGGAAATCGCGCCCGGTGACCTGACCATGAGCGTCTATACCGGCGCCGAGGATCAGCAGCCCGATCCCTGTATCGCGGCACATGAGGGCGAGGCCGCGCCGGCCTATCGCGGCACGGCCTATGTGGTGATCGAAGATCTGGATCTGGAACGCTGGGGAAACCGGCTGCCGCAGCTGAGCTTTGAGGTTACCTGCCCGGCACGTTCGGGCGGGGGCATGTCGCGCGAGGTGCGCGCGGTCGCGATGATACCGGGCACGGGGGAATATTCGCTGGCGACGACGCCGGTCAGCTATGATCTGGGACTGGGCGAGATGGTGGCCGCAAACAGCGCGACGCCGCTGGCGCGCAGCGATTTCGCGGCCTCGCTGGATGTGCTGGGGCGCGAATTGCCGGCTGTCGGTTCGGTTTCGGTGATCGTGTCGTGGTTCGGGGATGATCTGCGCGCCGGCCATTGCCGGGTGCAGCCCAAGGTCGAGAGCAGGGCGCGGGACGGGCGCGAAATGGCGTGGCGCGCCGGTGGTATCGGCCGCGATGCCGCAGGCGAGGTCGGGCGGATCGATGGGCGGCCGGTCTATGGCGGCACGCCCGCCGATGACGCGGTGATCGAGGGGCTGCGCGCGATCGCGGCCTCGGGGCGCAAGGCCGTGTTCTATCCGTTCATCCTTATGGAGCAGATGAAGGGCAACGGGCGGCCCGACCCCTGGGGTGACGCGCCCGAGCAGCCGGTCATGCCCTGGCGTGGCCGGATCACGGCCGAGATCGCGCCGGGCCGCCCCGGAAGCCCCGACGGCACCATACAGAACGCCCAGGCGGTGCGGGCATTTTTTGGCGATGCCGCGCCCGGGGATTTCAGCGTCGCAAACGGCAAGATCAGCTATTCCGGCCCTGAAGAGTGGTCATACCGGCGCTTTATCCTGCATTATGCGCATCTGTGCGCGCTGGCGGGCGGTGTGGACAGCTTTCTGATCGGTTCGGAGATGGTTGGTCTGACGCAGATGCGCGGGCCGCAAAACAGCTTTCCCGCCGTGGCAGAGCTGCGCCGGCTGGCGGCCGAGGCGCGCGCGATCCTCGGGCCGGGGGTCAGGATCAGCTATGCCGCTGACTGGAGCGAGTATTTCGGCTGTCATCCCGGCGGGGGGGATCTGTTCTATCATCTCGACCCGCTGTGGTCCGATGAGAATGTCGATTTCATCGGCATCGACAATTACATGCCGCTGTCGGACTGGCGCGAGGGAGAGGCGCATCTTGACGCCCATTGGCGGCGCATCGACGCGCCGGGCTATCTGGAAAGCAATGTCGCCGGCGGCGAAGGCTATGACTGGTATTACGCCGACCCCGCCCATCGCGATGCGCAGATCCGCACGGCGATCACCGATGGCGCGTATAACGAGCCTTGGGTGTGGCGCTATAAGGATCTGCGCAACTGGTGGGCGAGGCCGCATCACGAACGCATCGGCGGCATCCGGCAGGCCGTGCCGACGCCGTGGCGGCCGCGATCAAAACCGATCTGGTTCACAGAGATGGGATGTGCCGCGCTGGACAAGGGCACGAACCAGCCCAACAAGTTTCTGGATGCCTATAGTTCGGAATCGCAACTGCCGCATTATTCGACCGGGCGCCGCGATGATGCCGTGCAGGCGGCCTATATCGCGGCGATGACGCGCTATTGGGGCGCGCCGGGCAATAACCCCGCCGGCAGCTATGGCGGGCCTATGGTCGATATGAGCCGCGCTTTTGTCTGGTGCTGGGATGCGCGACCCTATCCGGCCTTTCCGGGCCGCACAGACCTGTGGTCGGACGGTCCGGCATGGGAGCGCGGTCACTGGCTGAACGGGCGCGCGGGTGCGGTGCCACTGGCCAGGGTCGTGAGCGATATCTGTGCTGCGGCCGGAATTGCGGATGCGGATGTCAGCGGATTGTCGGGGGTGGTTCGCGGCTATGTCGCGCAGGGCGGCGAGACCGGGCGCGCGAGTTTGCAGCCCCTGATGCTGGCCTATGGTTTCGACGCGGTCGAGCGCGACGGCCTGCTGCGCTTTGTCATGAGGGACGGGCATGTGTCGGCGGATCTGGACGAGCATGCTCTGGTCGAAATGGACGGTGCCGGCGCCGAGATCACGCGCGCCGCTGATGCGGGGCTGAGCGGGCGGCTGCGTCTGAGCCATATCGCGGTCGGTGATTCCTATGCCGGCTCGACCGTCGAGGCCGCCTTGCCCGATGACGGGGAAGGGGGTGTCAGTGACAGCGAGATCCCATTGCTGATGACCGTGCCAGAGGCCCGCGCCATTGCCGCGCGCTGGCTGGCCGAGGCCCGGATGAGCCGCGAGACGATCCGTTTCCGGCTGCCGCCGTCACGCGGGGAGCTGGGACCGGGCGATGTCGTGACGCTGGGTCGGCGCGGCCAGAGGGATGCGCCGCGCTGGCGGATCGAGCGGGTCGAGCGGGCGGGGGCGATCACGGTCGATGCTGTGCTGACCGGACCCGAAATCTATCGCCCGGCCGATGACCCGGCCGAGGGGATCGCGGTGGCGCGCTATCGCCCGCCGATGCCGGTCTGGCCGGTCATCATGGACCTGCCGCTGATGCGCGGGGCCGAGATCGCGCATGCGCCGCATATTGCGGTCAGTGCGCGGCCCTGGCCCGGCGCGGTTGCGGTCCATGGCTCGGAACGCGAGGACGCGGAGTTTTCGCCGAACCTGACGCTCGCGCAGGGGGCGATGATCGGGCTGACCGAAAGCCGGATGCGCCGTGCGGCGCCCGGACGGCTGGATCGCGGGGCGGGCTTGCAGGTGCGGTTTGCCTCGGGCGCCTTGTCGGATGCCCCGGCCGAGGGGCTGCTGTCCTCGGCCAATCTGGTCGCGATCGGGGATGGCACCGCGAACCGCTGGGAGCTGTTCCAGTTCCGCCGCGCGGTGCCGGTCTCGCCGCGGGTCTGGGCGCTGAGCGAGCGTTTGCGCGGGCAGTTCGGGACGGATGCGCTGATGCCGGAAGAGTGGCCGCCCGGTTCGGTCGTCGTCGTCCTTGATGCGGCGGTCCGGCAGCCGGCGTTCGAGCCTGCGATGCTGGGACGGCTGCGGCACTGGCGCATCGGCCCCGCGACGCGGCCCGTCGATGACCCGAGCTATCGGCTGCGTGCGACATTGACGCGGGGGGCAGGGCTGCGGCCGCTGTCGCCCTGTCACCTGCGGCTGGATGGCACACGGCTGAGCTGGGTGCGCCGGACGCGGATTTCGGGCGACCGCTGGGATCTGCGTGATGTCCCGCTGGGCGAGGCGCGCGAAGCCTATCTGATCCGCGCCGAGACCGCGCAGGAAAGCCGCGAGTTCGAGACCTCGGCCCCGTCGCTGATCTTGCCGGCCTCTGTCGCGGGCGCGGCCGGAACAGGGGGGCTGAAGGTCTCGGTTGCACAGATTTCGGACGATTATGGTCCCGGACCCTTCATTATCAGGAGCTTCTGATGTTCGATCAAACCACTTCGCGACTGGAATTGCCGCTGGTCCAGCCCGGTCAGGCGCAAAAGCATGTGACCGTAAACGAGGCGCTGGCGCGTCTGGACGGTATGGTCAACCTTGTGCTGGTCAGTATCACCCGCACGGAACCGCCGGCGGCGTCGGCGGAAGGGGCATGTTTCGGCGTGCCCGCCGGTGCGTCAGGTCTGTGGACGGGGCGCGACGGGCAGATCGCAATCGCCGCCAACGGGGGGTGGGATTTTTGCGCGCCGCGCAGCGGAATGGGTGCCCATATCACCGATCAGGGGGTGCCGGCGATCCATGATGGCGACGGCTGGGTGACGGGCGCGCTGACGCTGGCGCCTTCGGGGGCCGGGCTGATCGCGCGCACGGCAGAGGCCGAGGTGGCGATCACGCCGGGCACGACGGTCGAGACCGATCTGTTCATTCCCAGCGGGGTGCTGGTGATCGGGGTGACGGCAAGGGTGCGCGTGGCGATCAGCGGCACCCTGACCAGCTGGCGGATGGGGGTTGCGGACGGGCTGGACCGCTTTGGCGGCGGGCTGGGATTGCAGGCGGGATCCTGGGCGCGGGGGCTTGTCTCGCAGCCCTATGGCAACTGGTCGCCCGAACCGGTGCTGTTAAGCGCGACCGGCGGCAGCTTTGCGGCGGGCGGGCTGGTCATCGCGGCACATTGGCTGGAGCTGGGCCTGCCGCGGTGATGGCTTTTCGGCGTCAGATCTTTGCGATAGGTTGCCGCCAAAGGAGATGGCGATGAACAGCCCCTTATCCCCCGTCAAGGCCAGTGCGGTGCCCGTGCGCGGCGCGGCCATGTGGTCGCAGATCTGCGCCGAGGCGCGCGATGCGGTCGCACAGGAGCCATTGCTGGGTGCGCTTGTCCATGCCGGTCTGTTGCATCACCAGAACCTGCAATCAGCGCTTGCCTATCGCTTTGCGCTCAAGCTGGCATCAGGTGAGATGAGCGAGCAGCTGCTGCGCGAGATCGCGGATGCCGCCTATGCCGAGCGCCCCGAGCTGACGGCGGCGGCCGAGGCGGATCTGCGCGCGGTCTATGAGCGTGATCCGGCAACGCACCGCTTGATCCAGCCGCTGCTGTTCTTCAAGGGGTTTCAGGCGCTGCAAGCCTATCGTGTCGGGCATTGGCTTTGGACCGAGGGCCGTCGCGACATGGCTTATTTCGTGCAGATGCGCTGTTCCGAAGCGTTCGGGGTGGATATCCACCCGGCCGCCCGCGTCGGCAAGGGGGTGATGATCGACCACGCGCATTCGATCGTCATCGGGGAAACGGCCGTGGTGGGTGACAATGTCTCGATGCTGCACTCGGTCACGCTGGGCGGCACGGGCAAGGCGGACGGCGACCGTCATCCGAAGATCGGGGCGGGCGTGCTGATCGGGGCGGGCGCGAAGGTTCTGGGCAATATCAGCGTCGGTGCCGGTAGCCGGATTGCCGCCGGCTCGGTTGTGCTGGCGGATGTCCCGGCCTGCAAGACCGTGGCGGGGGTGCCGGCGCGTATCGTCGGGGACGCCGGCTGCGACGAGCCGGCGCTGTCGATGGATCATCTGATCGAGGTTGCAGAGATTCAGCCCTGATCCAGATGCGCCACCCAGTCGGGCACGATCCGGGTTGCCGGGCCGGTCAGGCAGTCATGAAAATCGCGACTGACCGCTGAATTGGCGAGATTCAGCTCGACACAGCGGGCGCCGCCGCGCCGCGCATGCTGGGCAAAGCCGGCCGCCGGATAGACCTGCCCCGAGGTTCCGATGGCGGCGAATATATCGGCCTGCTCCAGAGCATCCCAGATCTGTTCCATGTGATAAGGGATTTCGCCGAACCAGACGATATCCGGGCGGGCGGCAAGGGCGCCACAGGCGGGGCAGGGGGTTGTTTCGTCCATCTCGGCCGCCGAGGGCCAGCGATGACCACAGGCGGCGCAAAGCGCGCGGTCAAGCTGGCCATGCATATGGATGACTTCGGGCGAACCCGCGCGTTCGTGCAGATCGTCGACATTCTGCGTGATCAGAACCAGCTCATGGCGGCGCGCCAGATCGGCAAGCGCGTGATGGGCGGCATTCGGCACAGCCGCTGCGGCCGCCGCCCGGCGCATGTTGTAAAAGCGATGAACCAGCGCGGGGTCGCGGGCAAAGCCCTCGGGCGTTGCGACATCCTCGATCCGGTGTTCCTCCCACAGCCCGTCAGAGGCGCGAAAGGTTGCCAGACCGCTTTCAGCCGAAATCCCGGCGCCGGTCAGAACGACGATACGCATCGCCGGAGGTCAGCGGGCGCAATAAGCCTCGGCCGTGCTGGCGAAGCGTTTGTAACGCGCCCAAAAGGCGTTGTCGGCATTGCTTTTCGACATGCGCACGACCTGAGCCTGATGGGGGTCGCGGAAAAAGGACGCGGCGCGGCGCTGATCGGCGCGGCTGAGCGTCTGGTCGGCCACCTGCTGAATGCAGCCGCACAGCTGGGGCGCACGGGCGCCGCGATCAGAGCGGACGCAAGCACTGTCAATCGGGCCAGCCATGGCCAGCGGCGCGGTCAGGATGATCGCGGCGGTGGCGATTAGAATACGGTTCATCTCTGTCTCCTCGGGTCTGCCTGGATGCCTTTTCGGCATCTTTTTTGGGGGCGGGCGGGCCAGCCCCGACCTGCGAAATCTAACAGGAAAGGGCCGCCGGCTCAATCGCCGCATCGGTGCAGTGATCGGGGCTGTCCACAGATCGTCCCCAATATCTGGTGTCAGTCAGGACGGACCTCATAGCCGGCGGCGCGAATCACCTCGGTGGCCTGCTCGGCCGTCAGGTTCTCGACCGTGACCTTGCCGCTTTGCAGATCAATCTCGGCGCGGCCGCCTGCCTGAGCGATTGCCTGTTCGACCGCCGCCTTGCAATGGCCGCAGGTCATGCCCTCTACCGTCAATATCATGCTCGCCTCCTGTGATGGTGACAGGATGGCCTGTGGCGGGCTGGCTTGCAATGCATCAGATGATGGCGAAGCGGTCGACATCAACCATGCCATGATCGGTGATCTTGAGATGGGGGATGACCGGCAGGGCCAGGAAGGCAAGTTGCAGGAATGGCTCGTGCAGGGTGATGCCGAGGCCGGATGCGGCGTCGCGCAGGGCGCTCATGTGGTCGCGGACCTGCTCGAAGGGGGCGTCTGACATCAGGCCGGCGACCGGCAGGGCAAGATCGGCCAGAATCCGGCCGTCGCGGGCCACGGCAAAGCCGCCGCCGATTTCGGCCAGGTGCTGCGCGATCAGGGCCATGTCGGCGTAATCCACCCCGACAAGCGCAAGGTTGTGATGGTCGTGACAGACGGTCGAGCCGATTGCGCCGTGACGGATACCGAAACCGCGCACGAAACCGCTGGCGATATTGCCGTTACGGCCATGGCGCTCGACGATGGTGATCCGGGCAAGGTCACGTGACGGGTCGGGTGCGCGGTCGCCGTCGCGCAAAGCCACGGTTTCGGTCAGGTGATCCGTCAGAATGCGCCCGGGCTGAATGCCGATCACGGGCTGGGCGTCCTGTCCGCGGTCCAGCCGAAAGCTGGCCGCGTCAAGATCGGGCAGGCGCACCGAGCGGCGTCCGACCGGTTGCGGTGCCGCGCGCCGCGCGAATGCCGCCTTTTCAGCGATGACACCGCCACAGATCACCAGCCCGGCCCGACATTGCGCGGGATCATCCAGCACGACGATATCGGCGCGTTTGCCCGGTGCGATCTGGCCGCGATCCTTTAGTCCGAACGCCTCGGCCGCCGACAGGCTGGCCGCGCGGTAAACCGCCAGCGGATCGCATCCATGCGCGATCAGCCGCCGGATCATGGCGTCGAGATGGCCTTCTTCGGCGATATCAAGCGGGTTGCGGTCATCGGTGCACAGGCACATGTAAGGCGCCGTCAGCGGCGTCAGCACAGCGGCCAGGGCATCGAGATCCTTGGACACCGAACCTTCACGGATCAGCACCCGCAGACCTTTTTGCAGCTTTTCGATGGCCTCGGCGGCGGATGTGGCTTCGTGTTCGGTGCGGATACCGGCGGCGATATAGGCGTTGAGGTCGCGGCCGGACAACAGGGGCGCATGGCCGTCGATATGGCGCCCGGCAAAGGCCGAGAGTTTTTCCATACAGTCGGGATCGCGCGCCAGAACGCCGGGGTAATTCATGAACTCGGCCAGCCCGATGACGCGGGGATGACCGGCGAGCGCGCGCAGGTCATCGACGGTGACCGTTGCCCCCGAGGTTTCCATCATGGTCGCCGGCACACAGGACGACAGGTTGACGCGCAGGTCCATCACCATCCCCTCGGCCGCGTCCAGGAAATAGCGAATGCCGTCGGCTCCGATGACATTGGCGATTTCATGGGGGTCACAGATCGCCGTGGTGATCCCGCGCGGGGTGACGCAGCGGTCGAACTCGCCGGGGGTCACGCAGGAACTTTCGATATGCAGATGCGTGTCGATAAAACCGGGGACCAGCAGCCGGCCGGAAACGTCGATCTCTTGCCGGCCGCTGTAATGGGCACCGATGCCGGCGATGGTATCGCCGCAGATCGCCACATCGCCCGCAATCCGCGCGCCGGTGACCATGCACCAGACCTCGCCCCCTTTGAGCACGAGATCGGCCGGCACCTCGCCCCGGCCCTGTGCGATACGGTCTTGCAGCGCCATTCTTTCCCCCGTTTGCGCCATGAAAGCGCAGCCCGCGCCCGAGGTAAAGCGCCGGGCGGAAAAATGCATGATGTGGAATATTACCCGTCCTGATGCGTTAACCAATCGTCCGGGACCACGCCGGACGCTTTTGATGACGAATTTATCTGTTCAGGAGAGTCACATGGCCCGCAAGTCACAACGAGAGGCCGCAGCCTCGGCGTTTCATGCCATAGTGAATTCGCCCGAGGGCGCAGCCGCAAAGAAAAGAAAATCCCCCAAGGCCGGGGCCAAAGGCGATGGTGCCGCCGGGACGGACATGCCGCAACTCGGTTCGGCCAAGGCGGTTGATACGCTGTTTCGCAACGCCATCCGGGCCGAGCTGGACATCATCAACCTTGCGGCGATGAAGGCCAATATCATGATTTCGCTGAACGGGCTGATCATTTCGGCGCTGATGATCTCGGGTGCGTTCATCTTCGCATCCTCGCAGGTGTTCATCCTGCCGGTCGGGATGTTCATGCTGACGGCTTCGGCCTCGATCTTCTTTGCGCTGCTGGCGGCCTCGCCCGACCGGGTGGATGCGCTGCGCGGGATCTGGCGCTGGCTGGGGGCGGTGTCGCGCCGAAAGGCCCGTCTGGGGGACTGGCGCCGCTTTGCCGATGATGCGCGTCAGGCGACGGCGGGCGAGGGCGATCTGAACCTGCTGATCTATGAGGACCGGGTGCGGCTGGATCCCGCCGAATACTGGGAGCGGATGCAGGCCCTGCTGCGCAACCGCGATGAGGTCTATTACCGCATGAGCGACCAGCTTTACTGGCTTGGCAAGATGGCTGACCGCAAGTTCCGGCTGCTGGACCTGTCCTACCGGGCATTCCGTTGGGGGCTGGTGGCATCGCTTCTGGCCTTTGTCTCGGTCAAGTCGCTGTTCGGGATCTTCCCCTCGCTTTCGGGGCAGGTGCAGGTATCCATGGGCAACCTGGGCATCGCCGAGTTTACGGATATTTACGAACCCTCGGCGGTCCAGCAGTTGCCCGACGGGCGCATTCTGGTGGTCGAGGACGAGGCCACGCGCGCCTTCAGCATCA
>JAUNTL010000124.1 GCA_030538705.1 Paracoccus sp. (in: a-proteobacteria) | reverse complement strand
GCTGCTGGGTGGTCCGGGCAATGATACGCTGCGCGGCGGGCCGGGTCTTGATATCGTCGATGGCGGCGCGGGGATCGACCGGCTGCGTATCGGCGATGGGGGCGGGGTGGTTGATCTGATCTTTCAGGGCCGCAACACCGGCGAGGCCGCGGGCGACCGGCTGATCTCGATCGAAGAGATCGAGGGCGGTGCGGGTGTCGACGCGCTTTACGGCGATCACGGCGACAACCGGCTGCTCGGGCTGGGAGGTCACGACCGGCTGGAGGGGCGCGGCGGCAATGACACGCTGGAAGGCGGGGCGGGCAATGATACGCTGATCGGTGGTATGGGTGACGATCTGCTGTTCGGTGGCCCGGGGGCCGACCTGATGGATGGCGGGCCGGGACGCGATACCGCGCTTTATGCCGGGTCGGCGGTGCGGGTTGATCTTGCCAACAGCGCGCTTAATGCCGGGGCGGCGGCGGGTGACGTGCTGATCAATATCGAGAATGTCACCGCCGGCAACGGCAATGACACGCTGCGCGGCAACGGGCTGGCCAATGTGCTGACCGGCAATGGCGGCAATGACCTGATCGAAGGCCGCTGGGGCAATGATACGCTGTTTGGTGGTGCGGGCAATGACACGCTGATCGCGGGGCCGGGCAATGACGTGCTGTGGGGCGGGCCGGGCAATGACCGTCTGGTCAGCGACTATGGTAATAATACGCTGCACGGCGGCATCGGTGCAGACGAGTTTGTATTCCAGCGCGGGCGCATGACAGTGGTGGATTTCACCGATGATGTCGATACGCTGGTGATCGACCGCGCCGCTCTGGGCCGGTCCGGGCTGACGGTGGATATGGTCATGGATGCGGCAGAGGTGCGCGGAGGCGCGACGCATATCGACCTCGGTGGCGGCCGGCTGATCGTGCTTCAGGGGATCACTGATCCCGATATCCTGCGCGATGACCTGATCCTGCTGTAGCGCCATCTGGCCGCTGTCCGGTCCCGGCGGACCCGGGCCGGTCAGTGTTCGCGCGCGCGTGCGCGCTCGGAGAGTTCCTGCAAGGTGACCAGATCGAGCGATTCCGTGTCAGTGTCCACGCGCGCGTGCGCGCCCGGAGGGGGTTCTTCTTCATTCTCAGACGGGTGAAGTCAGTGTCAGTATCCGCGCCCGCGCCCCGAGAAACGGTGCCTTGCCATGCCGGGCGCATGCACGGCTGGCGCGGTCAGCGGTCTTTGCCGGCGGCCTGATGGTCCGGGTGCGGGTGATCGACCGCGCCGCCCGGGCCGGTCCGGGCTGACGCTGGATATGGTCATGGATGCGGCAGAGATGCGCGGAGGTGCGGCGCATATCGACCTCGGCGGTGGCCGGCTGATCGTGCTTCAGGGGATCACCGATCCCGAGATCCTGCGCGATGACCTGATCGAGCTGCCTGCGGCGTTTGTTCCGGCACCGCTTTCGATGATAGGCCGGGGGCTGATGCTGATGCGCCCGCAGGCCCTGTCTGTCGACCCCGTGCATCACCCAGAGCCGCATCGGCAGAAAGGACCGCGCCATGACCCCGCCTGCCAGAATCGCCGCGGCGATCACCATTCTTGACCATGTGCTGGCCGGCACCCCGGCCGAGGCCGCGCTGACCGGCTGGGCGCGCGCCAGCCGCTTTGCCGGTTCGGGCGACCGCGCTGCGGTGCGTGATCTGGTCTTTCAGGCTCTGCGCCGCCGCGACAGTCTGGCCAGATTGGGCGGCGGGCTGAGCGGGCGCGGGCTGATGCTGGGGATGCTGCGTGACAGCGGTGCTGCGGCCGAGGCGGTCTTTACCGGTCAGGGTCACGCGCCCGGCCCTCTCAGCACGGACGAGCAGGCGGCACTGGCGGCCGGGCCGGCGGGCGAGCCGCCCCATGACCTGCCGGGCTGGATCTGGCCTGCGTGGCAGAAATCTCTGGGCGACCGGGCGGGTGCTGTCGCCGCCGCCATGGGCGGGCGGGCGCCGGTCTGGCTGCGCGTCAACCTGCGCCGGGGGGATGTTGCGCAGGCGCGCGCGACGCTGGAGGCCGAGGGCGTGACCACCGATCCGCATCCTGCCCTGACTACGGCGCTGCGTGTAACCGGCGGCGAGCGGCGTATCGCCGCATCGGCGGCCTATCGTGACGGTCTGGTCGAGTTGCAGGATCTGTCACCACAGCTTGCCTGTGCCGCCTTGCCGCTGAGCGAGGGCGCCCGCGTGCTGGATTATTGCGCCGGCGGGGGTGGCAAGGCACTGGCGCTGGCATCACGTGCCGACCTGCACCTGACCGCCCATGATGCCGCGCCGGCGCGCATGGGCGATCTGCCTGCCCGCGCCGCCCGCGCAGGTGTTCGTATTCAGCTGTCCCCACCCGCGCCGCTTGGTCGCGACTATGATCTTGTGGTGGCGGACGTGCCCTGTTCAGGCTCGGGGACATGGCGGCGCACGCCGGATGCGAAATGGCGGCTGAGACCTGCCGATCTGGACGATCTGCTGGTGGTGCAGCGCGATATTCTGGCCCGGACGGCGGAGCTGACGGCTGCGGGCGGCCGGCTGGCCTATATGACCTGTTCGGTTCTCGATGCGGAAAATGCCGGTCAGATCGACAGTTTTCTGGCCGCGCGGCCAGATTTCGCGCTGGAGCATCAGCAAAGCTGGACCCCGCTCGATGCTTCGGACGGGTTCTTTCTGGCGCTGATGCGGCGCGGGGCCGGGTCAGATTAACGATTTCTTAATACCTCGGCCGTAACGCTGAAGATCAAAGCGGACAGAGGGCGATTCGGATGGCAAAGCTGTTGCAGCGACCGCCGCGACATGCGGGGATCTGGACGCCGCTGCTGGTCCTGCCGCTGGTTCTGGGCGAGATCTGGCTGTTTGCGAATGACGGGCGCGCGAATCCCGGCACCGCGCTGTCGCTGGTTACGCTGACCGTGGTGGCGGGTTGGTATCTGCTGGGTGGCTGGATCGCGTTTGGACGCGCCCGCGACGGGCTGGCGCGGCACCGCCAGATGAACCGGCTGCTCCCCCAGATCGAGGCGAGCGACCAGAACAGCTGGCTGAGCGACGGGCAGGGGATGATCCTTGCCCAGACATTTCCGGCGCTTGATCGTTTCGGTGATTATATCGGCCGGCCGCTGGTGCAGATGATGGCTGGACAGATGGCGGATGCCGCAGGCGTCGGCGCGCGGTTGCTGGCCGGTGCGCAGCGTCACGGCAGGGCGGCATATCAGTTGCCCAATGGCGCCTCGCTGGTGGCCGAACGTGCGGGCGGCGGCATCATCCGGCTGACGCTGACGCCGTGTCCCTCGCCGGATATCGCCGCCACCAGCCCCGATTACGACCGTCTGCCGGTCGCCGTGCTGCGCATCGCGGCCGACGGGACAGTGCTGCATGCCAACCCGGCGGCCGGCCTGTATTGCGGCAGGGACGGGCCGGGCTGCCATGTCTCGAAACTGCTCGACGGTCTGGGCCGTCCGATTGATGACTGGCTGGCCGAGGCTTTGGCCAGCCCCGTTCCCCCTTTGCCCGAGGTTCTGCGCGCGCCCCGTGCCGGGCAGGACCGGTTCATTCAGGTCTCGCTGCATGTCGAAAGCGCGGCGGACGGCATCCTGATCGCGGTGCTGACCGATGCACGCGCGATGAAAACGCTGGAGGCGCAGTTCGTCCAAAGCCAGAAGATGCAGGCGATCGGCCAGCTTGCCGGCGGGATCGCACATGATTTCAATAACCTGCTGACAGCAATCAGCGGGCATTGCGACCTCTTGATGCTGCGCCATGATCAGGATGATCCCGATTATGCCGATCTTGATCAGATCAGCCAGAATGCCAACCGCGCCGCCAGTCTGGTCAGCCACCTTCTGGCCTTTTCGCGCAAGCAGGCGCTCAAGCCGCAGCAACTCGATCTGCGCGATACGATTGCGGATCTGTCGCATCTGCTCAACCGTCTGGTCGGAGAAAAGATCACGCTGGCCCTGCACCACGATCCGCGGCTGGAACAGGTGCGCGCTGACCGCTCAAAGATCGAGCAGGTCATCATGAACCTTGTCGTCAATGCCCGCGACGCCATGCCCGAGGGTGGGCGCATCGACATTTCAACACAGAATGCCGAACTGACCGGGCCGTCGGAACATCTTCGTTTCGCCGTGCCACCGGGTCGCTATGTCCGGATCACGGTCGCCGATCAGGGCTGCGGCATCGCGCCGGATGTGCTGAACAAGATATTCGAGCCGTTCTTTACCACCAAACGTATCGGCGAGGGCACGGGGCTGGGCCTGTCCACCGCATATGGGATCGTCAAACAGACGGGCGGCTATATCCTGTGCGACAGCACGCCCGGTCAGGGCACTGTCTTTACCATCTATCTGCCTGCATCCCCCGAGGAAGAGGCGGCAGGCCCGGTGCCGGCCCCCGCCGCGCCCTCTGTGGCCGCCCGTGTTTCGGGCGCCGCACGCGATCTGCGTGTCCTGCTGGTCGAGGATGAGGCGCCGGTGCGTGCTTTCGCAAGCCGTGCGCTGAAGCTGCGCGGCTATCAGGTGACCGAGGCTGGTTCCGGGGAAGAGGCGCTGGAGCTTTTGCGCGACCCCGGGCTGCGTGTTGATCTGTTTGTGAGCGATGTCGTCATGCCTGGTATGGACGGGCTGGCCTGGGTCCGCCGCGCCCTTGAGACGCGGCCCGACAGCCGGGTAATCTTTATGTCCGGCTATACCGAGGATGTGTTCGAGGATGGCCGCAACCCGGTTCCCGGCGCATCATTCCTGCAAAAGCCGTTTTCGCTTGAGCAGCTGATCACGGCGGTCGGGGAAAAGCTGGAACCCGGGGCGCAGTTACAGGCCGGCTGAAACCTTGACGGGCATTCAGCTGCGCTATGCTCGCCCAAATCGGCCGGCAGGACTCAGATGTCAGGGCCGGCCTGCGGGCTGTCGGGGCTGATCATACCGTAAAGCGCGAAATCAGGTGCGAGAGCCTCGCGCAGCTGCGCCTCGGTTTGCGCCGACAGGCTGACATCTGCCGAAGGCGGCACGTTGACCCGTGGCAGGCTGATGCCGCAATCAAGCCATTCGTCCAGAAACCGGGTAAACGTGCCGATCTCCTCATAGCGGAAGATCCGGTCGACGGCGCAGCCATCCGCCGTCAGAAATGCGGCCTGTGTCCCGATCCCCTGCGTCAGCGCCCGTGGATCGTCAAGATAGCGGCTGACAAAATCCTCGAACCCGCCGGAGGGGACGGCGGCCGCGCCCTCGGTGCTGTCGCGCAGCTCGAAACGATACCAGCTTCGCAGCCATTCGACCGGCTCGCGCATCAAGGCGACCGTCGTGAAATGATCATCCGTCATCTCGCGCAGCCATGGGTGAAGATGGCGCTGAAAATGGGCGATATCAGCATGTTTCATCTGCGGCGGATGCTGGACTGCCAGGCTTGCAAGTGGTTCGAGAGCAACCTCGATCGCCGTTGATCCTGCCTTTGGCGTTGCAAGAAAAACCAGCCGCTGGTCCCAGAATATCAGCATCCCACACCCGCCTCGATAAAAAACGCATCCCCGGATTAGGTCCGCGGGCCGCGACTGTAAACCTTTGCTTAACATCTGGCGGCTATGGAGGGACTGGGCGCTTGCGCGGGCCGGTGGTTTCGCGTAATCAGAACATTAGAGGAACATCCGCCGGATTGAGCGACGGGAAACGTTCTGACATAAGGGCAAGGAGTTTGGCAGGATGAGCGATACGAACATGGACAAAAGATCGGCCGACAAACAAAAGGCCCTGGACAGCGCGCTGGCGCAGATCGAACGCCAATTCGGCAAGGGTTCGATCATGAAGCTTGGCGCCGATAATCCTGTGACCGAGATCGAGGCGACCTCGACCGGCTCGCTGGGGCTGGACATTGCTCTGGGTATCGGTGGCCTGCCCAAGGGCCGCATCATCGAAATCTACGGCCCTGAAAGCTCGGGCAAGACGACGCTGACGCTTCACTGTATCGCGGAAGAGCAGAAAAAGGGCGGCGTCTGCGCCTTTGTGGATGCCGAACACGCGCTCGATCCGAATTATGCGCGCAAGCTGGGCGTCAACCTGGACGAATTGCTGATCTCGCAGCCCGATACGGGCGAGCAGGCACTGGAAATCGTCGATACGCTGGTGCGTTCGGGCGCGGTCAGCATGGTGGTGGTCGATTCGGTCGCGGCACTGACGCCGAAATCGGAAATCGAGGGCGATATGGGCGACATGCAGATGGGCAGCCAGGCCCGTCTGATGAGCCAGGCGATGCGCAAGCTGACCGCTTCGATCGGGCGCTCGAACTGCATGGTGATCTTTATTAACCAGATCCGCATGAAGATCGGCGTCATGTTCGGCAGCCCCGAAACCACGGCCGGCGGCAATGCGCTGAAATTCTATGCGTCGGTTCGTCTGGACATCCGGCGGATCGGTTCGGTCAAGGATCGTGACGAGATTATCGGTAATGCGACCAAGGTGAAGGTGGTTAAAAACAAGGTGGCCCCGCCGTTCCGTCAGGTCGAGTTCGATATCATGTATGGTGAAGGGATCTCGAAGGTCGGAGAGCTGATAGACTTGGGCGTCAAGGCTGGCGTGGTCGAAAAATCGGGCGCCTGGTATTCTTATGGCGACGAGCGTATCGGGCAGGGGCGCGAGAACGCCAAGCAGTTCCTGCGTGATAATCAGGCCCTGGCCAATGAGATCGAGGACAAGATCCGGGCGAGCCACGGGCTGGAATTCGACGTGGCCGCCGGGGATGAGGACGTGCTGTCCGAAGAATGAGCTGACGCCCCCGGCCAGCTGAATCTCACAGCTGCCGGGGGCTGCCGTCGGGCGGGATCAGGCCGGCCGGCTGTTTTGAACAGGGGGTATGCGCCTTTGAACCAAAGGGGCATGCGCTGCATGGGTTGACGGAGGGTCTTGCGGGTGCCGGCCGGAGGTAGATGCAGGCAAGTGCCGCAGATCGTTGGGTGGAGCGGGTGGCGGCGTGATGCTCACCGGCAGGTATTGAGCCTGCTGTTTCCGGGTTGACTGCGACATTTGCAGATATCAGCAGCCCGCAGGAGTTGGCGCCTGCCATATGCAAGCAGGATCGCGTGTCCGGCGGGCGGGCAGGCTGGATGCGATAGTCACGGGCAAATGCCGGGTGCGATATCCATGGGCAAATATTGCGGAATGACAGCCGGTGCCAGATCGACGAGGGTGCCCGTGAGAGGCCGTCTTTTCGGGTGAATGATCCTGACCGGTGACGGTTATGCCTGCATGAAATTCCGGCTGCCGGGGGGTATAAACTGATACCTGCGCGCCGCACACTCTTGCCAATCAGGACCGCATAGTTTCCCGA
>JAUNTL010000123.1 GCA_030538705.1 Paracoccus sp. (in: a-proteobacteria) | reverse complement strand
CGTCCGCAACACAAAGCGCCTGCGGATTACCGCTGCCAGGGCTGACCCTTGTCCTGCGCGGCAAGGGTGCGCAGCGCGGCGATATTGTCGATGACCGCCGTGTTTCCCTCGATGCGCACGCCGTGTTCGCGCAGCCGGGCAAAGGCGCGTGACAGGCTTTCGGGCTTGATGCCCAGATGGCCGGCGATCAGCGTCTTGTTATAGGGCAGGGCGACATGGGCACCGCTTTCCTGTCCCTCGGCCAGATCGGCCAGAAACTCGGCCAGACGCTGCACGCCCGAGCGCGCCTTGAGCTGTTCGACCTGTTCGACCAGATTATGCAGATGCATATAGGTTGATGCCAGCAGGTTGACCGCAAGGTCGGGATCCTCGGCGATCTGGCGGCGCAGGCGGCGGCCGTCGATCTGGATCACCGTGGTATCGGTGATGGCCTCGGCCGAGACGGGGTATATCTGCTCGCGCAGCGCCACGGCCTCGCCAAAGCTGCGGTTGCGGGTCAGAATACCGACCACCGCCTCGGCCCCGCCGGGCGAGACGCGAAACAGCTTGACCCAGCCCTCGACGATCAGGAACACGGACAATGCCGCCTCGCCTTGCAGGATGATCGTCTCGCCGGCGGTGAACTGGCGCACGACGGCCGCCTCCAGCAGGCGCTCACGCGCCTTTTCCGGCAGATAGCGCAGCAAAGCTGAGGAACTGGCGGATTTGATAATGCTCGGGTGCATGAAATGTCCTGGCCGGGGAAAGGGTAAACTGGCGGTTATGCGAGGGATCGGACGCCCAGTCGCTGATCATATAGGCATGATACGTCAGGATATCTATTGGCCGCGCAGCACGAATTGTGAAGAGCGCGCGCATAACACCGGCTCTGCCGCGTCGGGTTGCGCTTCGCACGGCGCATCGGGGGCCAGCGGTTCCAGCTGAAAACCGCCAGCACGGGGCAGGCGGATGCGAAAGCGGTGGGTCTCGGCCTCGGGCGGGGCGCCGTGGATAAAGGGCGACAGGCGCAGCCCGGCCATATCGCCGCAGCGTGCCGCGACGACCCGGGTGCCGGCCGCCCCGATCACCTGGGTCACGACCTCCATCGCCGCCGCGCAGTCATCGGCCGGCTGGGGCATGCCGGCCGAAAGCCGCAGATCGCCATCCTCGGCCATGGTCAGCACGACCAGACTGGCCGCGGCAATCAGGACCATTTCAGAAGCTCCGCGTCAGGAACAGATTGATCGAGCGTTCCGCGCCGGGCATCTTGTCATAGGGCTGATAGGAGCGGTTGGTCAGGTTCACGATCTCGGCCACGGCCTGCAAACCATTTCCGAACTCGACATCGCCGCGCAGGTTCAGCGTCGCCCAGCCGGATGCGCTTTCGTCAATCGCGCCGCTGGCGGTGCGCAGCTCGGCCCCGGATTCGCCGCGCAGGAACAGATCAAGCCGGCCCGAAAGCGCGCCCGCCTGCCAGTCGCGCCGCACCCCGATACGCCCGGCGAATGCCGGTGTGCCGCTGTCATAGGTGCTGAACCCATCCGCGAATTCCAGCTTGCGCCGCATCGCGGTGACGGTTGCATAAGGGGTGATGCTGGCGGCCTCGATGAAATGCTCGGCATGCAGCTCGATCCCGGTCGCGCGGGCGCGGTCGACGTTGTCATAGCTGAACAGCCGCGGCGCGGTGCTGACGCGGGCGATGTAATCGCGGGCCTCGGTGCGAAACAGCGTCGCGTCGATCAGCGTCGCACCGTTGTCGTAACGCGCGCCCAACTCGATAGTGGTCGATGTTTCGGGTTTCAGGTTCGGGTTGCCCTCGACCAGCCCTTCGCTGCCCGAGGCATTGGTCATGAAAAGCTGGTTCAGCGTCGGATAGATATAGCCCTGCGACAGGTTGGCGCGCACAGCCAGCGTCGCGTCGGGCGACCAGACCAGACCGGCGGTGCCCATCAGCAGGCTGTCGCTGTTGGTCGTCGTCGGGTTGACCGCGCCATTGGTCCGCGAGCTGAGATGCTTGGCCTCGACGTCATACCAGCGGGCACCGAAGGTTGCAGTCCATTGATCGTTCAGGGAAATCTCGTGCTGGCCAAAGACCGAGACGGTGCGGATTCGCGCGGTATCATTACGCTCGACAATGCGCTCGCTCAGCGGGCGGCCCATCATGGTGACGGTGGTGGTCGTCAGCTTGTCGGTTTCCAGCCGGTCGTTCTCGATCTCCAGCCCGGCGAGGGTGCGGCTGTTGGGGCTAAAACGCATCTCGGCGCGCATGTTCAGCCCGGTGGTCCGCTGTTTGTCGTCCGATTCCGCGCGCACACCGACCCGCATCGGGCCGTTGGCGACGCCGAACTCGGTCCAGAACTCGCGCGCGACGCTCTGGCGATAGACATCGACGGTCAGCCGGTCCAGCCACGGGGTCAGCGCGGTGCCCTCGTAAAAGCCCGCGATCTTGCGCAGGTCGCGGCGCGGCAGTGACAGCGCGAAATCATCCTCGCCGATCCAGATATTCGCGCCAAGATCATAGGCCTGTGCCTTGAGGCCGAAATAATGCGGACCCTGACGATAGCCGAGATGGCCCGAAAGGTTGCGGTCATTCACATCCGAAGGCCGCAGGATACGATCGGGGGTGCGCCGGTCGCCCTGTTCCATCTGGCCGGCGCTGATGCGGTAATCCATCTCGCCCGCGCCGGCGCTGATCGTGCCGGCCGCCGTGGCCGAGACGCGATACCCGCGCGTGGCCGAAAAATAGCCCGCCATTGTCGTCAGCGCGAACGGCTTGTCGGCGCCGCGCTTGGTGACGATGTTGATGACACCGCCGATGGCGCGGCTGCCCGAGACGACCGAGGACGCGCCGCGCAGCAGCTCGATCCGCTCGATCGTGGTCGGGTCGACCAGCACCGGCTGGCCATAATCGGTATGATCGGTCAGCTTTTGCCCGTCGATCAGGATGGCCACGCGGCGCGATTCCTCGCCACGGATCGCAATCCGCTCGATCCCCTCTTCAAAGACCTGAACGCCGGGCACGTCCTCGAGCAATGCGGCGATGGTGACCGGGGTGCCGCGCGCGATCTCGTCGGCCGTGATGACGGTGATGGCGGCGGGGCTTTCCATGATCTCGACCGGCAGGCCGGTGGCCGTCAGGATGATCGGTTCCAGCACGACGACATCATCCTGCGCCAGCACCGGGCTGGCAGCGACAAGGGCGGGACCAAGCAGCGAAAGACAGAGCAGGCGGTCGGAAAAACGTTGCATGGCGGCCCTTTCAGGATGTGTCTGCGACAGATCGCAATACCGGTGCAGACCGGTGCCGGCCTGCCGTCGCGCCTGATAGGCTATCGGGGGGCGCAATGCCTTGATTTTGGTCAAGACCTCGCCTTGCGGCCATGTCCTGCATACGCATGGTTTTGCGGGCGTCACGGCCGGGGATGATTTTCGATGGTGCAGGCCCGCGCGGGGCTGTTAATAAGGCCCGGTGCGCGGTCTGCGCAAAGGAAATCGGGGCGCGCGCCGTGGCGGCCCGCCCGGTCAGGAGGGAATGCCACAGATGGACATCACCAACAGCCATCCGCCCGTCGAGTTCACGCGCCTGTCTGCCGCCAGCCCGGTTCCCGCGGCCGAGCGTGCGGCCATGCTGGAAAGCCCCGGCTTTGGCAAATACCTGACCGATCACATGGTCACGATCCGTTACGATGCGGACCGTGGCTGGCATGATGCCCGCATCGCGCCGCGCGCCGATCTGGCGCTCAGCCCGGCGACGATGGTGCTGCATTACGGCGGAGAAATCTTTGAGGGGTTAAAGGCCTATCGCCACCCTGACGGCGGCGCGGGGCTGTTCCGGCCGGCCATGAACGCGCGCCGCTTCAACGCCTCGGCGGCGCGGCTGGCCATGGCCGAACTGCCGGAAGAGATGTTTGTCGAGGCGGTGCGCGAACTGGTGCGCACGGATCGCGAATGGCTGCCTTCGGGGGCTGAGTCCTCGCTCTATCTGCGCCCCTTCATGATCGGCACCGAGGTCGCGATTGGTGTCCATCCGTCGAAAAGCTATCTGTTTGCCGTTATCGCCTCGCCGGTCGGATCCTATTTCAAGGGGGGCGTGTCCGGTGTGCCGGTCTGGGTGTCGCAGAACTTTACCCGCGCGGCGCCCGGCGGCACGGGGGCGGCGAAATGCGGCGGCAACTATGCTGCGGCCCTTGCCGCCCAGTCCGAGGCAGCCGCCCATGGCTGCGAGCAGGTCGTCTTTCTTGACGCGGTTGAACGCCGCTGGGTCGAGGAACTGGCCGGCATGAACGTCTTTTTCGTCTTTGATGACGGCAGCCTGCAAACCCCGCCGCTTGGCGGCACGATCCTGCCCGGCATTACCCGTGATTCGCTGATTACCCTGGCGCGCGGCATGGGGATGGAGGTCCGCGAGGAGCGTTATTCCATCGACCAGTGGCGCGCCGATCTGGAATCGGGTCGTCTGGTCGAGATGTTTGCCTGTGGCACCGCCGCGGTCGTTGCGCCGATCTCGCGCATCCGGGGGGGTGATTTCGATCTGGCCCTTGATCAGCCGGGCATGGGTCCGGTGACGGCGCGGCTGCGCCAGGCGCTGACTGATATCCAGTTCGGCCGCGCGCCCGATCCGCAGGGCTGGGTCGAGCGGCTGTTCTGAGCCATGCCTGCGGGCGCGCGGCCGTTGCCCGCGCGCCTGAACCGGCCGGCAAGGGTCCGTGGCGGTTGGTCGTGGTCCCCGTGGTGGCGATTCCCCGTTCATCCGGCCGGGTGCTGCAAAGGCGCGGCTAGCGGCTACGGCGCGCGCGTGCGCGGGTCCGCCATCTGGCGCGATAAGGATCCAGACAGGTCCGGCATCCGGGTCCGCCGCCGCAGATAGAGGTGATCAGCCGGGTCTGACCGATGCGCGCAATCGCGCCAGCAGATCGGCCCGCGCGGCGCGGATCGCGGGTTTCAGCCCGGCGCCAAGGGCGAGATGCGCGGCGATAGCGCTGGCAGGGTGACAGCCCGCGCCGCGCGCATGCTGACAGGCCCGGCATCCGGGGCGCCGCAGATATGGGGGATCAGCCGGGTCTGACGGATGCACGCAATCGCGCCAGCAGATCGGCCCGCGCGGCGCGGATTGCGGGTTCCAGCCCGGCGCCGAGGGCCAGATGCGCGGCGATGGCGCTGGCAAGGTGACAGCCGGTGCCGCGCATGCTGACCGGCAGGCGCCTGGCGCCAAAGCGCTGCACCGGCTGGCCGGGGCGGAACAAAAGGTCGGTGCAGCGCGCCGGATCATCGCCATGCCCGCCCTTGATCAGCACAGCACCCGCGCCCCGCGCTATCATCGCCTGAGCGATCCGCTCCTCCGCCGCGTCCGGGCGCAGGCCGAGTGCCGGGGCAAGCGCGCGTAACTCGGGCAGGTTGGGCGTGACCAGATGCGCGCGCGGCAACAGCCGGTCCGTCAGCACCGCGACCGCATCACCCGCGATCAGCGCCCGGCCCGAGCTGGCGCGCAGCACCGGGTCGACGACCAGCGGGACATGGGCCGGCATCAGTGCCAGCATATCGGCCACAACTCCGGCCGCATCATGGCTGCACAGCATCCCCGTCTTGATCGCGGCGGGCAGGGCGGCGGTGATCGCGGCGCGGATCTGGGCCTCGATCATGGCCGGGTCGGTCGGCGCGACGGCGGTCACGGCGCGGTCGCTCTGCGCGGTCAGGGCGGTCACGGCAAGGCACGGGCGCAGCCCCAGCCGTGCGATGACCCCCGCATCGCGCATCAGCCCCGCGCCGCCGCTGCTGTCGATTCCGCCGATCAGCAGGACCGTGGCCGAGGCGTCCCGTCCTGCGGTATTGCCCGTCATGTGTTTTGCCGTCCCGGCCACCGTTCTATCCGCCATTGTGCCGCGCCTGCGGTCCGGGTGCCGGTAATGGCCGGGCCGGCCTTTGGTCGGATCGCGCAACGCTCATGTCCCGGCCGCGATGATCGCGATCTCGCCCGGACCACGCGCCGCAAGCGCGCGCGCCGCGCGCCATGCCCGCAGGCCGCTGGCACAGACAAAGACCGTGCGCCGCCCCGGATCAGGGGGCAGGTGGGCGATATCCGGGCGTGCCTGCTGCACCGGCGGGGCGGGAAACTCGTCGTGCGCGCGCAGCTCGATCACCCGGTCGCCGGGGCGGATATCGGCGGGCGCGATCACCGCCGGGCGCGGGTCGTCAGGTTCAGGTGCTGCGTCAAAGCGGAACGAGCTGACGCGCCAGCCCGCCAGATCAACCGAAAGGCACAGCCCAAGCGGCGAGGGCGCCAGCCCCAAAAGAACCGACAGCGCCATCTGCGCCTGCAACGCCCCCATGACGGCCACGGCCGGTCCCATGACACCGCCCTCATCGCAGCGCGCCATGCGCGCGGGCAGATCGGGAAACAATGCCCGCAGACCCGGCGCGCTGGCACAAAGACCCGCGACATATCCCGCCCGGCCAAGCGCCGAGGCCGAGATCAGCGGCTTTCGCGCCGCCATGCACAGATCCGAAAGCGCATAGCTGATCGCGAAATTATCCGCAGCATCAAGGATAAGATCGGCCTGCGCGATCTCGGCCGGGGCGCAGGCGGGATCAAGCCGCGCCACAAGGGCAGAGATCACACAATCCGGGTTCAGCCCGTCAAGCGCCGCCGCCGCCGCCTCGGCTTTGGGCCGGCCGAGATCGGTCATGCGAAACAGGGTCTGGCGGTGCAGATTGCTCAGCGCGACATGGTCATGATCGGCGATGCGCAGCCGTCCGATCCCGGCCCCGGCCAAAAGCGGCAGCACCCCCGCCGCCAGACCGCCGGCCCCGACCACCAGCACCCGCGACCGGCCCAGCCGGGCCTGACCGGCGGCGCCGATCTCGGGCAGGGCGATCTGGCGGGCATAGCGGGTCACGGCTGGTCCTTTTGCGGCGGGCATGGCGGAAGGGTCGCGAGCGCGCGGGTCGCGCAAGGGCCAGCCCCGGCCAAAAGCGGCAGCACCCCCGCCGCCAGACCACCGGCCCCGACCGCCAGCACCCGCGACCGGCCCAGCCGCGCCTGACCGGCGGCGCCGATCTCGGGCAGGGCGATCTGGCGGGTGCTGCGATCCATGTCCGGCGCTTTGGCCGCGCGTGGGGGGCCGCCGGGCGGATGATCCGGTCTGGAGACGCCGCACACCCCGCATCGGCCATTGCACCGGCGCGGGGCCGCGGGCAGGGGGCCGATGCAGGATGGCGCCGGCCTGCCGCCTGCCGGACGGGTATTCTGGCGCCGGGCGGTCATCGGGCAAAGGCGCGCGTTGCCGCGATCCATTCCCGGCAGCGCGCGGCGGGGTCGGGCGCGGCCTGGATATCGGTGACAACGGCGGCGGCATCGGCCCCGGCGGCGAATAATCCCGGCAGGCGCCCGACCGTCACCCCGCCAATCCCGACCAGCGGCACGCGGCCGGCCAGATCCTTCCAGCGGCGCACCCGTTCCAGCCCCTGAGGGCCCCATTTCATCACCTTGAGCAGGGTCGGCCAGACCGGACCAAGCGCGATATAATCGGGGGATTGGCGCAAGGCACGCTCCAGTTCGGCCTCGTCATGGGTCGAAAGACCAAAGCGGATACCATGGCGGCGCAGGGCGGGCAGGTCGGCCTCGTCCATATCCTCCTGACCCAGATGGACGAAATCACAGCCGAGATCGC
>JAUNTL010000122.1 GCA_030538705.1 Paracoccus sp. (in: a-proteobacteria) | reverse complement strand
ACGTATTCAGCTTGGAAGGCTGCTGCTCTACCATTGAGCTACACCCGCGACCCGCCCCTTTTAATGGCTGACGCGCCGGGGTGCAAGCATTGCGCCTGCGGCTTTCGGCGGTAATCTGGCGGGAAATGACACGGGGCTGATCATGGCTGTGCCTGCCAGCAAGGCCGAACTTCTGGCGGCGATCCAGACGAGCTTCGCCCGCCTGATGGCCGATCTCGCGCGCGTCCCGGCTGATCGTGCGCGCGAGGCGTCGATGCCCGGCCATGCCGGCGGAACGCTGATCAGCCCCGCTGATCTGCTGGCCTATCTGATCGGCTGGAACGAGCTGGTGCTGAAATGGCTCGACCGCGACGACCGCGGCGAGCCGGTCGATTTTCCTGAAACCGGCTTTGCATGGAATCAACTGGGACTGCTGGCGGGAAAGTTTTACGCCGATCATCAACGCCTTGACTGGCGCAGCCTGCTCATGCGCCTGAGTAATGCCAACGCCCGCCTGCTGGCGCAGATCGCAGCCCGCCCCGACGCAGAGCTTTATGGCCGGGCGTGGTATGGCAAATACAGCAAAGGCCGGATGATCCAGCTTAACAGTTCATCCCCTTACGCCAATGCGCGCGGGCGGATCCGCAAATGGCTGCGCGGGGCGCGGGCAGGTGCGGGTGAGTAGCGGACCGATTGCCGGCGGTGATCGCTGAGGGTCTGCTGCTGCGGCCGCGCCAGCGCAAGTTGCGGACCCATTGCCCCCGTCAGAACAGGACAGCGCGGGCGGTTTTCCGGCCCTGTCCTGCACCCGCCGGGCGCCATGGCCGGAAAATCCCCCGGCCTTCGCCGCCCGGAACTGGCCCGGCCACGCGCCTTGTCCGGCGGGCCTTACCCCGGACAAGGCGCGTGGCCGATACGAAATTTATGGGTTCACAACCTGACCCAGCCTTTCGGGCAGGCTCATCCCGCGCAGCACCTCGGCGGCGGACATCGGGCGCTTGCCGGCGCGCTGCGCCTCGAGGACCTCGATTGCGCCCTCGCCGCAAGCGATGCGAAACCCGCCCAGAACCTGACCCGGCGCGCCGGCGCCATCGGTCAGGCGCGCGCGCAGCAGCTTCACCCGCTCGCCCGCGATATCGCACCATGCGCCGGGAAAAGGCGACAGGCCGCGGATCTGGCGGTCGATCTCGGTGGCGGGGCGCGTCCAGTCGATGCGGGCTTCGGCCTTGTCGATCTTGGCGGCATAGGTCACGCCCTCATCGGGCTGGGGCACAGCCGCAAGGGGCAGGCGGTCCAGCACATCAACGATCAGATCCGCCCCCATCCCGGCCAGCCGGTCATGCAGATCGGCGGTGGTGTCCTGCGGCCCGATGGGCGTCCGCGCCAGCGCCAGCACCGGTCCGGTGTCCAGCCCGGCCTCCATCTGCATGATCGCCACGCCGGCCTCTGTATCGCCCGCCATGATCGCCCGGTGAATCGGCGCCGCCCCCCGCCAGCGCGGCAGGATCGAGGCATGGATATTCAGACAGCCCAGTCGCGGTGCATCCAGAACCGCCTGCGGCAGGATCAGCCCATAAGCCACGACCACCGCGATATCCGCGCCGAGACCGGCAAATTCAGCCTGTTCGGCCTCGCCTTTCAGGCTGCGGGGGTGACGCACCGCCAGACCCATCTCCCCGGCGGCCAGATGAACCGGCGAGGGCCGCGGCTTCTGTCCCCGCCCGGCCTCGCGCGGTGGCTGCGTATAAACCGAAACGACCTGATGACGCGCAGCAATCGCCCGCAGCGCCGGGACCGAGAAATCCGGCGTTCCCATAAAGATCACACGCATCAACAGCCCTTTCTTCTGTCCCTAAATATCCCGCGGGGGGAATGAACATTCATGTTCATGGGGGGCGCGAAGCCCCCCTTCACCGCGCGATCCGCCCTTCGGGCGATGAGTATTATCACAAAGAAAAAGCCGCAACGGCTCCCATCTCGCCGCCTCAAGCTACCTGCGTTCCAGCTTTTTCGCCCGCGCCACCAGCATCTTGCGCCGCAAGGGCGTCAGATGATCCACATAAAGCCGTCCGTTCAGATGGTCGATCTGATGCTGAACTGAGGTCGCCCACAGCCCGACGAAATCGCGCTCCTCGACCTCGCCCGTCTCATTGAGGAAACGCACCGTGACCGCGCGGGGGCGGGTGATGCGGGCGGATACGCCGGGCAGGTTGGGGCTGGCCTCCTCATAGTCGCGGAACTGGACCGAGGCATGCAGCACCTCGGGGTTGGCCATGCGCACGGCCTGCCCGCGCTTGTCGGAGGCATCAATCACCGCAAGGCGCAGCATGATCCCGATCTGGGGTGCTGCCAGACCCACGCCCGGCATGGCCTCCATCGTGTCGATCATATCGTCCCAGATCATGCGCGTGGCCTCGCTCACGGCGGCCACGGGATCGGCGGGGATATGCAGCCGGCGATCCGTATAGGGCAGAAAGGGGCGCACGGTCATGCCGCGCGGCCCTTGGCTTGCCAAATGCCGCGCGGCTTTCGGCATCCTTTACGGCAGGTATGAGCGCGCATACCCGACGCCGCATGAACGGGCCGGCCGCAATATCCGTAACTGGGGCGCAATTCCGGCATATCAGGCCAGATCGCGGGCGCGTTCGCGCTTGAGCTTGACCATCTTGCGGGTGATCATCTGGCGGCGCATGGCGCTGATATGGTCGATGAACAAGACACCATCGAGGTGATCAATCTCGTGCTGCGCGCAGGTCGCCCAGAGGCCGTCAAACTCTTCTGAATGCTGCTTGCCGTCCAGACCCAGCCAGCTGACGCGGACGGCGGCAGGGCGGGTCACCTCGGCGTAATGCTCGGGGATCGACAGGCAGCCCTCTTCATAGACGTTTTCCTCGTCCGATTCCCATGTGATTTCCGGGTTCAGCAGCACCATCGGGCGGCGTTCGGCATCCGGGTCGCGCTGCGCATCCATCACGAATATCCGCGACAGCACACCAACCTGCGGCGCGGCCAGCCCGATGCCGGGCGCGTCATACATAGTGGCCAGCATATCGGCGGCCAGAGCCTCGATCTCGGGCGTGATGCGGGCGACGGGCTCCGCCACCTTCTTCAGGCGCGGATCGGGATGCAGAAGGATCGGGCGTATTGTCATGCTTGTGATCTAGGCCAAGGCTTGGCGCGGCGCAATAAGCCGCCTATCCATGTCGTGACAGGAGGCCCCATGACCACACCCGATTTTGACGAGATCATCGAACGCCGCGGCACATATTGCAACAAATGGGACGATATGGCGGCGATCTACGGCGTGCCGGCGGATGACGGGCTGGCGATGTGGGTCGCCGATATGGATTTCCGTCCCCCCGCCGCGGTTCAGCGCGCGGTCGAGCGCATCGCCGCACATGGTATTTATGGCTATCCGGCAGAGAACCCGGACTATCGCGCCGCAATCCGCTGGTGGATGGGTCATCGCCACGGCTGGCAGATCGAACCTGAATGGGTGCTTACGGCGCATGGGCTTGTCAATGGCACGGCGCTGGCGGTCGCGGCCTGCACCGAGCCGGGCGACCGGGTGATCTTGATGACGCCGGTCTATCACGCCTTTGCCCGCGTCATCCGCGCGCAGGGCCGCGAGGTCGCCGAGATGCCCCTGGCGGCGATGGATGGCGGGCGCTATGTCATGGACTGGGACGGCTGGCACGCCCGCATGACGGGGGGCGAGAAAATGCTGATCCTGTGCAGCCCGCATAACCCCGGCGGCCGGGTCTGGACGCCGGCCGAACTGCGCGCGGTCGCCGATTTCTGCATCAGCCATGACCTGATCCTTGTCAGCGACGAGATCCACCATGACCTGCTGATGCCGGGCCAGCGTCACACCGTCATGGCCAATGCCGCGCCCGACATCGCGGACCGGCTGATCACGCTGACGGCGGCAACCAAATCATTCAACATCGCCGGTGCCCATATCGGGAATGCGATCATCGCGGATGCCGGCCTGCGCGCGCGATTTCAGGCGCAGCTTGCCGGGCTGGGCCTGTCGCCGGGCATGTTCGGCCCTGATATGGTCGCCGCCGCCTATTCACCCCAAGGCGCGGAATGGATCGACGCGCTTTGCGCCTATCTGGACGGCAACCGGCGTATCTTTGACGAAGGTGTGAATGCGATCCCCGGCCTGGCCTCAATGCCGCTTGAGGCGACCTATCTTTCATGGGTGGATTTTTCGGGCACCGGCATGACCCCCGCCGAGATCCGCGCCCGCATTGCCGGTCAGGCCCGCATCGCCGCCAATGACGGGGCAAGCTTTGGTCCGGGTGGAGAGAGCTTTATGCGCTTTAACATCGCCACGCCGCGCGCCCGCGTGGCCGAGGCTGTGGCGCGGCTGCAAGCGGCATTCGCCGATCTGCAATGAGCCGTCGGCGGCGCCTGCTGCAAATCCTGCTGCTGATCGCGATCCTCGCCCTGATCTGGGCGATGTTCGGCGCACGCCTGTTCGCGCCCGCCCCCGCACCGCGCCCGCCTTTGCCACGTCCCGATATCTCGGCGCCTCTGCAAGGGCAGATCGACCGGCTGGTGATCGAAAAGGCGGCCCGCCGGATGAGCGCATGGCAGAACGGGCGGATGGTGCGCGAATACCGCGTCGCACTTGGATTTGCGCCCGATGGTGACAAGATGCGGCAGGGCGACGGAAAAACCCCCGAGGGGATCTTTCGCATCGACCGCCGCAATGACCGCTCGCGCTTTCATTTGTCGCTGGGCATCGACTATCCCCGCGCCGCCGACCGGGCGCGGGCGCGTGCCGGCGGCTATGATCCGGGCGGCGACATCTTCATCCATGGCCAGCCGAACGAGATCGCGGCGGGCTTTCGTGTCGCGGGGGACTGGACGGATGGTTGCATTGCCATCGACAATCACGAGATAGAAGAGCTGTTCGCGGCCACCCCCATCGGCGCGCAGGTCGAGATCCGCCCATGAGCCTGTCCGAAATCCACCTGCGCGAGGCAACGGACACCGATGCGCCGGGCATGGCCGTTGTGCAGAACGCGATATTTGCCGCCGGGCTGCGCCGTGATCCCGTCACCGAGGCGCTGATCCGTGCCCGCTATCTGGACCAGCCCGGCCGCATCTGCTGCACGCTGGCTGTGCGCGGGGACGTGGTTCTGGGGTTTCAGTCGCTGAGCCTCGCTGCTGAGGGCAACGAATACGGCGTCATGCCGGGCTGGGGGATCATCGGGACACATATCCGGCCCGATGCCGGGCGCTCTGGTCTGGGGCGGCGGCTGTTTGCGCGCTCGCTCGTCGCGGCACAGGCCGCGGGGCTGGCCCATATAGATGCCAGCATCGGCGCGGATAATGCCCCGGCGCTCGCATTTTACCGGGCAATCGGCTTTGTTCCCTATCGCAGCATGCCGGGCCGGCTGCCGCACCGCTTTGATCTGTGCCCCCTTCACGCCGCAAGGCTTAATCACTAGGTTATGGTCCATGACATGGACGGTGCCGAACATCCTGACCATCATGCGGCTGATCGCGGCGCCTGCGGTGCCGCTGATGTTTTTGTATTTCCATCGTCCATGGGCCGACTGGGCGGCGCTGATCCTGTTTCTGCTGGCCGCGATCACCGACTGGTTCGATGGCTATCTGGCCCGCGCATGGAACCAGCAGACGCGTTTCGGCGCGGCGATGGACCCGATCGCGGACAAGGCGATGGTGGTCATCGCGCTGGTCGTGATTACCGGTTATTCGGGCATGAACCCGTGGCTGATCCTGCCTGTGACAGTGATTCTGTTCCGCGAGGTCTTTGTCTCGGGACTGCGCGAATCGCTGGGTGAGAATGCGACAAAACTGGCCGTCACCAGAATCGCGAAATGGAAAACCACCATGCAGATGGTCGCCATCGCCGTGCTGTTTCTGGGCACCGGGCTGGCGTTTGTCGAACATGGCCGCCCGCCCCTGCTGGGCGAGGCCGCGCTGCCCGGCAATGCAAGCTGGGCCGGGATCGCCACCGGCGTCGGGCTGGTGCTGATCTGGGTCGCGGCGGCACTGACGGCCTGGACGGGCTGGGATTATTTCATCAAGGCATTGCCATTTTTGCGAGGGCCGAAATGACGCTCGACGTGCTTTATTTCGCCTGGCTGCGCGAACGCATCGGCGTCCCGCATGAGCGGGTCGAGACCGGGGCCGCCACGATCCGCGAACTGGTGGCCGAACTGATTGCGCGCGGCGATCGTCATGCGGCGGCGCTGTCCGATCTGGCGGCGGTGCGCGTCGCCGCTGATCAGGAACTGACCGACCTTGATCATCCGCTGAAAGATGTGCGCGAGGTTGCGTTCTTTCCGCCGATGACGGGCGGCTGATGCTGATCCGTGTTCAGCCCGAACCGTTCGATCTGGGCGCGCTGATGGCGGGTTTTGGCGCCGGCGCGGGTGCGGTCGTGACATTTTCGGGGCTGGTGCGCGACGATACCGGCGCGATGGTCGCGCTGGAGCTGGAACACTATCCCGGCATGACCGAAAAGGCCGTCGCCGATATCGCCGCTCAGGCGGCGTTGCGGTGGGATCTGGTTGATCTGATGGTGATCCATCGCCACGGCCGGCTGGCCGTGGGCGAGGCGATCATGGCCGTGGCGACCGCCGCGCGCCACCGCAGCGCAGCATTTGCCGCCGCCGAGTTCCTGATGGATTACCTGAAATCCCGCGCACCATTCTGGAAGCGCGAAATCGGCGCCGATGGCCCCGGTGCCTGGGTCGAGGCCCGCAGCGCGGACGAGGCTGCGCTGGACCGATGGCGCTGATCCGGCCCGAGATCGTCGCATGGTTCGCCCCCCGGCGCGAACTGGTCGCGGCCATCGCTCTGATGTCTGCGGGGCTGTGGCTGGCCGCGCGGGCGGGCTGGCTGGCGATCGGGCTGGGCCTTGTTCTTGCGGTGACCGGCGCGATCTGGGCACAGGGCGCGTGGCGACGGCTGTCATTCCGGCGCGAGATTGCCGCCCCCGGCGTGGTCGAGATCGTCGAGGGTGAGGTCCGCTTTTTCGCGCCGCGCGCGCTTGGCGGGGCGGTGGCACTGCGTGATCTGGCCGAAATCAGGCTGATCCGGCTGAACGGTCATGACCACTGGCGCCTGAAATCGCGTGCCGGCGAGGCGCTGCTGATTCCGGTCGAGGCGCGCGGGGCCGAAGGGCTGGCCGATGCGTTTGCCGCGCTGCCGGGGCTGGATATGGGGCGCGTCTCGGCGGCGCTGAACCAGCGGGGCGGACCTTCGCTGCGGATCGTATGGACCGCACCGGCTTGACTTGGCCCTGCGCGCGCGCCACCTGTGACGGAACTCAAGCAAGGGGCCGATATGTCCATACCTCAGCAGGGCGGTGGCCCGATCGAACGGCGCGAACAGCTGGCCGAATATATCGCCTCGGGCGAAAAGCCGCGCGCTGACTGGCGTATCGGGACCGAACACGAAAAGTTCGGCTATTGCCGCGACAGCCTGCTGCCGCTGCCCTATGACGGCCCGCGCTCGATCCGTGCGATGCTCGAGGGGCTGCGCGACCGCTTTGGCTGGCAGCCCGTCTGCGAGGGCGAGCATATCATCGGGCTGACCCGCAACGGTGCCAATGTCAGCCTTGAACCCGGCGGGCAGCTGGAGCTGTCGGGCGCGCCCCTTGAGACGATTCACCAGACCTGCGACGAGGTGA
>JAUNTL010000121.1 GCA_030538705.1 Paracoccus sp. (in: a-proteobacteria) | reverse complement strand
TGCCTTCGACCGCGTTCAGCCAGCCGACGCCCGCGTTGTTCACCAGCACGTCGATCTCGCCTGCGGCCGTCACCGCGGCGGCGATGCTCGCCGGGTCGGTGACGTCGAGCGGCAGGATCGTCAGCCGGTTGGAGGCGGGCAGCAGATCGGGTTTCGGGGTCCGCATCGTGGCGATGACGGTCCAGCCTTCGGCCAGGAAGTGCCGCGCGGTCTCAAGGCCGAAGCCCGAGGAGCAGCCGGTGATCAGGATGGTGGGCATGGTGATGTCCTTTCGCTGTTGCCCACCCGATCTGGCCATCCCACGGGCGACGGCCTATAATCCGAAGTCCAGGATGATTTATCGTCCGTCCAAACCATGAACCACCATGACCGATCCGCTGACCCAGATCGTGACGCTGCTCCGCCCCGGCGCCCCCTATGCCAAGATCGCCAGTGCCTCGGGCGCGTGGCGGGTGCGCCGGGACGGAGAAGGTATCGTCTTCTACAATCTGACCCTCGCCGGGCGGGCGCTGCTTGAGGTCGACGACCGGCCGCCGATGCTGCTTGAGGAGGGCGATTTCGCCCTGATCCCGGCCGCGCGGCGTTTCACGATCTCGAGCCCGGATCCGGTTCTGCCAAAGGGACAGTTCACCGCGCCTGTGCTGCTCGCGCCCGGGCAGGTCCGCATCGGCGATCCCGACCTGCCAGTCACGACGCAGCAGCTTGTCGGCCACTGCACGTTCGGCACGCGGGATGCCGCGCTGCTGCTGACGCTGCTTCCCGATCTGGTCGTCATCCGTGGCGAGGCGCGTTTGGCGATGCTGATCCAATTGGTTGCGGATGAGGCGCGGGCGGCGCGGCCGGGGCGCGAGGTGGTGCTGGAACGCCTGCTGGAGGTCCTGCTGATCGAGGCCTTCCGTGCCTCGGGCGGCATCACCGCGCCGCCGGGCCTGCTGCGGGGGCTGAGCGATCCGCATCTGTCCATCGCCTTGCGTGCCCTGCATGCTGATCCGGCGCGGCCCTGGACGGTGGCGGAACTCGCCCGTGCCGCGGGCCTGTCGCGCTCGGCCTTCTTTGCGCGGTTCGAACGCGAGCTTGGCCGCGCGCCGATGGCCTATCTGACCGGCTGGCGGATGAGCCTCGCCAAGGACCGGCTGCGGCGCGGCGACGGCAGTCTGGCCGCGATCGGCGCGGCCCTGGGCTATGGTTCGGCCAGTGCGTTCAATACGGCCTTCGCCCGCGAGGTCGGCCAGCCGCCGGGGCAATATGCGATGTCGATTGCCTGGCTCTCGTCGGAGGAGGCGCCTGTTTGAGGGAGGGCATCCCTGTCCGGCCCATTCCTGCCGGTCAGGCGTCGCGCGCCTAGACAGCATTCCCGAGAGCGGCCATGCGGCCTTGGCGCAGGGAGATCCTGACAGAGATGACGAGATGTGGACAGCCCCCGCCGTTGACCGCCCGCGGCACCCGGCCTATCATCTGCCGGTCTGAAACAGGTCAGGCTCGGGAAGGTTGGCCCGGCCCCCGCGCCCTGCGGGTCCTTCCGTTGCAAGTCGACGGCCCAAGACTATCGAGGCGTCTGCACGGTGCAGGCGCCGATAGAAAGGGCGTGACATGAAACCCAGGATTTCCGTTCTGACGCTCGGCGTCGCCGATCTCGAGCGATCGCTTGCCTTCTACCGTGACGGCCTCGGGCTGCCCACGAATGGCATCATCGGCCAGGAGTTCGAGCATGGCGCGGTAGTGTTCTTCGACCTTTCCGGCGGGATGAAACTTGCCCTCTGGGCGCAGGCCGACATTTCCCATGATACCGGCTTGCCGATGCGGTCGGTCAGTCCGACCGCCTTCACCATCGGGCATAACGTGATGCGGCGGGAAGAAGTCGATCAGATCATGCAGGCCGCCGTTCGGGCCGGCGCAGAACTCGTCAAACCTGCACAGGACACGTTCTACGGCGGCTATGCCGGCTACTTCCGAGACCCCGACGGGCATCTGTGGGAAATCGTCTGGAACCCGGACTTGCTTCCGGCAGATGATTGAGCAGCCTCACAGGGGGCTCTGGCCCCGAGCCGACGAACTCGGGACCACCGCTCGATCATGGCGAAGCATTGTCCAGATTGTCCCAAAAAGATCCGCAGGCATGTCACACAAGGCCCTCCCATCTCGTCAAGCTGGTGTCAGATCGAGAAGGAGAGACCAATGATGCCCCGGATGACCGACTATTTCGACCGAGCCGACGCTGGGTTCAAGCCGCTGATGGCCCTGGAGGGGGCATTGAAAGCCAGCCCGCTGGAGCCGAAACTGCTGCATCTGATCAAGCTGCGCGCCTCGCAGATCAACGGCTGCGCGTTCTGCATTCACATGCATGCTGCCGAGGCGCTGCGGGATGGGGAGACACAGCTGCGACTGCATATGCTGGTCGCCTGGAAGGAAAGCTCCCTCTATTCGGCGCGCGAACGCGCGGCGCTGGCCTGGACCGAATCCCTGACCCTTCTGGCGCAGACCGGCGCGCCGGATGAGGATTGGGCACTCGTCAAAGCTGCATTCACCGAAGATGAGCGTGCCTGGCTGTCGCTCGCGATCGGGGCGATCAACACCTGGAACCGCGTGCAGGTCGGCTTCCGGGCGCCGCATCCGACGGCGCTGCCGCATGCCGCCTGAACCGGGCACCGAGGTTTTCGAGGCGCAGCGGCCCCGGCTGCTGCGTCTTGCCTATCGCATGCTCGGCTCGCAGCAAGACGCCGAGGACATGGTGCAGGAAGCATGGTTGCGCTGGCATCGGGCCGATCGGGACGAGGTGCTGGAATCTGCGGCATGGCTGACGCGCGTGGTCTCGCGCCTGTGTCTGGATCAGATGAAATCGGCCCGTACCAGGCGCGAGACCTATCCCGGCACATGGCTGCCCGAACCTCTGATCGAGGCTGAAGACGATGCGTTGCGGGCGGACAACCTGACGCTGACGCTGATGATGGCGCTGGAGCGGCTGTCGCCGCTCGAACGCGCGGCCTTCCTGTTGCACGATGTCTTCGGCCAGCCGATGGAAGAGGTGGCGGCCACCATCGAACGCAGTCTGGCCGCGACGCGGCAACTGGCCAGCCGCGCGAGGGCGCATGTCCGCGTCGATCGGCCCCGCCATGAGATCCCGCCTGCGCGGCTGGATGCTCTCACTCGCGGCTTTTTCGAGGCATGCCAGTCCGGCGATGCGGCGACATTGGCCGCGATGCTGGCCGCGGATGTCAGCGTGCATTCCGATGGCGGCGGCAAGGTCAGGTCGTTCAACGTGATCTGGGGCGCCGATCAGGTCGGGCGGATGTTTCTGGGCCTGGCACGCAAGTTCGGTCCCATCGAGCTTGAGAGCTTTGTCACCATCGACGGCCTGCCCGGATTCGTGGCGCGTGTCGGCGGGATGCTGCAAACCACCGCTTTGGAGTTCAGCGGCGAGCGGATCGCCACCATCTACATCACCCGAAACCCGGACAAGCTTGCGAGAACGATCAGGCATTGAAGCAAGGTTAGGGCTGTTGGGGGGCACGGGTCTTGGACGTTCTCATCGCAGAGCCAAACCGCGGGAGACACTATGCCCAGATTGGAAAAAACGCCGGTGGTGGTGATCGGCGCAGGACTGGCAGGATTGGGCGCCGCGCTGCGGTTGACCCGAATGGGTGCCGACGTTTTCCTGCTGGAAGCCTCGGACGTCGCCGGGGGTTGCTGCTCCACGACGACGGTCGACGGCTTCACCTTCAACAATGGGGCGATCTATGTGGCGGTGCCGTCGCTGCTGCGGTCGGCTTTCCGGCGCCTGGAACTGGACCTCGACGAAACCGCGCCGCTGGAACGGATCCGGCGCCCGCTTGCGGCCCGCCTCGAAAGCGGGCTAACGGTGCATCTTGCCGACAGCGATACTTCGTGGGTCGAGGGAGGAACCGCCGACCAGACCCGGTGCTTGCGCGACGGGCTTGCCCGCTTGCAGGCCGACTGGGGGCCGATCTACCGGGCGCTGACGAAGGACGTGCTTCCGCATGAGCCGTCCTTACCAGTGATGCTGATGAGGTTGTGGCGGTATCTGCCGCGCATCTCGGGCCGCGCCGACCGGCTGATCGCCAGGTATTTCGACGATGACGATCTTCGGGCGGCGGTGGCGTCCAGCCTGCTTTATACCGGCCTGCCGCCGAATCGTCTGCCGGCGACGCAGATCATCGGTTTGCTGGCCCTGCTGGAGGAAGGCTTCCATCTGCCGCGCGGGGGCATGGGGGCCATTGGCGACGTGCTGTTGGGCGCACTCCAACAGACTCCGGCCGAGCTTCGCTTCGGATGCCAGGTCCGGCAGATCCTGATCAGGAACGGTGCTGTTCTGGGCGTGGAGCTTTCCAGTGGCGAGAGAATTGCAGCCTCCCATGTCATCGCGACCTGCTCCGGCTTTGAGACCGTTCGGCACCTTCTGGCGGCCGATGCGACCTCGCGCGGGCTTGCGAGGAAAGCACGCACCGCACCGCTGTCGCATCGCGCGGTGTCGATACAGATCGGCTGTTCCGGGATCGCGCCGCCCGAAACCTTCATCACCTGCCATGTGCCGCCGATGTCGCGTCACGCCGAGATGCATGTATCCCAGGCGGAAGAACCGCGCTGGCTGGCCTACACCGCCCCGGCTGCGGCGCGGCCGGAACTGGCACCGCCCGGCGCATCGGTGATCGAGCTTCATGCGCCGGTCACGGGAATCGGCCACGCCTCGGAATGGACGGATTCCATGACGGATGCAGTACTCTCCGGCTACATGGCGGCGCTGAGGCGCAGGATGCCGGACCTGTCAGTCGAAACCCTGCGCGTGACGGATCCGAGGAGTTTTGTCCAGGACCGCCATTTGCATGAGGGTGCGCTCTACGGCATGGCGCCGGGCGTTCCGCCAAACAGGTTCTTTCCGCATCGCACGTCTCTGGCCGGACTTTATCTCGGCGGGCAGACGACCTTTCCGGGATATGGCGTCGCTCTGGCCCTGCTGTCCGGCATTCAGGCCGCCGAAGCCCTGCTGCGGGACCAGGGTGTCGATGCCGGACGCTCCTGACACCGAGTGCGCCGTCGCGGCTTGCGGTCCGCCCGCATCAGGGACACCGATTGCCGCCGTTTCCCACCCCCGGCAGTTACCGGAATCCTCGACAGGTGCTTTTCGTGCCCATGACACGCATCGCGTGTTCGTGTGCCCGGACTGTGGTCTTTCGTTGTTCCGTGGCGGGTTCGGCTTGCTAGCGACGAACCAACCTTGGCCCCGTCGGTGTTGCGGTGCGTGCGGCAGGGATCATGGTCGCAAGGCGTAGGGCTCTTCGCGTCAATCTGCAGGGCAACATCTGGGGGCTGCTGAATTCGAGCCTGGGGCCGCACATAGGTGAGGCGCGGACCGCGTGGCAAGGCCAGCATTGGCAGTCGGAGATCATTGGCGTAACAGGCACACGAAGCCCGCTGGCAACAGGATCAATAATAATGAAAATCTACGCAGCCGTCGCATCCTTGTCGCGCGTACACCGTGCAACCTTGGGCATCCTTGCCAGTCTATGCCCTATCGTCGCCTATCCGGCTCATGGAAACGTTATTTCCACGATCCAGACGCCGCCAAGCCAGGTGATTGAAGACCTGTCCACTTCTGAAACCCTGCACGAGCTTTCGCTGGCGAATCTCATTGCCACCAATTGTGAAATCGAAGGCGTGAAGGCCTGGGACGCCGCGTTGATCGCTGGTACAGCTCAAACCGTTGCCAGTCACATGGGGTTGAGCGCCGACGACTACTTTTCGGCCTATCTTCAGCCTGCGCTGCAGGAAATCAGTGCGCCTGATGCCTGTGAAAAACATGCTGAGACAACGCGCGACATTGCCCTGAAGCTCCAGGAACTTGGCGGATCTGTCATCGAGTAGTGACCGGCCGCTCGGGACCCGACATGTTACGCTGCGGATCACCGACATCACCACGTCGCTGGCGGATCACATGGGTTTGCCTCATGGCGAGGTTTGCCAGAACCGGTCACCCGAGCTTGTTGCAGCGTGACATGTGAGGCACTGTCGGCGCTGCAACACAGGAACCAGGCTCAGATACCACGACAATGTCCAGAAAGACCCTGAACAAGGCAAACCTCGAAAAGCTGGGGGCGGAAAGGCTCGCGGCTCTGGTCATCGACCTGGTGCAGGGGAGCGCGGCACTGCAGCGTCGTGCGCGGATGGAACTCAGCGCCGCGCAAGGCCCGAAGGAGGTCGCCGCCGATATCCGCAAGCGGTTCGCTTCGCTCCGACGCTCATCCAGCTTCGTCGACTGGAGCAAGCAGCGGGCGCTGGTCAAGGACCTCAACGGATTGCTGGGGATGATCGAGACCACGATCGCGCCGCATGATGCCGATGAAGCGTTCGAACTGCTCTGGTCGTTCCTGCAACTGGCCCCGTCTATTCATGAGCGCACGGATGACAGCAACGGGTCGCTTGGCGATGTCATGGGAGAGGCCGTGGACATCATCTCGAAGCTGTCGCCCAGGATCTCCGTGAACCCCAGCGTGCTGGCGGAGAGGATCCTCGATGCCGTCGCCGATGCAGGCTATGGTGAATTCGACGGTATCATTTCGGCGATGGCGGACGCGCTCGGCTCGGAGGGCCTCGAACATCTCAAGCAGATCACCGAGGCATGGGTGGCGACGCCCGCCAGTGAACACGAGCTGGCGAGATATCAGGGCTTCGGCCTTTCATTCTCTCCCGAAGACAGCGTTCAGCGCAGCAAGCAAAGCACGAGATCGATCATCCTCGCGGATGTCGCCGACGCACAGGGCGATGTCGACGCCTACATGGCCCGGTATTCTGCGGAACAGCTGACTTACGGCACTATCGCGCCCGATGTTGCCCGCAGATTGCTTGATGCGGGCCGCGTCGATGAGGCCTTCGATATCGTCAATCGCGCCCGCGCCGCCGAAGACGGCAAAGCGTTCAGGATGTTCCGCTATGACCTCGATGCGGTTTATGAGGAATGCCTCGAGAAACTGGGCAGGTTCGATGAGCTCAAGACACATCTGTGGGGCACGTTCGAGCAGATCCTGAGCGAGCGCAGTTTGCGGAAATACCTGCAATTACTGCCGGACTTCGACGACATCGAGGCCGAAGAGAAGGCGCTTGGGCTTGCGGAAACCCACCCTCATCTCGGCGCTGCGATCGGCTTTCTGGTCGGCTGGCCCAGCCATGAGCGCGCGGCGCGGGTCGTGACGGCACGGGCGGACGAGCTGGACGGAAATGCCTACCATATGCTTTCGACGGCAGCTGACGCACTTCAGGCCAGATACCCGCTTGCGGCCACGCTGATGCGCCGGGCAATGATTCAGGACAGCCTGGATGGCGGGAAAGCCAAGCGGTACCGCTACGCCGCCCGCCACCTTGCCGAATGCCAGTCGAGCGAGCAGGTCATCGACGATCACGGCGGTTTCCCCGCACATGAACAATTCGTTGCCGCACTCAGGCAGAAACACGGGCGGAAACATGGGTTCTGGCAATTGGTCGAGGGGTGAGGAGCGGCCCAAATCGGACTTTGGTGACAGGCGCAGCGCTGCACCGCGGCTTCATCAAACCCGCCGTTCGTGCAATACGCGGTATTTTCGATCGGTGTTGACAGCAAGGCGAGGCAGTCCGGACCTTAGCAGAAACTGCAGTAGTCCACAAAAACGGATAATTGATGCAGGAGGAAGCCAAGGACCTTAATGGTCTATCATCTCTTGTAGCTCCGGCGCGCCTGTTCATCGACAGCACGCCGTTGGCGCTCTTTTCGTGCTGCAATACGGTTCTTCGCGG
Source organism: Paracoccus sp. (in: a-proteobacteria) (assembly GCA_030538705.1). Taxonomy (GTDB): domain Bacteria; phylum Pseudomonadota; class Alphaproteobacteria; order Rhodobacterales; family Rhodobacteraceae; genus Paracoccus. Next base: position 33 of record JAUNTL010000121.1, on the reverse strand, counting down.
CCATGCTTTTGTCGGGATGATCGACTGCAAACA
>JAUNTL010000013.1 GCA_030538705.1 Paracoccus sp. (in: a-proteobacteria) | reverse complement strand
GCGGCATCGGGCCGTCAGCGGCGTTCACCACCAGAATCGCGCCGTCCATCTGGGCCGCGCCGGTGATCATGTTCTTCACATAGTCCGCGTGGCCGGGGCAGTCGACATGCGCATAGTGGCGGTTGGGCGATTCATATTCGACGTGAGCGGTCGAGATCGTGATCCCCCGCGCCTTTTCTTCGGGCGCGCCGTCAATCTGATCATAGGCCTTGAATTCACCAAAATATTTGGTGATCGCAGCCGTCAGCGTCGTCTTGCCGTGGTCAACGTGACCGATCGTGCCAATGTTGACATGCGGCTTGTTACGTTCAAATTTTGCCTTTGCCATTAGGGCCTCCTTGATCGGGGCAGATGGCGGTCCGTTCCCCGGTTGTCGTATCGGGGGCGAGATAAAAGCAGATTCGGGAAAAATCAAGGGTGCGCAGGGCTTCGCGGCCCTTGCGATGCACATGGAACCCGGCGGGTCAAATCGCGTTGGAATCCCGCAGCATGCCCGGCATTCCGCGCGGGCATCCGTTCGGATTTGGAGAACCGAGATGAGTCTGATGAAAACCCTTGCCCGCGTGGCCGCCGGTGTGCTGGTCGCCAAGGGCATGAGCACGATGATGCAGAACGCCGGCGCGCGTCAGACGCAATCAGGTTCGCGCCGCACCGGTGGCGGCCTCTTGGACCAGATCACCCAGGGAACGCAGGGCCGCGGCCAGTCAGGCAGCGGGGGCAGCATCGACGATCTGCTGGGGCAGGTGCTGGGCGGCCAGCCCTCTGGCAGCGCAGGCAGCGGGCGGCGTTATGGCGGGCCGAACTCGACCGGTGCCTCGGGCGGGCTGGGCGGCATGCTCGATCAGCTGACCAACAGCGCGCGCGGCTCGGGTGGATCGGGCGCGGGCGGGCTGGGTGATCTTCTGGGTCAGCTGACCGGCGGAACCAAGACCAGCAGCACTGCGCAGGGCGGCGGGATCGGTGATCTTCTTGGCGGGCTTTTGGGCGGGGCGGCGGCCGGCGGGCTGGCCAGCCGTGGCGCGCAGGCCAGCAATGATGCCTCATTCGGCGAATTGCTCAACGACTCGCTCAGCCGCCGTGATGAGCCGGAAATCGCCCCGACGGCGGAACAGAACGCCGTTGCCGGCCTGATGCTGCGCGCGATGATTCAGGCGGCCAAGGCTGATGGCAAGATCGACGAGGGCGAGAAACAGCGCCTGATGGGCGAGCTGGGCGATCTTGACGATGCGGAGCGTGCCTTTCTGCGCGAGCAGATGGCGGCGCCGGTCGATGCGGCCGCGCTGGCGCGCGAAGTCCCCAAGGGGCTGGAGGCTCAGGTCTATCTGATGTCGGTCATGGCCATCGACTTCGACAGCCAGGAAGAGGCGCGCTACCTGCATGATCTTGCGCAATCGCTGGGCCTTCAGCCGCAGATGGTCAACCAGATCCATCAGCAGGTCGGCGTCCAGAACCTGTATAGCTGACGCAGGACGCGACAGTTAACGCACGCGTGACGGGCACCAGAGCGGTGCCCGTCTTTTTTTCAGGCAATCCGGTCAGTTGGCGCATCTGTGATCGACCCCGGCAGGCGGCTGCATTGCCCCCGGCCCGTCTCTCTGCCACTGTTTGACTATTCTTTTACGCTACCTACGGAGGTTGATATGAGACTGTTCATCGCTGCCATCCTCGCGGCCGCTCCAGTTATTGCGCCGATGGGCGCCCTTGCCGAAGATGCCATCGAAGACGCCATCGAGGCGCGCGAAGGCTATATGAAGATGCTCAATATCGACATGGGAACGCTGTCTGGCATGGCCCGCGGCGATATCCCTTATGACGAAGCGGCGGCACGCACCGCCGGCAATAATATCGCGGCGCTTGCCGGCTATGACATCGCGGGGCTGTTCATTCAGGGCAGCGCACCCGATGACGGGGTCGAGACCGGAGCGCTTCAGGCGGTATGGCAGAACCCCGATGATTTCGCCGCCAAATACGCCCAGTTTCAGGAAGCCGCGGCCGGCGCGGGCGACCGGGTTGCCGGCGGTGCCGCAGATATCGGCCCGGTGCTTCAGGCGCTTGGCGGCAGTTGCAAGGCCTGCCACGACAATTATCGCAAACGGTAAGCGCCATGGCCGGAGGCGTAAATCCCGGCGCGGCGCCGGGCAGGCGAAAGATCAGGCTGTGGGATCCCCTGTTGCGGGGATTCCACTGGCTTTTGGCCTTTTTTGTCATCGCCGCCTGGCTGCTGGGTCAGTTCGGGCCGAACCAGATGACGCTGCATTTCTGGTGCGGCTATATCGTTGCGGGGCTGCTGGTCTTTCGGCTGATCTGGGGCTTTGCCGGCCCCGCACCGGCGCGTTTTGCCCATTTCCTGCGCGGACCGGGCACAACCGCCGCCTATATGCGCCAGATATTTCTGCGCGAGCCGAGTTACTGGCCCGGCCATAACCCGCTGGGTGCGCTGTCGGTGATTGCGATGCTGGCGGTGCTGGCCGCGCAGGTGACGACGGGGCTGATCTCGGACCCGGATGATTTCATCAATGTCGGCCCGCTGGCATCATCCGTCAGCCGCCAGACCGCAAGCGCGGCGGTGGGCTGGCATCATACCGGCGCAATGATCGTGCTGATCCTGGTGCTGCTGCATGTTGCGGTGATCCTGTTCTATCGCTTCTGGAAGCACGAGGATCTGGTCGGCCCGATGATCCACGGCCAGAAAGAGGTGCGCGACGAGATCACGAAGCCGTGAGTATCATCGAATCGTCATATATGAGACCCTGATCAGGAAGCCGGCAGAGGGACCTGCCGCTTCCGCAGCCCTGACCTGCCACAGCATGAAAGGAGCTTACATGACGAAATTCGGCGCGGCACTCGCCGCAGCGGCATTGATGCTTGCAGCACTTCCGGCCTCGGCCGATTGTTCGCGCAAAGCTCTGGACCAGACGGCCACGACCGGCCCGGTCATCCTACCGCCGCAAAGCAACAGCTGATCTGAAAACAGCCGCCCTTCCGGCGCGGCATCACGTTCCGAAGGGAACATAAAAGGGGGCGCGTTCAGCGGCCCCCTTTTTTATGGCGCATATGGTCACGTGCCATGCCGGAGCCATGGGGGCATCGGGCACGCCCGGGTCAAGCACTTGGCTTGAGGTTTTCCTTTTTGTCCAAGTACTCATGGCCGCGCGGTGTCTGCCGCCGGGCGGCCCCGCCAGCGCAGTGACCAGAGGCGATGCCGGATGCCTCCGGCGGGGATATTTGAGGACAGAAGAAGCCGTGGCTTTCTCTTGTCCATAAATATCCATGGGCGGTGACGAAGGCGCGGGCGTTACCGGTCCGCGGCCTCGTTGAATTTATTGTTACGCGGAAATCCGCGCGGGGCCATGCGCCCGGCGCTTGCGCGTTTGGCCAGCCATTCGCCAAGATCGGGTTCGGTCCGGGTGCGCCCGCCGCTTTCCTGCCAGCGCAGCCCCTCGGCCAGCGTCAGGCAGATCGCATCCGACAGCCCGCCATCCTTGAACTTTTGCAGCCGCACACCTTTGCCGCGCGCCATTTCAGGCAGTTCGGACAGCGCAAAGACCAGCATCTTGCGGTTTTCACCCACACAGGCAACGTGATCGCCCGAGACCGGCCGGCACAGCAGGGCAGTGCCGTTCAGCACCTGCTTGCCGCTTTTGGTCTGGGCAAGGATGTCGGCGGCATTGACGACAAACCCGTCCCCCGCCTTGGACGCGATGAGGTATTTCACCCCGTCACGCCAGGCGAACAGATCGACGATGGCCGCATCATTGGGCAGATCGACCATCAGGCGCACCGGTTCGCCCAGCCCGCGCCCGCCGGGCAGATCATTGGCCGAGAGCGTATAGAACCGCCCGTTCGATCCAAACAGCATCAGCTTGTCCGTGGTCTCTGCATGCAGGGCCATGAACGGTCCGTCGCCATCGCGGAACTTGACCTCGGCCTCCAGCGGCTGATGGCCCTTCATCGCCCTGATCCAGCCCATCTTTGACAGGATGACCGTCACCGGCTCGCGCTCGATCATCGCATCCATATCGAGCGGCTGGACATCCTCGGACGCGCTGATCTCGGTGCGGCGCATGCCGCCCTCGGCCGATTTTCCGAACTGGTTGCGGGTCTCGCGCAGTTCTGCCGAAACGCGGTCCCATTGTGCGCCCTCATCGGCGATCAGCGCCTCAAGCCCGGCGCCCTCGTCACGCAGCCTGTCACGCTCGGCCCGCAACTCCATCTCTTCGAGCTTGCGCAGCGCGCGCAGGCGCATGTTCAGGATCGCCTCGGCCTGCGTTTCAGTCAGGTGCAGCGCCGCCGCCGCGCCGGCCGGCGCCCAGTCCTCGGCCAGCAGCCCGGCCTTGGGGTCGTCATCATAGCGGATGATCTCGATCACCCGGTCGAGGTTGAGGAAGGCAATGATATACCCTTCCAGAACCTCCAGCCGCGAGGCGATCTTGTCCAGACGAAAGCGCGAGCGGCGCAGCAGCACGTCGCGGCGATGGTCGACAAAGGCGCGCAGCACCTCCTTGAGCGAGCAGACACGGGGCACCCGCCCGTCGATCAGCACGTTCATGTTCAACCCGAAACGGGTCTCCAGATCCGAGACCCGGAACAGCGCCGCCATCAACTGGGCGGGGTCGACGCTGCGGGTCTTTGGCTCCAGCACGATGCGGATATCCTCGGCGGATTCGTCGCGCACATCGGCAAGGATCGGCAGCTTTCTGGTCTGGATCAGCTCGGCCAGACGCTCGATCAGGCGGGATTTCTGAACCTGATACGGGATCTCTGTCACCACGATCTGCCATGTGCCCCGGCCGAGATCCTCCTGCCGCCACCGGGCGCGCAACCGCAGGCTGCCGCGCCCGGTCCGATAGGCCTCGCGCAGCGCATCGGGGGTTTCGACCAGCACGCCGCCGGTCGGAAAATCAGGGCCTTGCACGAAGTTCAGCAGCGTGTCGTCGCGCGCGTCCGGCGTCTTGATCAGATGCAGACAGGCGTCGATGACCTCGTGCAGGTTATGGGGCGGAATATTGGTGGCCATACCAACCGCAATGCCCGATGCACCGTTGCACAGCAGGTTCGGGAAGGCCGCGGGCAACACGACCGGTTCGGTCAGCGTGCCATCGTAATTCGGACGGAAATCGACCGCATCCTCGGCCAGCCCCTCCATCAGCACATCGCCCGGCTGCGCCAGCCGCGCCTCGGTATAACGCGAGGCGGCGGGGCTGTCGCCGTCGATATTGCCGAAATTCCCCTGCCCGTTGACCAGCGGATAACGCATCGCGAAATCCTGCGCGAGCCGCGCCATGGCATCATAGATCGCCGCATCGCCATGCGGGTGATAGTTGCCCATCACATCGCCGGCGATCTTGGCCGATTTGCGAAAAGCCCCGCCCGGCGACAGGCGCAATTCGCGCATCGCATACAGAATGCGGCGATGGACCGGTTTCAGCCCGTCGCGCGCATCGGGCAAAGCCCGGTGCATGATCGTCGACAGCGCATAGGTCAGGTAACGCTCGCCAATGGCACGCGACAGCGGTTCCAGGCTGAGGTTTTCGGGTTGCTCGGGGATGAGATCGTCAGACATAGGACGGATTTAGGCCGGCAGGCCGGGCCGGTCCAGTCGAAATGCACCGGACCATGCGCCATCGGCGGAACGGCGGGCTTGCCTGTTGCGTTAACCCGGCGTATCGCGGCGCGAGCGCGCGGGGCCGGCCGTGACCTGTGATCCGGCCGGCACGTTGAACAGGAACGGGAGAGCGGATGTTCAGGCTGATTGCGGTGACATTACTGGGGCTGTTCGGGGCGATGTGGGTGCTGGGCGGCGGTGAAGGCCGATCAGTCCGCGTCGCGCCCCCCACGGCCACCGCAACGCCGCAGGAGGCCGCGACACCCGAGGCCGCGCCGGTGCGCATCTCTCTGAACCCGCGCCAGCCCGAGGGCACGGCGCAGGTCCCCGCCTCGGAGGTCGAACAGACACCGCAGCAGGCGTCCCCTTTTGCCGGGCCTGATCTGCGCCCCTCACCCGAATTCGCCGGGTCCGAACCGCCGCCCCCGCTGGAGGTCGCGGCAAGCGACCTGCTGTATGTGACCGCCAATTCGGTGAACTTCCGTGCCGGCCCGACCACCGGGGACGCGGTGATCGGGCGGCTGTCCCGTGGCCAGTCCGTGACCGTCATCGGTCCGGCGCCCGACAATTGGGTCGAGATCCGCGACGCCCAGGGGCGCAACGGCTTTATGGCGGCGCGGTTTCTGTCGTCCCAGCGGCCCTGAGCCGCGACCGTCAGCCCTGTCCGGCGGCATCGCGTTATCCCTGCACGGCCTGACCGGCATCGCTGATGCATAGGGCTGTGTCAGCCATCGGACAGATCGCCCGAGAACAGCCCCGATCAGATCCGGGCTGCGCGGCCGGGCTGTGGCGACCGATGCCTGCCGAAAATCGCCGCGCGGATTGCCTGTATTCCAGACATGCGCCCGTCATCGCCTGATCGGGCAACCGCTCTGCCCACAGCTCTGCCCGTCGGCGACCGAACCGCGTGCCATCTTCCCGGCACCGGTAAGACAGCGCCGCGCGCAGAGATCACGGGCTACAGGGCAGGCACTGCGTCTGATCGTCGCCACGGCAAGGCCACGGGCCGGGCTGACGGTTCCGTCACAGATCCCGCACCGCTTTAGCCCGCTGATCCGGCGCGAGTTCCACCAAAGCCGGGCCGCAGACAACCACGGCAGGCGTGTTACCGGCGCGGTTCAAGCGCGGTGACAAGCGCGGTGAAATGCTCGCCCCGCTTTTCGAAATTCGGATATTGGTCGAAACTGGCGGCGGCAGGGGCCAGCAACACGGTCTCGCCGGGGCTGGCCTCGGCATGGGCGCGGGCAACGGCCTGATCCATCGTATCGACGACCTCATGGGGCGTCTCACCCAGCTGAAGCGCGAAATCGCGCGCCGAATGGCCGATCAGATAGGCTTTGACCACATGCCCCAGATGCGGCAACAGGGCCTCGATCCCGCCTTCCTTGCCAAGCCCGCCGGCGATCCAGCGCGTGCGCTCAAAGGCGCGCAGCGCCTGCTGGGCGGCATCGGTATTCGTCGCCTTTGAATCGTTGACCCAACGCACACCGTCCAGCTCGCGCACGGTCTGGCTGCGATGGGGCAGGCCCGCGAATGTGTGAAATGCGGCCTCGATCTCGCGCGGGGCAAGGCCGGTCGCGCGGCAGGCGGCCCATGCGGCGGCGGCATTCTGGTGATTATGCGCCCCCGGCAGCCCGGTCACGCCGCGCAGATCGACCGAGGCGATCTGACGCCCCTTGCGATATTCGGCCAGAAATCCCTTGCGCGCCGAGACCGACCAGCCAAAGCGGTCCAGCCGCTCGTGCGCGGACACACGGATCACGCGATCATCAGCCGCGCCCAGTGCCATCTGCCCCGCGAGAAAGCGCCCCTCAACCTCATCGACGCCGATGACGCAACGATCCGGCCCGCCTTCGGCAAACAGCCGCCGCTTGGCCGCGAAATAGCCGCCCGGCCCGCCGTGGCGATCCAGATGATCGGGCGACAGATTGGTAAAGACGGCGACATCGGGTGTCAGGCTGCGGGCAAGGTCCGTCTGGTAAGAGGACAGCTCCAGCACGACGACCTCGCCGTCATGGGCCGGCTCCAGCGACAGGACGCCGGTGCCGATATTGCCGCCCAGCTGTGCCGGACGGCCCGCCGCACGCAGGATATGGTGGATCAGCGCCGAGGTCGTCGACTTGCCGTTCGATCCGGTCACGGCGATGACGCGCGGGGTCACGTCGTATCCGTCCCAGTCCGGGGTGGCAAAGCTGCGAAAGAACAGCCCGATATCGTTATCGACCGGCACCCCCAGTTCCAGCGCCACGGCGATCACCGGATGCGGGCGGGGGTAAAGATGGGGAATGCCGGGGCTGGTAATCAGCGCCGCCACCCCGTCCCAGGCCCGTATCTCGGTCAGATCGCGCAGCTCCATCCCCTCGGATGCGGCCATGGCGCGGGCCTCCTGCCCGTCGTCCCAGACGATGACCTGCGCCCCGCCCGCCGCCAGCGCGGCGGCGGTGGCCCGGCCCGAACGGCCGAGGCCCAGAACGGCGATGGCCTGGCCGGTGACACCTTGGACGGGGATCATGGCGACAAAACTCCTGTTGCGCGAAACACATCCCGGATCAGGTCCTTCGATGCGCTGATCCCGGATATCAGCACGACAACCAGAATGACGCTGAGCGACATCGCCGGCAAGACCATTGCCACAAAGCGCCGTTCACGGCTGAACAGACGCAGCAGGCCCGAACTGATACGGCCGGCCGCCTCGGGCATGTCCTGCGAGGCCGCGATGATCGCCGCGTTGATCGCGCCCAGCAGCACGACCGCGCCCCAGATCAGGCTGCCGATCACGCCGGCCATGAAAATCAGCGCGGCAAACAAGGTTACGATGAACTGATAAAGCCCCCCGAAAGAGGCAGGCGCAGCCAGAACCCCGACCACCGGCCCAAAGACAACCGGCAAAAACAGCAGCCCCAGACCGCCCGCACCCAACAGGAACACGCTGCGCACCAATCTGGCAGCAGCGTCATCCCAGCTTTTGAAATAGGGCTCGGCCGCGATCTCTCGCAGGGGCGCGGGGCCACCGGCTGATGAGGCGCGAGGGCCGGCATCCGGGTCAGCCGCCGCATCGGACGGGGCGGCGGGGGCGCCCGATGCCGCGTCATCCATGCTCAGCGCAGCTTCAGCGTCGCCAGACCGATCAGCGCCAGAATCAGCGCGATGATCCAGAAGCGGATGACGATCTGGCTTTCCTTCCAGCCCTTCTTTTCAAAGTGGTGGTGGATCGGCGCCATCAGAAAGACGCGCTTTCCGGTGCGCTTGAAATAAAGCACCTGAATGATGACGCTCAGCGCCTCGACCACGAACAGGCCGCCGACGATGGCCAGCACGATCTCGTGCTTGGTGACGACCGCGATGGCGCCCAGCGCCCCGCCGAGGGCAAGGCTGCCGGTATCACCCATGAACACCGCAGCCGGCGGCGCGTTATACCACAGAAAACCCAGCCCCCCGCCGATCAGCGCGGCGACAAAGATCACCAGCTCGCCCGTTCCGGGAACATAATGCAGGCCCAGATAATTGGCGAAATTGGCATGGCCGACCATATAGGCGATGACGCCAAAGGTGGCGGCCGCGATCATCACCGGCATGATGGCCAGACCGTCCAGCCCGTCGGTCAGGTTGACCGAATTGGCCGCACCGACGATCACCACCATGGCAAAGGGCACAAAGAACAGCGACAGGCTGATCAGCGTGTCCTTGAAAAATGGCAGTGCAAGCTGGTTGGTCAGCGCCTCGGGGTGCAGCCAGGCCGCCCAGACCGAGGCGATCAGCGCCAGCCCCAGCCCCAGCGCCATGCGCACCCGGCCCGAAACGCCCTTGGTGTTATGCTTGCTGACCTTGGCGAAATCATCGGCAAAGCCGATCGCCGCATAGCCGTAGGTCACCATCAGCACGATCCAGACATAGCCGTTCGACAACCGCGCCCAGAGCAATGTGCCGACCAGCAGTGCCGACAGGATCAGAATGCCGCCCATGGTCGGCGTGCCGGCCTTGATGAAATGGGTTTCGGGGCCATCGTCACGGATCGGCTGGCCCTTTTTCTGGACCCGGCGCAGATATTCGATCAGCGGCCGGCCAAACAGAAAGGCAAAGATCAGCGCCGTAAAGAACGCCCCGCCCGCGCGAAAGGTGATATAGCGAAACAGGTTGAACGGTCCCTGTCCGCCGGTCAGTTCATACAGCCAGTATAGCATGGATCATGTCCCCGTAACGGTGGCCGTGTTCCCGGCCTTGCGCATCGCCGTGACGACGCGGCTGATAAGCGACCCTTTCGAGCCTTTGACCAGCACCGTATCGCCGGGACAGACCATCTCGTCCAGACGGCTTGCCAGTGCATCGGCGGATTCCGCCCATATCCCCCGGCGCCCCTCGGGCAGCGCCGCATGCAGATGCCGCATCAATGGGCCGGCACAATGGACGACATCAACCGATGCCATCGCCGGATCATCCGCGAGTGCGGCATGATCGGCAATTTCACCTGCACCCAGTTCCAGCATATCACCTAAAATCGCGACACGGCGCAGGCCGGGCAGGCGCGCCAGCGTGGCCAGACCGGCCCGCATCGAGGCAGGGTTGGCGTTAAAGGCATCGTCGATCAGCCGGATGGCGCCCAGATCCTCGACCGCGCCGCGGCCCTGCGGCGGCTGCCAGTCCGCCAGCGCCTGCGCGGCCTGATCGACATCACCGCCGGTCGCGCTGATCGTGGCCAGCACCCCCATGGCGTTCATCGCGAAATGCGGCCCGAGTGATCGCAGCGCGAAACGCACAGGCCGGCCCGACAGCGCCGCGCGCACTGCCAGCCCCTCGCCCTCGGGGGTGGCGTCGATCAGCCGCGCCTCGCCATCGGCGCCAAAGCTCAGGATCGGGGCACCGGCGGCATCGGCGGCGGCACGCAGAATGCCGGATGTGTCCAGCCCGGCCGGGATGATCGCCGCCCCTGCCGGTTCCAGCCCGGAAAAGATGGCGGCCTTTTCATGCGCGATCCCCTCGAGACTGCCGAAGGCGCCGATATGGGCCGGCGCGATGGTGGTGATCAGCGCGGCATGAGGGCGGGCCAGCCGGGCCAGCGGCGCGATTTCGCCGGGATTGCTCATTCCGATCTCGATAATGGCGAAATCCGTGTCGGCGGGCATCCGCGCCAGCGTCAGGGGCACGCCCCAATGGTTGTTATAGCTGGCTTCGGCGGCATGAATCTGCCCCTGCCCGTTCAGGGCCGCGCGCAGCATCTCCTTGGTCGAGGTCTTGCCGACCGATCCCGTCACGCCGATGACCTTGCCCGAGATGCGCGCCCGGCCGGCACGGCCCAGTGCCTCCAGCGCCTCCAGCACATCATCGACGACCAGCAGCGGCGCATCGGCGGGCAGATCTGCGGGGCGGTGGCTGACCATCGCCGCCGTCGCCCCGCGCGCCAATGCGGCGGCAACGAAATCATGCCCGTCACGCGCCGCCTGAAGCGCCACGAAAAGATCGCCCGGCCGGATCGTGCGGGTGTCGATGCTGACGCCATCGGCCTGCCATGGCCGGGTAACCCGGCCGCCCGTCGCCGCCGCCGCATCCTCAGAGGTCCAGAGCGCCATCAGATCCGCCCGTCCAGAGCCGCGACCGCGACCGATGCCTGTTCGGCATCATCAAAGGGAAAGACGTCATTGCCGACGATCTGCCCGGTCTCATGCCCCTTGCCCGCAATCAAAAGCGCGTCGCCGGGTTGCAGCGCATCAACGCCGCGCAGGATCGCCTCGGCCCGGTCACCGATTTCAACCGCATCGCGGCCGGCGCCTGCCATCACCTCGGCCCGGATTGCCGCCGGATCTTCGGTCCGCGGGTTGTCATCGGTGATATAAACCACATCAGCGAAATTCTTTGCCGCCTCGCCCATCACCACCCGCTTGCCACGGTCGCGGTCGCCGCCCGCGCCCAGCACGACGATGATCCGGCCCATCACATGCGGGCGCAGCGATTGCAGCGCCGCGATCACCGCGCCGGGCTTGTGGGCGTAATCAACGAAGACCGCCGCACCATTGTTGCGCTGCGCAGCCAGCTGCATGCGCCCGCGCACCGTCGTCAACCCCGGCAGGGATGCCAGCACTGCCTCGGCCTCGTCGCCGGTCGCGATGGCCAGACCCGCCGCCGCCAGCACGTTTTCCGCCTGAAAGCCGCCGATCAGGTTAAGCCGGACCAGCTGCGCCTGTCCCTGCCAGGCAAAGCGCAGTTCCTGCCCGGTGGCGTCATAGCGCTGTGCGAGGATGCGCAGGTCACAATCCGCGTCCCGCCCGACCGTCATCAGCGCCAGCTCGCGCTCGCGGGCGATATCGGCCATCTGCCGGCCGCGCTCGCTGTCGGTATTGATCACCGCCGCCTCGCCGGGGCTGAGGATATGGCTGAACAACAGCGCCTTGGCCGCGAAATATTCGTCAAAGCCGGCGTGATAATCCAGATGATCCTGGCTGAAATTGGTAAAAGCCCCGGCCATCAGCCGCACCCCGTCCAGCCGGCGCTGATCCAGCCCGTGGGACGATGCCTCCATCGCGGCATGGGTGATGCCGGCGCGCGCGGCCTCGGCCAGCACGCGGTGCAGGGTCACGGGTTCGGGCGTGGTATGGGCCAGCCGGGCCTCGAAATCGCCCTCGACGCCCATCGTGCCAAGGCTGATCGCCTTGTGGCCAAGCGCCTGCCAGATCTGGCGGGTGAAGGTCGCGACCGAGGTCTTGCCCGAGGTTCCGGTCACCGCAACCATATATTCGGGCTGCGCGCCCGACCACAGCGCCGCCGCCCCCGCCAGCGCCGCGCGCGGGTCCTCGGCCACGATCAGCGCGCCGTCCCAGCCGCGCAGATGATCGGCCGCCAGCGCAGCGCCGGCCGCGTCGGTCAGCACCGCCGCCGCGCCCATGCGCAGGGCATATTGAATGAACTCCCCGCCATGAAGCGCCGATCCGGGCAGCGCCGCGAACAGATGACCCGGCCGGACCGTGCGGCTGTCAACCGAGATGCCGGTGATCGCGGGGTCGTGCCCGGCAATGGCGCTCAGCCCCAGTTGGGACAGCCGCTTCTGGTCCTGGCTCATGATTTCTCCGTCAATCTTTTGCGGCGACCTTTAACCCGGTTCCGGGGGGTGCTTCAATGTCGGGCAGAGGCGTCGTATCAACCGGGCGCAAGCCCAGAACCGGCGCCAGACGGCGGATCAGATCGGCGGCGACCGGCACGGCGGTTGCACCGGCCACGCGGCTTTCGCCACCGCCCAGCATGCCGGTGGGTTCATCCAGCGTCACAACCAGCACATATTTCGGCCTGTCCGAGGGAAAGACGGCGGCGAAATTCGCAACAACGCGGTTCTTGTAATAGCCCCCCCCGGGGCGCGGCTTGTCGGCGGTGCCGGTCTTGCCGGCGATCTGATAGCCCGCAACATTGCCCGAGCGCCCGGTGCCGCGCACCACGACCTCGCGCAGAAGGTTCATCGACAGCTTTGCCGCCTGTTCAGACAGCACCTGTTCGCCCGGCGCGCGGGTGCGGCCGTGAACCAGCGTCGGGGTGACCTTGCGCCCGCCATTGGCCAGCGTCGCATAGGCCGACGCCAGATGCAGCGGGCTGGCCGCCAGCCCGTGACCAAAGCTGACCGTTGCCGCCGTCACTGCCGGCCAGCGTGACGGCACGATCGGCCGGCCGGTCGGGGCCTCGACCATCTCGACGGTGGTCGGATCGAAAAAGCCAAGCTTCTGCAAAAAGTCCTTTTGCCGCTCGACCCCGATCATCTGCGCGACCCGCACCGTGCCCACATTCGAGGATTTCACGATGATATCGGCGACTGACAGGCTGTCGCCATAGCTGTGAATATCACGGATTGAATATTTACCGATCTTCATCGGCGAGCGCGCGTTGATATGGGTATTGGGATTGACCAGCCGCAGGTCCATCGCCTGCGCAATCGGAAAGATCTTGAAGGTCGAGCCGAGTTCATACTGGCCCTGCACCACCCGGTTGAACAGCGGGCTGTCCGAAGGATCCCCCTTGAGCAGCGGCGTGGGCCGGTCATTGGGGTTGAAATCGGGCAGGCTCGCCATGGCGATGATTTCGCCGGTGTCGATCTCCATCAGGACGCCGGCGGCGCCTTTGGCGTTCATGCGCCGCATGCCCGCACCCAGCACCTCTTCCATTGCGGATTGCGCGGTCAGGTCGATCGACAGACGCAGCGGCGCGCCTTCGTTCGCGGGGTTGCGCAGCCAGCCGTCAAAAGCCTTTTCAACCCCGGCGGTGCCGATCACCTCGGCCGAATTGACGCCCTCGGCACCAAAGCCCGCACCGCCGAGAATATGGCTGGCGCTGCGCCCATTGGGATAAAGCCGCATCTCGCGCGGGCCAAACAGCAGACCCGGCTCGCCGATATCATGGACGGCCTGCATCTGTTCGGGGCTGATCTTTTTCTTGATCCACAGAAACTTGCGGTTCGGATTGGTGAAATCCTGCGCCAGCCGCGCGCCGTCCAGATCAGGAAAGATCCGCGCCAGCGCCTCGGCCGCGCGGGCACCGTCAACCATCTGGTTGGGCTGGGCATAGAGGCTGTGGGTCAGCATATTGGTCGCCAGCACCCTGCCCTTGCGGTCGGTGATATCGGCACGCTGGCTGATGATCTGCGCCCCGGTGGCCTGCGCGCGCGGCTCTGCCGGATCGGATGCCGCCAGCGCGCCCATCCGCAGCCCGACCGTGCCGAAAGCGATGAGAAAGCCCATGGCCATGAACACCAGACGCCCCTCGGCCCGTTTGCGGGCGCGATCCTGGATCTCGGCATGGCGGCGGGCGCGGTTCTCGGCCTCGATCGCGTCGGGATCCTGCCCGGTTTCCCGGGCGCGAAGGATGCGGGCCAGCGGGCGCAGCGGAATGCGGATCATCACTGAGGCTCCTGTTCGGACGGGCTTGGGTCGGCGTCGGTGATCTCGGCCCCGTCGGGGGGGATGAAATTCTCGGGACGGCGCGGCGGGCCGCGCACCGGCGGGGGCGGAAAGGCAACCTTGGGAACATCGACGAACTGATCAGCACTGATCGGCGCAAGGTTCAGCCGCCCGGCGTTCAGCGCCACCAGCTCGCGCAGCCGCTCGGGCCGGTTGAGATAGGCCCATTCCGCACGCAGCACGACCAGCTCTTCGCGCAGCCCCGCGATTTCGCGCTGCACCGCGCCCATTTCATTCAGTGCCGCCTGCGTGCGGTAATTCTCGCGGTAAGCCCAAAAGGCCAGCGACATCACCACCATCACAATCAACAGCGCGAGAACCGATCTCATCTTCGGCCGCCTTTCCCCACGGGCAGCCGGGGCAGCGCGACGGCCGCATCATCCAGCGGGCGGGCCGGCGCCTCCGTGCGGATGCCGATGCGCAGAAAGGCGCTGCGCGCGCGCGGGTTAAGGGCGGTCTCGGCCTCGGAGGCCGCGACGGCGCGACGAAAGGGCAGCGTGAAGGTCGGGGCGGCAACCGTGGCCTCGGGTGCGTGGCGCGAACCGCTACCCGCACTTGCGGCGCGCGACTGCAAAAAGCGTTTGACGACGCGGTCCTCCAGCGAGTGAAAGCTGACCACGGCCAGATATCCGCCGGGTTTCAACGCCCGTTCCGCAGCCGCCAGCCCGGCGGCAAGCTGGCCGAACTCGTCATTGACCCAGATGCGGATCGCCTGAAAGCTGCGCGTTGCGGGGTGGCTCTGGCCCGGCTTGGGTCGTGGCAGCTGCGCCGAAACCACCGCCGCCAGTTCCGCCGTCGTATGCAGCGGACGCGCCGCGACAATGGCCCGTGCGATCCGCCGCGCCGCCCGCTCTTCGCCATAGTGATACAGCACATCCGCGATCAGCGCCTCATCCGCGCGGTTGACGAGTTCGGCCGCATCCGGCCCGTCATCGCCCATGCGCATATCCAGCGGTCCGTCACGCATGAATGAAAAGCCACGCTCGGGCTGGTCCAGCTGCATCGAGCTGACGCCCAGATCCAGAACGACACCGTCAACCGGCACGCCCGCGATACGGTCCAGATCGGAAAACACCCCCTGCGACAGCACCAGACGATCACCGTATTCCCCCGCCCATCCGGCTGCCATGGCCAGCACCGAGGGGTCGCGGTCAATGCCGATGACGCGACCGGCACCGGCCGCCAGCAGCCGGCGCGCATAGCCGCCCGCGCCAAAGGTGCCATCCACCCAGATACCCGCCACCGGCGCAACCGCCGCGATCAGCGGGTCGATCAGCACCGGAACATGTGGGGCATCAGGATCATATGAAGGCGCGGCCATGGCCTAGCCCTCGGGTATATCTTGGGCTGAAGCCGCGTTCAGGAAACTGCGCGGATCGAAATCTGCCGGGAACTGCGCCATGAACGCCTCCAGCGAACCGCTCGATTCCGAATAGTTCGCCGGTGACCAGACCTCGATGAAATCGCCCTTGGAGGTAAAGAAAGCCTCGCCCTCCAGCCCGATCTTGTCGCGCAGCCTCTGGGGCAGGACCAGCCGGCCGTCATTGTCGATCTCGGCCTCGGTGGCCATGCCGTTCATCAGGGTTTCCAGCCACAGCCGTTCGCTTGATCCGCGCGGCAGGCGGTCGATTTCCGCGTCGATACGCTCGGCGGCCTCGACGGTATAGAATTCCAGTTTTTTCCAGTTTGCGGGACCGTAGACGACGATCATGCGGGCGCGGCTGTCGGCGCGCCAATCAGGGTCGCCGCTCTCGAAGATGCGGCGAAAGCGGGCCGGGATCGACATGCGACCCTTGCCATCCACCTTGACCTCTTCCGAGCCTCTGAACTTGCGCACCACCGGCAAGCCTTTCCTGCGATCCTGTCCCTCTCCGGTTGCCCGGCAAAGAAAGGCGGACCGGGCTGCTGCCACCGCCCGATCCGCCGCCCTCGTTCCCATTTCTGGGGCCCGCATCGTTGGCGGGCCGACCCCTGTGCCACCTTGGGGGAGGTGCTGCTCGCACATCCGGGGCCGTCTGTCGGAGCGGGTGCCTGTATGAAGCCTGCTATCGCCTTCGGGTCTTGATCGCCCTTAAGCCCGTTCCGTGAGTTGGTGATGCCATGGGAATTTACGGGACGCAATGGAAAATGACGGGCAACCAAGTCCCGACCATGTGCGAGCGGCCGTGAACGTTACATGAACATCACCGGCAGCGCATCGCAGGAATAGCAGAAATGGGATGAATATCCAAAGAAGCCACAACATATGGTGTGTGCGGCCGCCCAGCCACATTATCCCGGAAAATCCCGACGAGGATCAGGATTCCCGCTTTTGTGCAAGCATTTCCGGCTCTCCCCCGCGGAATCACACTGAATCACATCGGGGTGATTCGCATCGGCGGCACCCGATCCCACGATTTCCCAAAGGATTGATCGGCCATTCCCACCCGCAAGATCAGAGATACCACTGCCCGCCCGGCCCGGCACGGCATACCGCCTGCCGAGGTCCACATGCTGCCGCACCCGAATCACCAACCCGACCGAACGACCCGGACCACCCGCCCCGCCAGACATCCGATGCCGAAGGCTGCCCCCGGGGGGCCGGCTGCCCGGAAAATCGGCGGGCCGTCCATCATAATCGGCGCCACGAGACCATTCTTGAAATGACGTAACGTCATATGGAACCGGTGCCGCTAAACTATAGGCGCTAACAGGTCAGTGGCCCTGACCCGATAAAAATCCGGGCTGTGCAGCCTCCAGCGCTGCCCTACAAACCCTGCGGCGCAGACATGACAGACATCTGACGTCTCACATTTTCGTTCACCTCTTCCCAGGGATGCACTTTCTGCATGGCAGCATTGAAGGGATATATGTTGTGCAGCCGCAGCATCGCGGCCATCTTCATACCAACGGCGCAAGACGACAGCGCCACCACGAAACAAGCAGACGAAGCGATCAGGCAAATGGCATCGACCGACATCATCACCCAGAGCGCCCGCGAGGCGCGGCAGGCCGGCACCGGCATTCTGGGGCTGATTGCACGCGTTCAGGAAGGCCGTGCGCGCCGCGCCCTGTATCGCACCACGGTTGCAGAGCTGTCGCGCCTTTCGGCCCGCGAACTGGCCGATCTGGGCATTGAGCGCAGCATGATCCCGCAGGTCGCCAATCAGGCAGCCTGGGGCAAGTAGGACAGAATACCCGACCCTCCCTCCTCCCTGGGTCCGGGTTAAGGCGGCACCTCCCCCTCCTCCTCCCTGGAGGTGCCGCCGACAGATACGGCAAGGTTCTCTCTCCTCCTCCCGGAGCCTTGCTGGTGACGGCGGCGTCTGCGCTCTCCTCCCTGCGGGGGCGCCGCTGAACACCGGACACGGCAGCCCCTCCTCCTCCCCGGGGCGGCCGTCAGCGATGCGGGCACCCTCCTCCCGCCTGCGTCGCACCCTATACGCGGCCCTCTCCTCCCCGGGTCGTGTCAGCGATGCGGGCATCCTCCTCCCCGCCTGTATCGCACCCCATCCGCGGCCCTCCTCCTCCCTGGGCCAGCGTTGACGCGGCGGCGCCCCCTCCTCCCTGGGCGCCGCCGCTTTTCTTTTGCGGCCGGTCAGTGGATAAGGGCGCATGTTGTCCTATCAGCACATTTATCACGCCGGAAACGCGGCCGATCTGCACAAGCACGCGCTTCTGGCATGGATGCTGGATTATCTGACCGCCAAGGATAAGCCGCTTTCCTATATCGAGACCCATGCCGGACGTGGCCTTTATGACCTGACCTCGCCCGAGGCGCGCAAAACCGCCGAAGCCGATGCCGGCATCATCCGGGCCGAGCGCGCGGCATGGCTGAATGACGCGCATCCGCTGATGCGGGCGCTGTCCGAGACGCGTGCAGGCCATGGGCCGGGGGCCTATCCCGGCTCTCCGGTGATCGCCCAGCATTTTCTGCGGCCCGGCGACAGCGCCCATCTGGCGGAATTGCACCCCGCCGAGCATCAGGCATTGTCGGCTGTCGCGGGCCGGGCGAGGCTTTACCATCAGGACGGTTTTGCCATGGCGCGCGCCATTGTGCCGCCGACCCCGCGCCGGGGGCTGATGCTGATTGACCCCAGCTATGAGGTAAAGGCTGATTACGCGGCCATTCCGGCCTTTTTGCAAGATATCGCGCGAAAGTGGAACGTCGGCACGCTGGCGCTGTGGTATCCGCTGCTGAGCGACGGGCGCCAGCGCGCCATGGTCACCGGCTTGCGCGCGGCCTTCCCTGCGGCGCTGTCGTCCGAGCTGGGGTTCCCACCGGCGAAGCCGGGGCACGGCATGGTCGGATCGGGCATGTTCGTCGTCAACCCACCATGGGGGCTGGCGGATGAGGCCGCGCGGATCGAGGCCCTGTTTAGCGCCTGAACGCCGCCCCTATTGCGGCGCGGGCGGGGCTGGCACGCCGGGCACAGGCGGGCGCGCCCATGCCTCTGCCTCTGCCTCAGACTGCATAATGGTCTCGGCCAGAATGTCGTCACAGAAAATTTCGCTGCGCGCACGGAATTGCGTGAACAGCCGGTCAGTCACGCCGGACTCGGCAATTGTGCGCGGACCATACATGGCATGAGAAAGGTCCAGCAGGTAATCCTCTGTCTCATGGGTGCCAAAGGCCAGAACCTGAATGCGGTCCTCGTCGCGGATCTGATCACCCGGTGGATAGAGATCGGGGTTTGCGGTGCCTTCAGCCGGGTCCAGCACGCCGCCGCAGACCGAATCGATGACAATCGGCCCCAGCGCGGCCGCCCCGGTCAGGGGAAAGCATGAATAGCCATCCATATCGACCCGCCTCTCGGCCAGGATAAGGCCATCATCCATCAGCCGGCGCAGGACGGGCGTCGGCTGCGGAGGTCGGGTGCAGTCCAGTTCATCCAGCGCCAGAACCACGAAATCGTCGCCCAGCCCGATCATGGGTTGTTCGATGTCGGGGGCCGGATACGGCATGGAGGTCTCGGACTGAGTGCCGAAAAAGAACGCGCCGAGCAGAAACAGACCTATCAGAATGTCGAAAATCATCTTGGCTTCTCGAAACCGCTGAACGGCTCAAGCCTAACAGACAGGCGGGGGGCGTCAAAAGGAAAGCCCGCGTGGCCGGCCTGTTTGCGCGCCGTTACCCGCCGGAGAGCCACCGGAGAGCCGCAACGAAAGCCGCCCCTGACCTGCGGGCAAAGAAAAACCCCCGGCCGCGCGGGCCGGGGGCTGTCACTCAGCAGCGCGTCTTACGACGCAGCCAGATTGCGCAGCACATAATGCAGCACGCCACCGTTTTTCAGGTAATCAATCTCGACCTCGGTATCGATCCGCGCCTTGAGTTTGATGGTCTTTTCAGTGCCGTCAGCATATCTGATCTGCGCATCGACGATCTGCAACGGCTTGACCTCGCCCAGACCCTCGATGGTGACGACCTCGTCCCCGGTCAGGCTCAGCGATTTGCGGCTGTCCCCGCCGGTGAACTCGAACGGGATGACACCCATGCCGACGAGATTCGAGCGGTGGATACGCTCAAAGCTTTCGGCGATGACGGCCTTGACGCCCAGCAGGTTGGTCCCCTTGGCGGCCCAGTCGCGCGATGAACCGGCCCCGTATTCCTGACCGCCAATGACGATCAGCGGCGTGCCCGCGGCCTCATAGGCCATGGCCGCGTCATAGATTGCCGCCTGCTGGCCGTCGGGGCCTTTGGTATATCCGCCTTCGACACCGTCGAGCATCTCGTTCTTGATGCGGATATTGGCGAAGGTGCCGCGCATCATGATCTCGTGGTTGCCGCGGCGCGAGCCATAGCTGTTGAAATCCTTGGGCGCCACCTGCCGTTCGGTCAGATACTGACCGGCGGGGGTGGTCGGCTTGAACGAACCGGCCGGGCTGATGTGGTCGGTGGTGATCATGTCGCCCAGCAGCGCGAGGACGCGCGCGCCCTTGATATCGTGGATTTCGCCGGCGCCCTTGCTCATCCCGCGGAAATAGGGCGGGTTCTGGATATAGGTCGAGGTCGGCGGCCAGTCATAGGTTTCGCTGTCGGTGGTTTCCACCGCCTGCCACCGCGCGTCGCCCTTGAACACATCGGCATATTTGGTCTGGAACATCTCGCGCGTGACGATGGTGTCGACCAGTTCCGCAACCTCTTTCGAGGTCGGCCAGATATCTTTCAGATAGACCGGCTTGCCTTCGGGCGTATGGGCCAGCGGCTGGGTCGTCAGGTCGATATTCATGTCGCCCGCAATGGCATAGGCGACGACCAGCGGCGGCGAGGCCAGATAGTTGGCGCGGACATCCGGCGAAATCCGGCCCTCAAAGTTACGGTTGCCCGACAGGACCGACACCGCGACCAGATCATTGTCATTGATCGACTTGGAGATCGCGGGTTCCAGCGGGCCGGAGTTCCCGATACAGGTCGTGCAGCCAAAACCGACGAGGTTAAAGCCGAGCGCGTCCAGATCCTCCTGCAATCCGGCGGCTTTCAGATATTCCTCGACCACCTGAGATCCCGGCGCCAGCGAGGTTTTCACCCAGGGCTTGCGGTTCAGACCCAGCGCACGCGCCTTGCGGGCGACCAGACCCGCAGCCATCAGGACATAAGGGTTCGAAGTATTGGTGCAGGAGGTGATCGAGGCGATCACCACCGAGCCGTCGCGCAGGTCGTAATCCTCGCCCTCGACCGGGCCGCAGGCAAAGCCGTGCAGATCGCCGGGGATTTCCTTGGGCGCTTCGGCCCCGCCGTCCTTTTTCCACTGCGCGTTCTGATCCGGGGTCACGTTCGGGATCTTGCGGGTGCCGCGGATATACTCGCCGAACACGCGCGCCGATTCGGTCAGCGGAACGTGATCCTGCGGGCGTTTCGGGCCGGAAATCGCGGGCACGACATCGCCCTGATCCAGTTCCAGCGTGCTGGTGTAGACCGGCGCATAATCGGCATCGCGCCAGAAGCCGTTTTCCTTGGCGTAAGCCTCGACCAGCGCGATACGGTCTTCGTCCCGGCCGGTCTGGCGCAGGTAACGCAGGGTTTCGTTGTCGATCGGGAAAAAGCCGCAGGTCGCGCCATATTCCGGGGCCATGTTGGCGATGGTCGCGCGGTCGGCCAGCGGCATGTGATCCAGCCCCTCGCCATAGAACTCGACGAATTTGTTCACCACGCCATGGGCGCGCAGCATTTGCACGACCTTCAGCACCAGATCGGTGGCAGTTACGCCTTCGCGCAGCGCGCCGGTGATTTTAAAGCCGACAACCTCAGGGATCAGCATGGAAATCGGCTGACCCAGCATCGCGGCCTCGGCCTCGATCCCGCCGACGCCCCAGCCCAGAACGGCAAGGCCATTGACCATCGTCGTATGCGAGTCGGTGCCGACAAGCGTGTCAGGATAGGCCACGGTCGCGCCGTTCTGGTCGGTATCGGTCCAGACGGTCTGCGCCAGATATTCAAGGTTGACCTGATGGCAGATGCCGGTGCCGGGCGGCACCACGCGGAAGTTGTTGAACGCCTTTTGGCCCCATTTCAGGAAGGTATAGCGTTCGATGTTACGCTCATATTCCAGCTCGACGTTGCGCTGGAATGCGCGCGGCGTGCCGAACTCGTCGATCATGACCGAATGGTCGATGACCAGATCAACCGGGTTCAGCGGGTTGATTTTCTGCGCGTCGCCGCCCAGTGCCTTGATCCCGTCGCGCATCGCGGCAAGGTCAACGACCGCCGGCACGCCGGTAAAATCCTGCATCAATACGCGGGCCGGGCGATAGGCGATCTCGCGCGGGTTCTGGCCGCCTTTTTGCGCCCATTCGGCGAATGCCTTGATGTCGTCCACGCTGACAGTGCGGCCGCCATCCTCAAAGCGCAGCATGTTTTCCAGCACCACCTTGAGGCTGGCCGGCAGCTTGGAGAAATCGCCCAGACCTGCCTCGGTCGCGGCGGGGATGGAATAGTAATCGACGCTTTGCGCACCCGCATTCAGCGTGCGGCGCGTGCTGGCGGTATCGGTTCCGGTGACGATGGGCATCAGGGCCTCCCTGTCGGTTTGATGGGTTCGGCGGGTTCGCGCCTGAAATGCCCCATTCGACGGAGCGTTTCAAGTGCCGGGCATGCAGTTTGTATGCGATTGCATACCGCAAAAGGCGACGTTGCACAAGTGCAACGGACCCCGCGGCACTTTCGTATAACACAGCGTTGATTTGGGTTTCACGCGGCGATGGCATATCTCGCAGACGTCACATGGAAAGGCGCGAATGCGGGTTACGGGATATATCGTGGTGGCGCTGATGGCGCTGATGCTTGGGGCGGGGCCGATACATGCGGACAGCCCGCAGGGCGGACCCCACGGGACGCCCGGCGCCATCCAGGATGACCACCCGGCCGCCACAGATGATATATCCGCCACCGAGCAGGCGATCTCCGAAGTCTATGACACGATCATGGATGATGTGAATGCCGTGATCGACGCCATGGGCGATCTGTCGGGCGAGGAGTTCAGCGGCTTTGGCGGCGGGTTCGCCCCGCGCGCGGGTCCGTCATACCCTGCGCCCTCTGCCGCCTCGGGTTCTCGGTCACACAAACCTGCGACCCCGGCCCGTCAGGGACCGCGCATCCCCTCGCCCGTCGTGGTCGAGCTGTTTACCGCCCAGGGCTGCGGCGGCTGTCCGCCTGCCCAGGATCTGCTGGGCGATCTGGCCGCGCGCCGCGACGTTCTGGCGCTGAGCTGGCATGTCGATTACTGGGACTATCTCGGCTGGCCCGACAGCTTTGCGCGGCCGGAATTCAGCAACCGCCAGAAAGGGTATAACCGGCTGCGTGGTGCCCGCGCGCTGTTCACGCCCCAGTTCGTCATCGGCGGCGAGATGGCAATCAACGAATCGCGGCCGGCCGATCTGATGGCGGCAATCCGTCATGAGATGGCCGAGGGCGATCATATCAGCGTCACGCAGCGCGTATCAGGCGCCCGCACCGAGATCGAGCTGACGCCGCTTGGCACCCTGCCCTCCGGTATTGCTGTCCAGCTGGTGCGCTATCTGCCCCGGCGCAGTGTCGAGATCGGTGCCGGTGACAACAATGGCCGCGTCCTTCAGATGCACAATGTCGTCGTCGCCAGCGAGGTGCTGGCACGATGGGACGGCAAGGCCCCGCTGCGCCTGTCGGTGACACTGGGCGCCGGCGCGCCGCGCAGCCTGCCGGCCGATACCCGCCATGTGCTGATCGTGCAGCATATGCCCAAAGAGATGCCGGCAGAGATCCTTGCCACGGTGCGACTGGACTGACCGCGCGCCGCAGGGCTTGCCCCCGGAGGCCGGGCAGGCCAGAACACCGCCGCAGCGGGTCACATTGCCCGCCCGAATGCCGCCATGAAAGGATAAAGCGATGAAAAAGGTCAGCCCCACCGTCAAGGCCGCGCTGGAATATGGCCCGCTGATCGTCTTTTTCGTGGTCTTCATGCTGATGCGGAACCGCACGGTCATGATGGGCGGCACCGAATACGGCGGCTTTATCGTTGCGACCATGGTCTTTGTGCCCATCCTCGTCGCCTCGGTTCTGGCGCTGTGGCGGCTCAGCGGCAAAATCTCGGCGATGCAGTTGCTGACGCTGGTGCTGGTCGTCGTCTTTGGCGGGCTGACGGTCTGGCTGAATGACGAGCGTTTCTTCAAGATGAAGCCGACGCTGATCTATGCGATCTTTGCCGGCCTGCTGGGTCTGGGGCTGCTGCTCGGCCGCAACTGGCTGGAACTGGTCATGGGCGAGGCCCTGCCGATGCAGCACGAAGGCTGGATGCGGCTGACACGGCGTCTGATCGCGCTGTTTATCGGGCTGGCGGTGCTGAATGAAATCATCTGGCGCAGCATGTCGGACACGGCCTGGGTCAATTTCAAGACCTTCGGCCTGCCGGCGATCATGTTTGCCTTTTTTATCGCCAATGCCGGGCTGTTTTCGCGCTATGCGCTGGAAAAGGACGACTGAGACCCGCCGCCACGCCCCGGCACCTGCAACAGTCGCGACCAGCGGCGGGCCTGCCGGACCGGCAGATGCGCGCGCAACAGCGGCAGCGGCAGCGCCCAGGGCTGCCCCATGGCAACGCGGTAGAAATCGAACATGCCCTCGCGCAGATAGGGCGACCAGTGACAGGCACGCACGACATCCGCCCCGATGCCGAACCCCAGCGAAGCAAGTGCCGCGCGCGTTTCGGCCGCGTCGATCTGAAGATCCAGCCAGTTGTGCCGCGGCTGCGACAGGCCAAAGCCCAGCGCCGGCCGGCGGCCGCGCCCGACCGTCACCTCCAGCATGAAATCAAAGATGTCATTCTCGCGCGAGGTGACATTGATGATCTCGGCCTGCGCGCCGGCGGGCGAGGCGACGGCGCGCTCTGCCTCGGGGCGCAGCTCGGCCGCGGCCATCAGGATCAGGCGCCCGATCGTGCCCGGCTGCGCCACCTCCAACGCCCGGAGCGCGACACGCGCACCCAGCGAATGCCCGATCAGGTGAACCGGCCGGCACGCCGCCGCCGAGATCAGATCAAGGCTGCGCGCCAGCGCCTCGCCGATCCCGGCGGCACGGCGATAGACCTGACCAAGCGTGCCGCGTGCCGGCCAGCCAAAGGTCAGGCCCAGCCCCTCGGCGCCCCGATCGCTCAGCCCCAGCGATTGCGGCCATGACCGCAGCCGCCCGCCCCCCTGAACAGGCGCGGACCGGGGGGCAAGAATGCCCAGATGAGGGTCGTGCGGCGGGCTGGCAGGACAATAGCGATAGCCGTGGATCATCACGATCAGCGGCGCGCCGCGCGGCAGGTCCGCTGCCCGCGACATCAGGTCTGCGGGGATCGGGTCACCGGCATTGAGCGGGATCACGGCCATTGGCAGTATCGCTGTGCGTTTCGTCAACCTGCCGATATCCCGCGCGCACGACATCTGCATGAAGCTGTGATGAATCCGCCGTGACATATGGCCGGAGGACCGCACCCCATGGCGCAAGACGACCACCGCCCGGATGCGCCCCTGCCAAGCCGCACCGCCGTTCGCTGCGATGCCGCCGTTCGCTGCAATCCCGACCGCCGCTTCCGGCAGATTGCCGCCCTGTTCGGCGCGGCGGGTGATTTCGTTCAGCGCCGCGTCACAGGCAGCCCGATCGCGGCTGCTGCGGATGCGCTCCAGTCAGGCAATCTGGCTGTCGCGCGCCTTCATATCGTCGATGTCCAGAATGTTGATCGGGTCTTTTTTCCGTGCGGTATTTGTTGACGCCAAGGATGACTTCTTCGCCCCGGTCGAGCATGGTCTGGCCATCCTTGCGCTGCATGCCACAGCGCTGCCAGCCCCGGCACCGGCTGCCGGGCATCGCGGCCGCAATCCGGCGTCTGGCGAGCCAGTCAGTTCCTCGGTCAGGCCGCCGCAGCCTTCGACGTCTTCCTAGCGCCTGTCAACCATGCTCAGGCCATCCCTGTGCTGCATGCCACAGCGCTGTCAGCCCCGGCGCCGGCTGCCGGGTATCGCGACCGCAATCCGGCGACAGGCCGGCCCGGCAACACCGCCGCTCCCGGCGCCGTCATCCTTGCGCCTGTTATCCCTGTGCTGCATGCCACAGCACCGTCAGCCCCGGCACCGGCAGACGGGCATCGCGGACCGCAATCCGGCGACAGGCCGGCCCGGCAGATAGTCTGTCCGGCCGCCACTGGTCGGTTTTTTTCAGGCCCAGACCCGTCATGAATGAGGACAACCCGGCTATCGCGGCGGCGTCCCCGGTGCGGCGGCGTCCCGGTAATGCCGCATCCCGGCGATCAGGCGACGGCCGCCATGAGAGCATGGTGAACCTTAACCTTAACCTTAACCTTAACCCTACCGCCCGGCGCGCGCACCGGCTTTGCCCTGCGGTATTTCAACCGGCCGCCCTGCGTGCTGCCCCCGCCGGACCGTCCGGCGGCTTGCCATCACCGCCGGGCAGGAGTAACGCCGAAACGCGAACCAAAGAGGCCCCGATGACCAAGCGATCCCTGCACAAGCGCAGCCTTGCCGTCCATGCCGGCACCCGCCGCAGCCAATACGGCGAGATGGCCGAGGCGATGTTCATGACCCAGGGTTTCGTCTATGACAGCGCCGAACAGGCCGAGGCGCGGTTCGAGCATGTCGGCCCTGATGAGTTCATCTATGCCCGCTATGGCAACCCGACCAATCGCATGTTTGAAGACCGCATCGCGGCACTCGAGGGGACAGAGGACGCCTTTGCCACCGCTTCGGGCATGGCGGCGGTCAATGGCGCGCTGATGGCCGTGGCCGAGCCGGGGGCGCATATCGTCTCGTCGCGCGCGCTGTTCGGCTCGAACCTGTTCATCCTTGATCTGCTGGCAAAGTTCGGGGTTGAAATCTCCTTTGTCGACGGAACCGATCTGGCGCAGTGGCGCGCCGCGATCCGGCCCGGCACGCGGGCGGTATTTTGTGAAACGGTCTCCAACCCGACGCTTGAGGTGATCGACCTTGCGGCGGTGGCAGCAATCGCACATCAGGCCGGTGCGCTTGTCATGGTGGATAACGTCTTTGCCACGCCGACCTTCAGCCACGCGGTTGAACTGGGCGCCGACGTGGTGATCTATTCGGCAACCAAACATATCGACGGGTCGGGCCGCGCGCTCGGCGGGGTGATCTGCGCAACCCGGCAGTTCGTGCGTGAACAGGCCGAGCCCTATCTGAAACATACCGGGGCCGCGATCAGCCCCTTTGCCGCCTGGCTGATGCTGAACGGGCTGACGACGATGGATCTGCGCGTCAACGCCATGGCTGACAGCGCCCTGACCGTGGCGCAGGCGCTGAGCGGGCATCCCGGGCTGACGCGCGTTATCTATCCCGGACTTGCCACCCATCCTCAGCACGATCTGGCCATGAGCCAGATCGGAAGCGGCGGCACGATAATCGCGCTTGAGGTCGCGGGCGGCAAGGATGCCGCCTTTGCCGCGCTGAACCGGCTGGAACTGATTCTGATGTCGAACAATCTCGGTGACGCGCGCTCGATCATCACCCACCCGGCGACCACGACCCATCAGCGGCTCAGCGCCGCCGACAAGGCGCGGCTGGGCATTACGCCCGGCCTGCTGCGCCTGTCGGTCGGGCTGGAACATGCCGATGATCTGATCGCGGATCTGCGTCAGGCATTGGCATAGCCGCCGGAAGGGCACGAATCGGGGCGTCATGCAGCCATTCTGCCGCGGGAATCTTTCGGTCCGGTTAACGCGCCTGCCCTGCCGGCAGGCGGTGAATTGCGATCATCAATCACGAACAATTCAAGAACACCACTTTCCGCCGCGCCCGCGCGTCGCTATGTTCTCTTCATGAACGAGGATGACCCTTTCGAGGCCGCCGAACAAAGGCAGAGCCTGTCACAGCGCGCCATGGGGCTGAGCCCTGGCGCACCCCTGCCCTATATGGACGGGCTGAACGAGGCGCAGCGCCTCGCGGTCGAGACGCTGGACGGCCCTGTCCTGATGCTGGCGGGTGCCGGCACCGGCAAGACCCGCGCGCTGACCACGCGTATCGCCCATCTGATCCACACAGGCCGGGCACGGTCCGGGCAGATCCTTGCCGTCACATTCACCAACAAGGCCGCCCGCGAGATGCGCGACCGCATCGGCCGCCTGCTGGGCGAGGCGGTCGAGGGCATGCCATGGCTGGGCACCTTTCACAGCGTTTCGGTCAAGATCCTGCGCCGCCACGCCGAGCTGATCGGCGCCGGTGGGCTGCATCTGAAGCCGTCATTTACGATTCTGGACACGGACGACCAGATCCGGCTGCTCAAGCAGCTGATTTCGGCCGAGAATATCGACGACAAGCGATGGCCGGCGCGGCAACTGGCCGGTCTGATCGACGGCTGGAAAAACCGCGCGCTGACACCTGATCGCGTGCCGCGCGGCGAAATCACGGCCTTCGATGGCAAAGGGGTCCAGCTTTACCGCGCCTATCAGGAGCGGCTGCTGGCGCTGAATGCGGTGGATTTCGGCGACCTCCTGCTGCATTGCGTGACGCTGTTTCAGGCCCATCCCGACATTCTGGCGCTGTGGCAGGATCGTTTCCGTTATGTCCTCGTCGACGAATATCAGGATACGAACGTCGCCCAATATATGTGGCTGAGGCTGCTGGCCCAGTCCCATCGCAACATCTGCTGCGTCGGCGATGACGACCAGTCGATCTATGGCTGGCGCGGGGCCGAGGTCGGCAACATCCTGCGGTTCGAGAGTGATTTCCCCGGCGCGCAGGTCATCCGGCTTGAACAGAATTATCGCTCGACCCCGCATATTCTTGGCGCCGCCTCGGGGCTGATTGCGGCCAACAAGGGGCGTCTGGGCAAGACGCTGTGGACCGATATGCAGGACGGTCTGCCCGTGCGCCTGATCGGCCATTGGGACAGCGAGGCAGAAGCCCGCTGGATCGGCGAAGAAATCGAGGATTTTCATTCCGGCACGCGGCGCAGTATCGGCCGCCACGACCTCAATGACATCGCCATTCTGGTGCGGGCCAGCCATCAGATGCGCGCCTTTGAGGATCGCTTTCTGACCATCGGCCTGCCTTACCGCGTGATCGGCGGCCCGCGATTTTATGAGCGGCAGGAAATCCGCGATGCCATGGCCTATTTCCGGCTGGCGGTCAGCCCCGCCGATGATCTGGCCTTCGAGCGGATCGTGAACACACCCAAGCGCGGCCTTGGCGACAAGGCCACACAGATCATTCAGACCGAGGCGCGGCGACTGGCCGAACCTTTGCTGATCGGGGCGCAGGCTGTGGTCGCCGGCGGCGTGATCGGCGGCAAGGGCGGGGCAAACCTGCGCGAGTTCGTCAATGCCATGGGCCGCTGGCACGCCGATGCGATTGACCCGGACGTCAGCCATGTCGGGCTGGCAGAGCGGATTCTGGACGAATCCGGCTATACTGTGATGTGGCAGAACGACAAATCGCCCGACGCGCCCGGCCGGCTGGAAAACCTCAAGGAACTGGTCAAGGCACTGGAAGAGTTCGACAATCTTCAGGGGTTTCTCGAACATGTCGCCCTCGTGATGGAGCGCGACAATAACGAGGTGCAGGATGCGGTTTCGATCATGACGCTGCATGCCGCCAAGGGGCTGGAATATCCGATCGTCTTTCTGCCGGGGTGGGAGGACGGTCTGTTCCCCAGCCAGCGCAGCATGGACGAATCCGGCCTGAAAGGGCTGGAGGAAGAGCGCCGCCTTGCCTATGTCGGCATCACACGGGCGGAAAAGCTGGCCACGATCAGTTTCGCCGGCAACCGGCGGATGTATGGCCAGTGGCAATCATCCCTGCCCTCGCGCTTTATCGACGAGCTGCCCGAGGATCATGTCGATGTGCTGACCGCGCCCGGCCTTTACGGGGCCGGATATGGTCCGGCGGCAATGGCGGCCGGCACGGATTTCGGCGCCGGAATGCAGGATCGCGCGGCACGGGCAGATGTCTATAACTCGCCGGGGTGGAAACGCATGAGCCAGCAGCCCGAGCGCAAGGTAAAACCGCGAACGCCGGCATCTGTGGTGATCGACGCCGAGGCGGTGGGCTTTTGCGTGGGCGACCGCGTGAATCATGCGAAATTCGGCGAGGGCACAGTGATGGGCATCGCCGAGGATACATTGACAATCCAGTTCGCCGCCGGCTTCAAAAACGTCAAGGCGGGCTATGTCCAGCCCGCAGGTGCCGGCAATGACGTGCCGTTCTGAGCAGAAAGAATGAGCAAAGCCCGGCATTTCACACCCAAAGACTGGCAGCGGCGCCCCGGCATCTGGCGCGGCAGCCTGAACGGGGCGCAGATGGGCACCGATGTCACCGTGGTCTGTTGTGAAACCGACGAGGTCGGCGCCGGCCCGGTCCTGCATCTTCACCCCTATGCCGAAACCTTCATCGTCGTCGAGGGCCGCGCCCGCTATCAGATTGGCGAGACGGTGATCGAAGCGGCGGCCGGCGATGTCCTGATCGGTCCCGGGGGCGTGCCCCATCGCTTTACCAACCTCGGGCCGGGGCGGTTGCGGACGGTGGATATTCACCACAGCCCGGAATGGATCCAGACCGATCTGACCTGAACCGCCCGGCCTGACGATAAAATCGCCGCGCCGTTCCTGCCACGTCACGCTACCGCTGCTGCGCCGGGCAAAGGCTCGCGCAATAACATCGTTTTCGCCCCGGCCTTTCGCCGGTTTCAGCGGCCGTCATCCCGCTCGCGCCGGCCTGACCCTGATCGACCGCTTCAGCCGGACCAATCGCCGCAGGAAATGGACCCGGGCCGATCTGACCTGAACCGTTCGGCCTCGCGATAAAGTCGCCGCGCCGTCCCTGCCACGTCACGCACCGCTGCTGCGCCGGGCAAAGGATCACGCGATGGCGTCGCTTGCGCCCCGGTCTTTCGCCGGTTTCAGCGGCCCTCATCCGCCTGCCTTGCCTGCTCGCGCCGGCCTGACCCTGATCGGCCGCCTCGGCCGGACCAATCGCCGCAGGAAATGGACCCGGGCCGTCACGGTTCCCGACCTCTCACACGCAGGCATGCCCCCGGCTGGACGGCGATCTGCTCACCCCATTGGTCCGCGATCACCGCGCCAATCATCAGCCATCGCGCGGCGCAGGACGGCATGGATCGCGGTGCCAGCAAGCGAAGGGATTGCCCTGTTCACCATGTCGCAGGGGGGGCAGGCTGCCGTGCCAGATCGAACCGGTCGGGGGCGGATAGCGCGACCGCAAACGACGCCGCCCTGCGGCGGTCGGTGCGATGGCCGCGACCCGACGCGCCAGCCGCGTCACAGCTGACCCTCTCAGGTCTGTTGATAAACCGCCACCACACGGTCGAAATGCCGCGCGGCCAGATCTTCGGCGCGGATCAGGAAATACACCTGTCCTTCGGCATTATCCTGCAACCATGCGGCGATATCCAGCTGCGCCAGCGTGACCCATTCCGCCGCGCCCGCGTCGATCTGGTCGTGGTGCTGCTGCCATTCCTCGTGGGACAGAAACTCCTTGCCAAAACGGGTCGTGACGACGGCATTGTAGCGCGGATCATCCTGTTCCGGGACGGCCAGGCTGAGCAGGCGCAGGACCGGCGCGTCCTCGGGCATCAGGGCGTAATAGGCCTCTTCATACTGATCGCGCAGATCATGGGCTTCATCGTCATCGGTCTGTCCCCGGATGGCGGCAACCAGATCTGCGGGCGCCGCGCCGGCTTGCAACATATAGGGCGAGGGCAGTTCCACCCCCTGCGTGATCCGGGCCGGGCGGGCAGCCGTTTCAAAAACAGTGCCAAAGCCGTCCCAATCCTCGCCGGTGCCGAATTCGGCGTTCAGCGCGCGCGTTTCATCGCGGGCCTGTCCGGCAGCACGGCTCAGCGCCGCGGGCAGAGGAATATCACGGATTTCCGCCGCTTCGGCCCGGTCCCAGATGACCCGGCCGGTCTGGGCAGTGCTTTCATACGACCCGATCATGAAATCATAGAAAAACAGCAGCCGCCCCTGATCCGGCAGCGCCGACAGGCCGCCGGTCCGGTCCAGCGCGCTCAGCTCGATCCGGGCGACAAAGCTCATCGGAATGCCGGCGTCAAGATGGGCGCGGTTTGCGGCATTGGCATCGGGATGTCCGGCCCGAAGCGTGGTCGCAAACAGTGCCGCCTCATCAACCGCGGGCCAGACGAAATCCGCCCCCGCACGCGGCAGGCCACCGATCTGATGACCTCCGGGCGGGGCGTCATCCGCCGCGATCAGCGCCGTGACCGGGCTGAGCAGGGCCGCGGCTTCCTCGATCCGGGGCGGGTCCAGATATCTGGCGAGTTCGACCCTTGCATCATCAAGCGTCAGGAACATCATTCCTTCGGCTCTGCCGCGAGGGCCTTTTCCAGTTCAGGCAGAAAGCGGTTGCGGTAATCGTCATGGATCAGCGGACCCGCATGGCGGTAAAGGATACGGCCCTGACCGTCGATGATAAAGGTTTCGGGCGGCGCGGTCACACCCCATTCAATCGCGCCGCGTCCCTGCGGATCGGTCGCCATGGCGGCAAAGGGATTGCCGTCAGCCGCCAGAAAACGCAGCGCATCGGCCTCGCGATCCTTGAGATCGACGCCGTAGACCGGCATCTGCTGCGCAAGCTGCATCAGCGTCGGATGCTCGGCCCGGCAGGGCGGGCACCAGCTGGCCCAGAAATTCACCAGCTTGACACCGGGCTGGCGCAACATCTCGTCAGTCAGCTGGGTATTGCCGGGCAAGGTGGTCTGCGGCACCGCCGGCGCCTCGCGGCCGACAAAGGTCGAAGGCAGGCGCGTCGGATCCTCCCGGCCCATGCCCCAGTAAAACAACAAGGCCAGCCCGAGAAAAATCGCCGGAGGGATCAGCATCAGGGGTTTAACGCGCATGGCGGTCCCCTTCCTGTCGTTCCAGATCACGCCGGGCGCGGGCATTGCGCGCGATGCTCTGCCAGATGATGGCGCCCAGCAGCGCAAGGCTGATGCCATAGGCTGTCAGCACGGTAGTGGCGTATTTTCCCAGCTCGATCATGCTCTTTCCTCGCGGGCCTGCAATGCCGCCGTGCGGCGGATACGGATCTCGGTGCGGGTGCGGATCAGCAACAGCGCGACGAACAACAGAAAAAAGCCCGCCATCACCGCATATAGCGGATAGCGATAGACCGCGCTCATCCTCTCGCCCGATTGCACCGACAGCGATGCCCCCTGATGCAGCCCCTGATTCCAGAAATTCACCGCATAGCGCGACAGAATCGCAAAGACCGAACCGACAAGGCACAAAACCCCCGTCAGATCGGCGGCACTGTCAGGGTTCTCGATTGCCTCCCACAGCGCGATATAGCCCAGATAGAACAGAAACAGCACCAGAAACGAGGTCAGCCGGGGGTCCCACTCCCACCATGTCCCCCACATCGGCTGGCCCCAGATCGCCCCGGTTATCAGCGCGATCAGCGTCATCACCGCGCCCACGGGGGCCGCGGCCTTGGCCGCGAGCGCGCTGACATGGTGGCGCCGCACGATCCAGATCAGCGAGGCCACCAGCATCATCAGCCAGATATTGATCGCCATCAGCGCGGCGGGCACATGCAGGAACATGATCTTGACGGTCGAGCCTTGCTTGTAATCCTCGGGCGTGAGGAACCCCCAGACCAGCCCGCCCACCGTACACAGCGCCGCGCCGGCGACGACAAAGGGCAGCACCGCGCCTGATGTGCGCATGAACTTGACGGGGTTGGCATATTCCCAGATCGACATGAACCTGTCCTAGCGTTTTGCGGGGATGGGGTGAAGTCTTTAGCGCAGGTTGATACGCAATGCCGCAGCCCCGGCAAAGGGAATAAGCGCGACCGTCAACAATGTGATTGCACCCTGAAGCATCAGCGGCGCGGTCGCGTCCAGCCCCTCGGCCCCGCGGCGGGCGGCCTCGGCGCCAAAGATCAGGGTCGGCACGTAAAGCGGCAGCACCAGCAGCGACATCAGCAACCCGCCGCGCCGCAGCCCGACGGTGATCGCGGCGCCGAATGCCCCCAGCATCGACAGCGCCGGCGTCCCGATCAAAAGCGAGGCCGTCAGCCAGGGTACAGCCGCGCCCGGCAGATGCAGCAGGATGCCAAACAGCGGGGCCGCCACGACCAGCGGCAGACCGGTGGTAATCCAATGCGCGGCGGCCTTGATCGCGACCGTGCCCTCCAGCGGCAGGGGCGCGGTGGCCAGCAGGTCCAGCGACCCGTCTTCATGATCCAGCGCAAAGATGCGGTCCAGCGACAGCAGGCAGGCCAGCAGCGCGCCCAGCCACAGAACGCCGGCTGCGATCCGCGCCAGCGTCCCGCCCTCGGGTCCGACACCAAAAGGAACCAGCGTGCAGACGATCAGAAAGAACGCGATGCCAAGACCAAAGCCACCGCCGGCGCGCACCGCCAGCCGCAGATCGCGGGCCAACAGGGCAATCATGCGAAAGCCTCGTTGAAGCCGGCCGCGACAGCGGCCGGGCGGCGGTGCGGATCAGCGCGAAAGGGCGTCAGATCCAGCACGCCCGCCTCGGGCAGGCCAAGGTCGATATGGGTGGCCATCAGCGCGGCCCCGCCCTGCGTCAGATGGGCACGCACCACATCCGCAAACAGCGCCACCGATTCGGCATCCAGCGACACCGTCGGCTCGTCCAGCACCCAGATGGGCCGGCCGGTCACGATCAGCCGCGCCAGCCCCAGACGCCGCTTTTGCCCCGCCGACAGCGACCCCGCCGGCCGCGCGGCAAGTGCCACCAGATTCATCGCGCCAATCGCCCCGTCAATCTCGGACCGGCCAAAGACGGCGGCCCAGAAATGCAGGTTCTCGGCCACGCTCAGCGCCGGTTTCAGCCCGTCGGCATGGGCGGCGTAGGCGATGGCGTCAGGCATCATCTCGATCCGCCCGGCAAGCGCGGGCTGAAGCCCGGCGATCGTGCGCAGAAGCGTCGTCTTGCCGATCCCGTTCGGCCCGCGCAGGATCAGCGCCTGCCCGGCATTCAGGACAAAATCCAGACCTTCCAGCGTGCGCATGCCGCCACGTGTAACTGACAGGTCATGGACGGCCAGCAGGCTCATACCGGGATCAGGGCGCAGGCAACGCGGCGACCCTCGGCCAGCAGGACGTTATAGCTGCGCGCGGCCGAGGGCGTGGACATTGGCTCGGGCATCAGCCCGAGGCGGGTCAGTTCGGTCATCAGGGTCGCGGACGGGCGCGCGATATCGGCACCCATACCCAGAAACAGCACATCCGCCTGCCCCGCCAGCGCGCCGAATGCGGCAAGATCGTCCAGCCCCTGCCACGCCGCCTGACCAGCAGGCGACAGCAGCAGCGGGCCTTGGATGACCTGCCCGCCTAAGCGAAAAAAGCCGGGGCCATAACCATCGACGGGCAGCGCCCCCGAGGGGTAACGGGCCTCGGCCAGCCGCATCAGGGCGTTTCCCGGAACTGCTTGGGCAACTCGCCTGCATCGGTCTTGGACCAGTCGCGCTTGACGCCCAGCCACAGCACGATGTTCTTGGCGACATAGATCGAGGAATAGGTCCCGATCACGATCCCGAAGGTAATGGCAAAGACAAAGCCCCGCACCACATCGCCGCCCAGCACCAGCAGCGCGATCAGCGCCACCAGCGTCGTGCCCGAGGTCATCACGGTGCGCGAAAGCGTTTCGTTCACCGAGAGGTTCATCACCTCGCGCAGTGCCATCGTCTTGTATTTCATCAGGTTTTCACGCAGACGGTCAAAGACGACGACGGTGTCGTTGATCGAATAACCCAGGATCGTCAGCAGCGCCGCGATAATCGTCAGATCGAACCTGATCTGGAACAGGCTGAACACCCCCAGCGTGACAACGACGTCATGGAGCAGGGAGACAAAGGCCCCGACCGCAAACTGCCATTCAAAGCGCATCCAGATATAGATCGAGATCGCGATGAGCGAGACCAGAACCGCATAGATCGCAGTTTTGATAAGCTCGCCCGAGACTTTCGGCCCGACCGATTCGACCGAGGCAAAACTCAGCGTCGGGTCCACAGCCTGAAGCACGGTCAGCACCTGCTGGATCGTCTCGGGTGACATCGCCTCGGCCCCGTCCTGGGCCTGGATACGGATCTGCGTGACATGCCGGTCCGGCCCAAAGCCGGGATCATAGACCTGCGATATCGCGACATCACCCAGATCCAGCGGCGCAATCGCCTGCCGGTATTCACCGACATCGACCGGCTGGCTGGCCTCGGTGCGGATCGTGGTGCCACCCCGGAAGTCGATGCCGAAATTCAGCCCCATCATCAGCGTGATGACGACCGAGGCAACCATGAGCAGCGCCGACAGGCCAAAGGTCAGCCATTGCCAGCGGAAAAAGTCGAAATTCGTCTCTTCAGGGACAAGCTTCAGACGCCAAGCCATGTCAGACCTCCATCGTCTTGGGGCGGGTGCGCTCGAACCACGTCACCGTCATCAGCCGCGTTACCCACAGCGCCGTAAAGACCGAGGTGATGATGCCGATCGCCAGCGTCACGGCAAAGCCCTTGACCGGGCCAGAGCCCATCATGAACAGGATACCGGCGATGATCATCGTGGTGACATTGGCGTCAACGATGGCCGACATGGCATTGCGATACCCCATCTCGATCGCCTGTGCCGGACCTTTGGCGCGGCGCAGCTCTTCGCGGATACGCTCGAATACCAGCACATTAGCGTCGACCGCCATACCGATGGTCAGCACGATGCCCGCAATACCCGGCAAGGTCAGCGTCGCACCGATCAGCGACAAAAGGCCAAAGATCAGCCCCATATTGATCGTCAGCGCGATCGAGGCAAACAGCCCCAGCAGCCCATAGCTGGCAATCATCAGCCCGATCACGGCGATAAAGCCGACGATGGCCGCAACCCGGCCGGCGTCGATGCTGTCCTGCCCCAGTTCGGGACCGATTGTGCGCTCTTCCAGAAAGGTCATCTCGGCCGGCAGGGCACCGGCACGCAGCAGAACCGCCAGCCGGGTAGAGCCTTCGACATCCATCGAACCGGAAATCTGGCCCGTGCCACCGGTGATCGCGTCACGGATGACCGGGGCCGAGATCACCTGATCATCAAGCACGATGGCAAATGGCTGGCCGATATTCGCCGTCGTATAGGCGCCAAAGCGCCGCGCACCGTCGGCATTGAAACGGAAATCAACCGCCGGCTGGCTGTTTTGATCGAATGATGGCCGGGCATCCGTCAGCAATTCGCCGGTAACGACGGGCGTGTCCTCGATAATGTAATAGACGCCCGGCTCATCCATCGAGGGCAGCACGACATTGCCCAGCCCCGGACGCGCGGCGGCATCGGTGGTGCGGCCGATCACAGGGTTAAAGGTCAGCTTGGCGGTGGTGCCGATCAGCTCTTTCAGTTCGGCCGCGGAACCGATGCCGGGCACCTGAATAAGAATGCGGTCCCCACCCTGCCGCTGAATCGTCGGTTCACGCGTGCCGACCTCATCGACGCGGCGGCGCACAATCTCCAGCGATTGCTGGATGGTGCGGTCATCGGTGGCACGTTTCTCGGCATCTGAAAGCCGCACGGTCAGCACATTGCCCGAGACCGAAAACTCCATATCCGACTGCGATGCCCCGGTCAGCGAGATCACCGGCGTCGAAAGACCGCGCGCGATTTCCACCGCGCGGGCCATCTGATCGGCATTTTCGATCTCGATGCGCAGCTCATCGCCCGGTCCCGGCAGCCGGCGGACCGCGCCGATCGTATCGCGCTGATCGGCAAGGGCGCGGCGCAGTTCCGGCCACAGCCCGTCCATGCGCGATTTGTAAACATCCTCGACATGGACCTCGGCCAGCAGATGCGCACCGCCGCGCAGATCCAGCCCCAGATTGACCAGCCCGCTTGGCAGCCAGCTGGGCCATGCAGCAATCGCCGCCTCCTGCTCTGCGGTGACAAAGCCGGCCTTTTGCGATTCAGCCAAAGCGTCGTTATGGGCCTCGACCCGCTGATAGAACAGGTTCGGCAAGGCCAGCAACAGGCCAAGCACGACAATGCCCAGGATCAGGACGCGCCTCCAGAGCGGGATATGCAGCATGGCGTCCTGACCTTAGCTGTTCGCGGCGACAGGGGTGGTCTTGTTGATGACCTGCGCGATGGTGGCACGAACGACACGGACCTTGACGCCCTGCGCGATTTCGACGCTGACCTCATCATCCTTGACGTCCGTGACCTTGCCGATCAGACCGCCCTGGGTCACGACCTGATCGCCGCGCTTCAGCGCCTGAACCATGTCGCGGTGCTGGCGCACCCGCTTTTGCTGCGGGCGCAGAATCAGGAAATACATGATGACGAAGATCAGGATCAGCGGGATGAACTGCGCGATGGCACCCGCGCCACCGGCTCCGGCGGTCTGGGCATAGGCAGGGGTCACGAACATCAATGGTCCTTTCGACAGGATCGTGGTGGGAAAACGGGATCAGGCCCGGAATTGCCGCGCAACCTAATGGCGCCATCGCCAGAACGCAAGAAAGCCGCGATAGACTCCGCGCCGTCACTATGGCACGGCTGCCCCTGAAAAGGAGACCGCGATGCCCCTGACCATGCCCGCCCCGTCCGCCGGCGATGACCGCGACCAAGTCGAAATCGCCCGGCTGATCGCAATCATGGCCGCGCTGCGCGACCCTGAAACCGGATGCCCCTGGGATATCGAACAGGATTTCGCCTCGATCGCCCCCTATACGATCGAAGAGGCCCATGAGGTCGCCGACGCCATCGCGCGCGGCGCCTGGGACGAATTTCCCGCCGAACTGGGCGATCTGCTGTTGCAGGTCGTCTTTCATGCCCGGATGGCACAAGAACGTGGCATGTTCACCTTTGCCGATGTCGCCGCGCGTATCTCGGACAAGCTGATATCACGCCATCCCCATGTTTTTGGTGATGAAT
This sequence comes from Paracoccus sp. (in: a-proteobacteria), assembly GCA_030538705.1. GTDB lineage: Bacteria > Pseudomonadota > Alphaproteobacteria > Rhodobacterales > Rhodobacteraceae > Paracoccus. Next base: position 10,261 of record JAUNTL010000013.1, on the reverse strand, counting down.
CCCGCGATAAATCCGCGGCCCAGCAGGTCCGCGACTGGGAGGCGATCAAGGCGGCCGAACGCGCTTCCAAGGCTGAAAAGGGCGTGCTGGACGGGGTGGCACTTGGCCTGCCTGCGCTGACACGCGCGATCAAGCTGCAAAACCGCGCGGCCCGTGTCGGCTTTGACTGGCCCGGCCCGGCCGAGGTGCTGGACAAGCTGACAGAAGAGGCGGCCGAACTGGTCGAGGCGCGCGACAATGCCGATCCCCGCCATCTGCACGAGGAATTCGGCGATCTGATGTTCGTGATGGCCAATCTGGCCCGCCACCTCGAGATCGACCCCGAGGCCGCGCTGCGCGACGCAAACGCAAAATTTACCCGACGTTTCCGCGCCATCGAGGCGGCCTTATCGGCGCAAGGCCGCCGCCCCGAGGAATCAGACCTCGCCGAGATGGACGCGCTTTGGAATGCCGCCAAGGCCGCCGAGCGGCCATAATGCGCCCGACCTCAGGGATCATTCGGCACCTGCCCACTGTCTGAACCCGAAATCGCATGCGGGAACACCGATCATTGCCGCGTCAGGGCGGCAACAGAAACAGCGATTCGCAACGCGCAAATGCCCGCGTCATCTTCTGTCCCCAAATATCCCCGGGGTCCGGGGCGCGGCGCCCCGGTCCTGCGCGATCAGCCCTTGCGGCGCCAGCTCATATAGGCCGGCACACGCCCCTCGCGCAGGGCCTTCTGCTCATACCGGGTCGACGACCAGTCGGGCCAGGCTTCGGCGCGAAGGCTGACCAGTTCGAACCCGGCACGCGGCAGTTCGGTCAGGGTCTGACGGACATAGGACGGAATGTCGGTGGCCACCCGGAACTCGGCCCCCGGTGCCATGACACGGTGCAGCGGGATCAGATGCTCGGGCGTCACAAAGCGGCGGCGGTGATGGCGGCGCTTTGGCCAGGGGTCGGGATAGTTCAGAAATGCCCGCGCGATCACGCCTTCGGGCAGCACATCCATCAGATCCCGCGCGTCTCCGGGATGGACCGAGACATTAGTCACGCCCGCCGCCTTGATCTTGCCGACCAGCATGGCGACACCGTTGATGAACGGCTCGCAGCCGATGATGCCGGCCTCGGGATAGCGGGCCGCCATATGGACCATATGCTCGCCGCCGCCGAAACCGATTTCCAGCCAGACCGGGCGATCATCGCCAAAGATCGCCGCCGGATCGACGGGCGTCCGCAGCGGATTTTCGGCCAGTGTGATCCCTGACGGGCGCAGCGGGCCGAGGTCATCGGCCAGATAACCCTTCTGGCTGCGCCGCAGGGTCTTGCCGTGGCGGCGGCCGTAAAAATTGCGATGCGTCGGGTTCGGATCAAAGGGCTTGTCTGACATGGCGCCCGAATGCCCCGCGGCGCGCCGCTGGTCAAGGCCGCCGCATCATGACACAAGACAGCAAAGTGAGAGACCGGGATGACAGCTGACCAGATCACACTTTTCGTTATCTTCGGCGGGGTCGTTCTGCTGATGCTCTGGGGCCGCTGGCGCTATGACCTCGTGGCCTTTGCCGGGCTGATCACCGGCGTCCTCACGGGCATCGTCCCGGCGGGCGAGGCGTTTTCCGGTTTTGCCAACCCCGCCACCGTCACCGTCGCGCTGATCCTTGTCGTCACGGCGGGGTTGCAGCGTTCGGGCGTGGTGGCGATGCTGACGCGCATGCTGTCGGGCGAAAAGCGGTCCGTTTCGCTGCATGTGGCGATCATGGGCGCGGTCGGGGCCGCGATGTCGGGCTTTATGAACAATGTCGCGGCGCTGGCGATCCTGATGCCGATCGACATCCAGACCGCGCGCAAGGCCGGGCGCGCCGCCGCGCTGACGCTGATGCCGCTGGCATTTACCACCATTCTGGGCGGCATGATGACGCTGATCGGCACGCCGCCCAACCTGCTTGTGTCGCAGTTCCGCGAGGCAGAGACCGGCGAGCCGTTCCGCATGTTCGACTTTTTGCCGGTGGGTGGTGCGGTCGCGCTGGCGGGCATCGTCTTTATCGCGCTGATCGGCTGGCGGCTGATCCCGACCCGTCTGGCCGAAGGCGAAGGCGAAGGCGACAGCGCGCCCGAGGTTCTGCGTGATTACGTGGCCCAGCTTGTGCTGCCCAAGACCGGGGGGGCCATCGGCCGCACATTGGCCGATCTGGCTCAGGCCAGCGGCGATGTCGTGATCCTCGCGCTGGAACGTGACGGCATCCGCCATTACCGCGGCGCGCGCTCGCTGGAGCTTGCCCCCGGCGACCGGCTGATTATCGAAGCCGGCCCCGAGGCCATCGAGGAGTTCCGGACCGAATTTGGCCTGTCCTATCCCGAGAATGAGGACGGCGACGATCTGCGCAGCGCGCGGCTGGACGCAGGCGGCCGGGTTCTGATCGAGGCCGCGGTGCCGCAGAACTCGCGTCTGATCGGGCGGCGCGGTGATCTGCTGTTTCGCGGGCATGAGACCGACGGCATCTTGCTGGGCATCCGCCGCGAAGGCCAGAACCTGCGTGAAAAGCTGGGCCTGCGCCGCGTCCGTCACGGCGATGTGCTGCTGCTCCTGGTGCCAGAGGACAGGATGGGGGCCGCGCTTGATCCGCGCGATCTGCTGGTGCTGGAAAACAGCGCACGGCAGGTCACCAGGGAATCGCGGCTGTGGACGGCGCTTGGCGTGTTTGCGGCGGCGATCATGGCAACCAGCATCGGGCTGATCTCTATGCCGATCGCGCTTGGCGTGGTGTTGCTGGCCTATGTGCTGCTGGGCGTGCTGAACCTGCAAGAGATCTACGATCATATCGACTGGCCGATCATCGTCCTGCTGGGGGCGATGATCCCGCTGGGGATGGCGCTGGAGACGACCGGAGGTTCGGTCCTGATCGCAAGCTGGCTGCAAAGGCTGACGGCAGGCTATCCGCCATGGGTGGCACTGCTTTTGCTGATGGCGGCAACCATGTGCATGTCGGACATGCTCAACAACAATGCGACGACGGTTCTGGTCGCGCCGGTGTCAATCCGGCTGGCGCAGGAAATCGGCGTGAACCCGGACGCGTTCCTGATGGGGGTCGCCGTTTCGGCCTCCTGCGCGTTTCTGACCCCGATCGGGCATCAGAACAATACGCTGATCCTCGGTCCGGGCGGCTATCGCTTTGGGGATTACTGGCGCATGGGCCTGCCGCTGGAAATCATCGTTCTGGCCGTGTCGATCCCGATGCTGCTGCTGGTATTCCCACTGTGACCCACGTGCCGCGACAACACGCCGGAAACGCCCACCGGTGCCAGAACAGACGAGGAGATCACGGGTTTCCTGATAAAACGAAGACTGTTCCCCGCCCGCGCGGGGATGAACCGGCGAATCCACTGCCGCGCGACGAAGACCGGAACTGTTCCCCGCCCGCGCGGGGATGAACCGCCATCGCGGACGATCCCGGTGGAATGCTGAATCTGTTCCCCGCCCGCGCGGGGATGAACCGGCCCCGCGTTCGACATGGGCCGCAAACGAACACTGTTCCCCGCCCGCGCGGGGATGAACCGTCATTTTCATCGTGCGGGAACATATGACGGCGCTGTTCCCCGCCCGCGCGGGGATGAACCGCTCAACGATGCTGGCATCCCGCCCGCATCGCCCTGTTCCCCGCCCGCGCGGGGATGAACCGGCATCGCGGTCATTGATAGCGATGTCGTGCAGCTGTTCCCCGCCCGCGCGGGGATGAACCGGCCAAAGGTCTGAGAGTAACTATCTGAACCAACTGTTCCCCGCCCGCGCGGGGATGAACCGCGTCCCCCATGCCTGATCCGCCTTCGATGCGTCTGTTCCCCGCCCGCGCGGGGATGAACCGGTTCCCGAGGGTGCAACCTTGTGGGCTGGTGGCTGTTCCCCGCCCGCGCGGGGATGAACCGGTAAAGACCCGCGACAGCTGGCAACATCCCGACTGTTCCCCGCCCGCGCGGGGATGAACCGATGTCGACAACGTCGACGTCTTTGGTCAGCCGCTGTTCCCCGCCCGCGCGGGGATGAACCGTCACGGCGGCCGCGACATCCTGCGACAGATCACTGTTCCCCGCCCGCGCGGGGATGAACCGCTGGGCATCGTGACGGCGGGCGCCCTGGGCGGCTGTTCCCCGCCCGCGCGGGGATGAACCGGTCGCGGCAACCATGCTGGCGCGGGAGGCAACTGTTCCCCGCCCGCGCGGGGATGAACCGACCAACTCGTCACTCTCAAAACCCGCCTCATCCTGTTCCCCGCCCACGTGGGGAACAGGCGACCCGGGTCTTTCGGGAAGCGCCCGCATATAGCCCCCCGCGCATATAACGCTGAACCTGGCCCGGTCATCGGCCGGCACCCGGGCAGGCCCGCAGGTCCGCGTGACCATTCGGGCCGGCCCTGACGCGAGGCGGCTGGCGCTTTAAGGTGCCAGCCGGCTGATGATGACCGTGACCTCGGGCTTTTTGCCGATCTCGTCCATGGTGACCTGCCGTGTGATGCGGCGGACGGCCTCTTCCAGCTTGGTGTCGTCTGCGACGGTCTTGGCATCGGCGCGGTCCAGAAAACCGGCCAGTTCCGTTTCCACCTGCTGGGCCAGCGGCGCGTTCGAGCGTCCGCGCTCGGGCAGGCCCATGGTCTCGACCCATGCGTCGGGAAAGGGCGCGTCGTTTTCATCGACCAGCACGCTGACAAGCGCATGCCCGTTCAGCGCCATGCGGATACGGTCGCGCACCACCCCGTCATAAGCCCCGATCAGCACGGTGCCGTCCAGATAAATCCGGCCCGTATCAATCCGTTCGGTGATACGCGGGCTATCGCCGGTCAGGTCAATCACATCGCCGTTGACCGCCACGACCGAGGCAATGCCCTTGCCCTGCGCAATCCCGGCATGTTCGCGCAGATGCATATGTTCGCCATGCATCGGAATCAGGATCTGCGGGCGGATCAGGTCATGGACGGCCTCAAGATCGGGGCGGTTGGCATGGCCCGACACGTGATAAGTGCCGTCATCGGCGTCATAGACATCGACCCCCAGCTCGGAAAACTGGTTCATGATGCGGATCACCCCGCGCTCATTTCCCGGAATCGTGCGGGAGCTGAACAGAAAGCTGTCGCCCTCTTTCATGCGCAGCCCCAGATATGGCCCGCGCGCCAGCTGGGCCGAGGCCGCGCGGCGCTCGCCCTGAGAGCCGGTGACGATCAGCATCACCTTGTCACGCGGCAGATCGGCGGCCTCTTCGGGGCTGATGGTCGGGGGAAAACGCTCCAGCACCCCGGTTTCAAGCGCCGCCTGCACCATCTTGCGCATCGAGCGCCCCAGCAGGCAGATCTTTCGATCCGCGGCGATGGCAGCCTCGGCCAGTGTCTTGAGCCGCGCCACGTTCGAGGCAAATGTCGTCGCCGCCACCAGATTGGGCTGGCTCATGACGAAATCCAGCAGCGGGTTGGCCAGCAGCGCCTCGGACCGGCCGGGATGAGTGCTGAAAACATTGGTGGAATCGCAGGCCAGAACCTTTACCCCGTCACCCTCGCGGGCGATGTCATGCCACATGACCGCATCGAAAGGCTCGCCCACGACGGGGCTGCCGTCCAGCTTGAAATCGCCCGAATGCACGATCCGGCCGGCGGGCGTGTCGATGATCAGGGCCGAGCTTTCGGGGATCGAATGGCTGATCGGCACGAACTGGACCTTGAACGGGCCAGCGGTGACGACCTCGGGGCGCGGCTCGTGGATATGGATCTGGTCGGTCGGCAGACCGCGCTCTTCCATCTTCATCCGCGCCAGCGCACCGGTAAAGCGGCGGCAATGGATCGGGCGTTCCAGCCGGTCCCAGATCAGGCCGAGCGCGCCGACGTGATCCTCATGCCCATGCGTGATAAAGATCGCCTCGATCCGGTTGCGGTTCTGTTCCAGCCAGGCGGTATCCGCCATGATCAGATCAATGCCCGGCGCACTCTCCATATCACCGAAGGTCACGCCCAGATCGACGACAATCAGCCGCTCCTGTCCGGGCTTGCCGTAACCATAGACATAGGCATTCATGCCGATTTCGCCCGCGCCGCCGAGGGCGACATAGATCAGCCGGTCAGACATTGTCCAACTCCTTGTTGTAATCCCAGATCAGCCGCAGGCCATGCACCGTCAGATCGTCTTCGATCGCGTCAAACAAATCGAAGCCCTGATCGAACAGCGGCGCAAGCCCCCCGGTTGCGATGACCTTCATCGGGCGGTCACGCTCGGCCCTTATTCTCTTGGTGATGCCCTCGATCAGCCCGATATAGCCCCAGTAGATGCCGGACTGGATGCAGGCGACGGTATTTCGGCCGACGACCTGATCGGGCATGGTCACATCCACATGAGGCAGCGCGGCCGCAGCCATATGCAGCGCCTCGAGCGACAGGTTGACACCGGGCGAGATCACCCCGCCCACATAGGCACCGTCTACGTCAACGACATCGAAATTCGTCGCGGTGCCGAAATCGACAACGATCAACTCCCCGCCATGGCGGTCAAAGGCGCCGACGGCATTGGCCAGACGGTCGGGACCGGGGCGGGTGCCGGGATCGACCCGCGGCGGCACCGGCAAGAGGGTCTCGGGCTTGCCGACGACCAGCGGGCGGGTGTTGAAATAGCGGTTGCACAGCACGCGCAGGTTGAACACCACACGCGGCGCGGTCGAGCTGATGATGCAATCGGTGATATCCAGATCGAAATGCGTCAGCGAGATCATGGTTTGCAGCCAGACGAAATACTCATCCGCCGTGCGCCGGTGATCGGTGCTTATGCGCCAGTGCGACAGGAACTGTGCGCCGTTCCAGATTGAAAAGACCGTATTGGTATTGCCGGTGTCGATACAAAGCAGCATCAGAAATATACATCCGCGGCCGGGACGCAATGGCGCCCCGTTTGGGTGGTCAGGATCAGCGCGCCCGAATCGTCCAGCCCCTCGAACCTGCCGGTCAGTTCCTCGCGGCCGGTGCGGGCGGTGATGGTTTCGCCCAAACGCGCGGCACGGGCAAGAAAGGCGTCACGCACGGGGGCAAAGCCTTCGCTCAAGAGGCGAGCTTCCCAGCCGGCAAAGGCGGGGCCGAGCAGGTCGAGAAACTCGTCGGGCGAAACCGTGATCCCCGTCTCGCCCCTCAGGCTGACGGGGGCAAAGGCCGCGGCCGGATCGGCGGGCGGGGCAGCCGCCAGATTGACACCGATGCCGACCGCAAGCGCGCTTAGCGTTCCGGCCTGACCCGCGCTTTCCAGCAGGATCCCGGCCACCTTGCCGCCATTGAGCAAAACGTCATTGGGCCATTTCAGCGCCAGCCGCGCATGCGGCCCGCAGATCCGCGCCAGCGTATCATGAACCGCCAGCGCCGCGACAAAGGAATAAAGTGCGGCCTGCCCCGGCCCGCCTGCGGGGCGCAGCGCCAGCGATGCGGCAAAGTTCCCCGCCGGCATCACCCAGTCGCGGCCACGCCGGCCACGGCCCTGAAACTGCTCATGCGTCATCACCCAGGCGCGACCGCCACCCGTGGGTGCGATGCGCAGGGCCTCGGCATTGGTCGAGGCGCAGCGCGGCAGGACATGCCGCGCCACATCCTCGGGCCAGATCGGCAGGTCAGTCACCTTGGGTTGCAGCGGCGGTCTGGACAGCCGGGGTTTCAGGCTGGATGACCACCAGCGTATCGGCCGCCCGCCCTGCGGCGCGATCAACGCCGAACATGGTCACAGCACCCAGCAGAACCGCCGCAGCCGACACCGCCAGCAGCCCGGCAGAGACCGGCCCCATACGGCTGTCGGCCGGTGTGATATCATTGCCGAAATAGACGTAATAGACGATGCGCAGATAATAGAAGGCGCCGATCACCGATGCGATGACACCGGCAACCGCCAGCCACGCCATCCCGGCATCGACGGCCGCATTCAGCACGGCGAATTTGGCGAAAAAGCCCAGCATCGGCGGCACGCCGGCAAGGCTGAAGAACAACACCAGCACCGCCAGCGCCTTGACCGGCTCGACCCGCGCGAACTGATGCAGCGAGGCCAGATCAGCCACCGGCTCGCCATCGCGTTCCAGCGACAAAATCCATGCAAAGGCACCGACGTTCATCACCGCATAGATGGTCATGTAAAGCAGCATCGCCTGCACGCCAACTGCCGTCCCCGCAGCCAGCCCGACCAGTGCAAACCCCATATGCGCGATCGAGGAATAAGCCATCAGCCGCTTGATATTGGTCTGCCCGATCCCCGCGATCGAGCCGAGGAACATCGACAGAACCGCCAGCATCGCCAGAATTTGGCCCCAGTCGCCCGGCACCTGACCAAAGGCATCCATCAGCACCCGCGCCAAGAGCGCCATCGCCGCGACCTTGGGCGCACTGGCAAACAGTGCCGTCACCGGCGTCGGCGAACCCTCATAGACATCAGGCGTCCACATATGGAAAGGCACGGCGCTGATCTTGAATGCCAGACCAACGATGACGAAAACCATCCCGAACAACAGCCCGACGGGCAAGGAACCACCCTCGACCACCGAGATGATACCGGCAAAGCTGGTCGTGCCGGCAAACCCGTAGACCAGCGACGCCCCATAAAGCAGCAGCCCCGAGGACAGCGAGCCAAGCACGAAATACTTCAGCCCCGCCTCGGACGAGCGCACCGAGTTGCGGCGCATGGCGGCCACCACATAAAGCGCCAGAGATTGCAGCTCCAGCCCCATGTAAAGCGTCAGCAGATCGGCTGCTGACACCATGACCATCATGCCCAGAACCGCCAGCGCGATCAGGACCGGATATTCAAACCGCAGCATATCCCGGCGCTGCATGTAATCGGCGCTCATCGCCAGCACCGCAGCCGCCGACAACAGGATCACGACCTTGCAGAAACGCGCGAATGTATCGCTGACAAACATGCCGTAGAATGCCGGCCCCTCGGCCGGATGACCGGCCCCGATATACAGCGCCAGCGCAACAAAGACCGCGACCGTGACCCAAAGCAGCGTCGGGCCAAGCCGGTCCTTGCCCAGATAGGCCCCCGCCATCAGTGCCAGCAGGGCAAAGCCCGCCAGCAGGATTTCCGGCATGATGATCGTAAAATCAAGCGAAGTCATGTCGGCCCTCTCAATGCTCGGCTTCGGCCGGGGCGGCCCCGACCACGCGATAGGCGGCCGGGCTTTCCGGCCTCTCGGCGGTAGCGGCGGAATAGTTGCTCACCAGCGCCTCGACACTGGGGCCGGTGATGTCGATCACGGCGCGCGGATAGACGCCCAGCCATATGGTCATGACGATCAGCGGCACGAAGATCCATTTTTCGCGCGGGGTCATGTCGGTGATGGTGCGCAGGCTTTCCTTGATCAGCGCGCCCAAGGTCACCCGGCGATACAGCCACAGCGCATAGGCCGCCGACAGGACGACCCCCGTCGCCGCAACCAGTGCGACCCAGGTGTTGACCCGGAACACACCCAGAAGCGTCAGAAACTCGCCCACGAACCCCGAAGTGCCGGGCATGCCGATATTGGCCATGGTGAAGAACATGAAGACGAGCGCGTATTTCGGCATGCGATTGACCAGCCCGCCATAGGCGTCGATCTCGCGCGTGTGCATGCGGTCATAGATCACACCGACGCACAGAAACAGCGCGCCCGAGATGAACCCGTGGCTGAGCATCTGAAAGATCGCGCCATTCACGCCGGCCTGATTGGCCGCGAAAATCCCCATGGTGACATAGCCCATATGCGCGATCGAGCTATAGGCGATCAGCTTTTTCATGTCCGACTGCGCCAGCGCGACCAGCGAGGTATAGACGATGGCGATCGCCGACATCCAGAACACCACCGGCTGAAAGATGTCGCTGGCAACCGGGAACATCGGCAGGCTGAACCGCAGGAAACCATAGCCGCCCATTTTCAGCAGCACCGCCGCCAGCACGACAGAGCCGGCGGTGGGCGCCTGAACGTGGGCGTCGGGCAGCCAGGTATGGACCGGCCACATCGGCATTTTGACCGCAAAGCTGGCAAAGAAGGCCAGAAACAGCAGCGTCTGCATACCGCCGATCACGCTGATGCCCAACACGCGCATCGTCTCGGACGGGAACGGGGTCCGGGCCGGGTCCAGCAGCGCGACGATATCGGTGGTCCCCGCCATGCGATACATCGCGACCATCGCGACCAGCATCAGCACCGAGCCGAGGAAGGTGTAAAGAAAGAACTTGAACGCGGCGTAGATGCGGTCCTTGCCGCCCCAGATCCCGATGATCAGGAACATCGGGATCAGCCCGGCCT
>JAUNTL010000012.1 GCA_030538705.1 Paracoccus sp. (in: a-proteobacteria) | reverse complement strand
GGATAAAGCTGCCCGCGCCGGCGCCGACCGAGTCCATGGCCACGAGGGGGAGGCTCAGCACAAGCCGGGCCATGTCCGGGTCGTTCTTGATCGTCAGCTCGCCCTGCGTGATCAGCGCGACGTCAAAGGACGTGCCGCCGATGTCGGAACAGGCGATATTCTTGTAACCCAGCACCTCGCCGAGATATTTCGCCCCGATCACGCCGCCGATGGGACCAGAGACGATGGTGCGGGCTAGCTCCTTGGCCTTCCACGAGATCGTGCCGCCATGGGTGGCCATCACGCGGAAATCGAATTTCGACCCGTTTTCCTTGAAGGCCGCCGTGATCTTTTTCAGCGTCTGACGCGACGGTTCGGCCGCATAAGCCTCGAGGATCGTCGTGTTGGTGCGATGGGTTTCCTTGCGCACCGGGTAATAATCGGTCGAGGCAAAGACCGGGATCTCCTTGCCCGCCGCCTCGACCTCGGCCTTGACGATATCACGGACGCGGCGTTCATGGGCCGGGTTCTTATAGCTGTGCAGGAACGAGATCACGATCCCTTCGACATCCTGCGCAATCAGTTCGCGCGCGGCGGTAACGGCCTCATCCTCGCGCAGCGGGATGACCACGGTGCCGAACATATCGACCCGCTCCATCACGCCGCGGGTCAGGTGGCGCGGGACCAGAGGTTCATCGAAGTAATGAGTGTTAAGATGAATGCGATCTTCATAGGCGAATCCCAGATAGGCCTGAATGGCGCGGCCCATGCGGTGGAAATCCTCCATCCCCGCATTGACGATCAGCCCGCATTTCAGGCCCTTGCGCTGCACCACGCGGTTCAGCATCGCGGTGCCGGAATAAACCCCGGTCTGGATGGACCCAAGCGCATCGTCCAGCGACAGGCCCCAGTGTTCCAGCCCTTCGCGGCTGGATTCGATCAGGCCGAGCGCTTCGTTTTGCGGGGTTGACTGGGCTTTTCCGACGACGAAATCCCCGTCGCTGTCCACAAAGAACGTGTCAGTCATGGTTCCGCCCGCGTCGATGCCTAGCACCTGCACGGTCCGGTTATTTTTCTTGTCGAGTGGCAATGTGACGTCCTCCCTTCACATCACGCGCGGCATGGATGCGGCACGTCTGCTCAGGTTGGCTTTTTCACCGGGGCGCAGTTGTCCGATTATCGAACGCTCTGACGGTCACGCTGCGGACGCAAAGTCAATCGCGGCCGGTTCGCGGTATCCCATAGGCATCCAGTTTCAGATAAAGCGTCGAACGCGCGATCCCCAACCGCTTGGCGGTGCGGGATAAATTTCCGCCCTCGGCCTCGATCGCCTCCAGAATACGCAGCCTTTCGCCACCGCGCAGCGTGTCGGACGGACGCTGTCGGACAGGTGTCCGGATTTCTGGCGGCAGGGTCGGCAGGTCGATCAGCCCGGTCGAGGACAGCGCGTCCAGCGTGGCGACGAGATTGGACATCTCGCGCAGATTTCCCGGCCAGCGATAGCTTTGCAGCGCCGCCATCGCGCCCGAGGTAAAGTTAAGGTTCCGCCCGCCGGTGGTATCGGCGTGGTGGCGCGTCACCATTTTCAGCGTGGCGGCGATTTCGCCGGGGCGCTCATGCAGCGGCGTGATCACCAGCCGCGCGGCGGCAATGCGGTGATAGAGATCGCTGCGAAACGCGCCCGCCTGCATCGCCGGATAAAGCGGGCGGCTGGACAAGGCGATGATCCGGCTGCCGGCCTGCACGGCCAGCTCGACAAGGCTTAACAGCAGTTTCTGGACCTCGTCACAGGCCGCGCCGGGACTGTTGAGGCACAAAACCCTGCCTGCACCGTCCTGCGTCAGCCGCGCGCCATGCGCCAGATCCTCGCGCAGCGTGTCGGGCGTCAGGATCGAACAGTCGATCATCTCGAACGGGCCCTGGGCCTGCGGGCTGGCGCGGTGGATCGCCTGCGCCAGAAAGGTCTTGCCGACGCCCGCCTCGCCCTCAAGCAGCAGCGGTATCATCGTCCGCGCCAGCCTTTCCGCCTGCGCACAAAGAGCCGCTGATACCGCGCCGGCCTGCCCGATACGCATCAGCTCGGCCCCCGGATCGGGCTTGGCCGCGCGCCGCTTGCGCAGCGAGATCATGACCCCGATGGCCTCATCCGGCGAGCCGATCACCTCAAGATCGGTGCCCGGCATACAGTCGCTGAGCGCCTCGGCGATGGTGTCCGACGGCTGGTCGATCAGCTCGGGGATACGCGCGCGCAGGGCACTCAGGGCGGTATCGTCGTCGCAGAAACGCAAAAACCCCTCGGTGGTAAAGACATCATTGCCTGCCCGGTCCATGATCAGCATCGGCTCATTGCCACGCCGCAGACGGCGCAGGTGCAGCCGCTCGATCAGCGTTTCATGTTCCAGCGCCAGCATCCGGGTCAGATCGGCCTCGACCTGCGCCGCCAGCGCCGCCGACAGCGCGGCGGCATTGGGCTGGGTCAGATCGTCGGGCCAGGAAATATCCACAACCCCCAGCAGCGCCCCGGTGCCGGGATCGGTGATCGGCGTTGCCGCGCAGTTCCAGCGCTGGATCGCCTCGCAAAAATGCTCGACTGAACGAATCGTCACCGGGCGGCGCAGGTGCAGCGCCGTGCCGATGGCATTGGTGCCGATGGCCTTTTCGGTCCAGTCGCCCCCCAGATGCAGGTGATTTTCGCGACCCATCGCGAGAGTACCGGAATCCCCTCCGGCATCCAGAACGACCCCCGAGCGGTCGCACAGCAGCACGATATTTCCCGTATGCGCGAGCAGATAGTTCGCCCGCGCCAGCGCGTTATCCGCCCCCTTGCGCAACCGCCGCGCCACCGCCCGCGCGGTCAGCAGCTCGGCCTCGCTGCGCAGGGGTGCGTGGGTCGGGTTCGCGACACCCGCCTGCCCCGACCGGCGCCAGCTGGCCAGAACATCCTCGCGAATCCGCGAGGGAACCTTGCCGCGATCGACAAAATCCTCCCAATCGCGCTTGGTGATATTCAGCCCCATCCGTCCCTCCCCGAACGATGACGCAGCGCCGGCGCAGGATGCAAGCGCTCCGCAAGGCTTTACTTAGATTTAGCAACTGTCAAGTCGCAGCATGGCCGCCGATTCGCAGGCCAGAATTTTCCACCATCTATGAAAATATCAAATTGCCTAACTGATATATCAGATTTAGCCTGGCAGGGTTGGTTCAGGATTCGGCGCTTTCGCACCGGGTCCACCGCGGAGGGAGGGCCGCCGGAACCACCAAACGAAAGACATTTTTGCGCAAAGGGGGGTTCGCGCATGTTCTCGATCAAGCGTCGTGACATTTTCACCATGGCCGCGGCTGCCACATTCGCCTTGTCCTTTTCGTCACCAGCCGCCGCACAGGCTGAACCAAAGGTCGAGTTCCTGTATTCGCCCTTTGCCGATTACGCCCCGTTCTTCGTCGCCAAGGAGATGGGCTTTTTCGACGAATTCGGCGTTGACGTGACGCTGACACCCAAGGGCGATACGGCCGAAACCATCCAGATGCTGGCCTCGGGGCATATCGAGGCCGGGGGCGCGACATGGGGGGCCAGCCTGTTCAATGCGCTTGATCGCGGCGCGACCGTTGCGATCATCGCAACCATGGCGCGGATGCCCGACACCGTGCCCTCACCCTCGCCGCTGATGGTCTCACAGGCGGCCTGGGATGACGGGATCAGGACCGCCGCCGATCTGAAGGGCAAGCGCGTCGGCATCCCCGGACCGGGCGGCTTTGGCATGTATTCCACGGCAAAGGCGTTGGAAAAAGGCGGGCTGACGGTCGAGGATGTCGAGGCCGTGTTCCTGCCGCCCCCCGCCACCGCCGCAGCCTTTGCCAATGGGGCGCTGGAAGCGGGCTGGAGTATCGAGCCATTCGCCGGGCAACTGGAAAAGCAGGGGCTGGGCCGCCGTCTGGTCGAAAATCACACATTCGGCACCGAGCTTGGCTTTATCGCGTTCAATCAGGATTTCGTTGACGCGAATGAAGATGCGGTCGTGCGGTTCATCGCCGGCTATCTCAAGGGCGCGCGGCTGCTCGACAATGGCGGGTGGAACGACGACGATATTCTTGAAATCGTGTCAAAATACACCGGGACGGAACCGGATACGCTGCGCGGCATTCCCTATACCGTCCGCTCGGATGACGGTGCCATCGACATGGCATCGGTGCGCGAACAGGAAGAATTCTTCCGCAGCCGCGGGGCGCTGGAATATGAGGGCGAGGCCAAGATTGACGAGGTCTATCGCCTCGACCTTCTGAAACGCGCCAATGAGCTTGCCGCGAGCAAGCCCTGATGGCTGCACATGCCCGCACAGACCCGCAGGTCGCGCCCGGTCCGGCGCGGCCTGCCATCGAGGTCGACCGCCTGACCAAGGCATTTTATGACAGCGATACGGATCGCGTGACCGTGGCCGTATCTGATTTCAGCTTTTCGGTCGCGCGGGGCGAATTCGTCTGTATCGTCGGGCCAAGCGGTTGCGGCAAGACCACCGTGCTGCGCATTCTCGCCGATCTGGAGCGACAGCTCAGCGGCACGGTCAGCCTGCACAGCGACACCCCGCCGGCCATGGTCTTTCAGGAAGCATCGGTGCTGCCATGGCTGACTGTCGCGCAGAATATTGCCCTGCCGCTCAGCCTGAAGGGGGTTTCGCGTGCGGATCAGAACCGGCGGGTCGGCGAGTTGCTGGCCCTGACGGGGCTGGCCGATTTCGCCAATGCGCGGCCTCATCAGCTGTCGGGCGGCATGAAACAGCGGGTGTCGGTGGCACGCGCATTGGCTGATGACCGCGAGATCCTGCTGATGGATGAACCGTTCGGGGCATTGGATGAGCAGACCCGGCTGGTCTTGCAGCAAGAACTGCTGAGCATCTGGGAAAGCACCGGCAAGACCGTGGTTTTCATCACCCACAGCGTGGACGAGGCGCTGTCACTGGCCGACCGCGTGCTGGTCATGTCGCCGCGCCCCGGCACATTGATTGCCGATCTGACCGTGCCGTTCGAGCGCCCGCGCGACGTGGTGGAGATGCGGCGCGACAAGCGTTTCTGGGATCTGACCTATCAGGTGTGGAACCTGCTGGGCGCACATGACGAGACAGGGGCCTGAGATGCGCACCATTCCACGACCGCTGACCGAGGAAGAGCTGCGCAGGCTCAAGGCGCCGGCGCGCCGCGAGGTGCTGTTCCGCTTTGCCTCGTATTTCAGCCCATTGCTTCTTTTGCTGCTGTGGGAGCTGTCGAGCAGGCTGGGCATGATCGACCAGCGTTTCTTTCCGCCCCCCAGTGCCATCGCACAAACCGCCTGGCGCATGGTGCTGAGCCTGGAGCTGTTCGTTCATATCGGCGCGACCCTGCGCAGGGTCGGCGTGGGCTATGCGATGGGCGCCATACCCGGCGTCATTCTTGGTCTTGTCCTCGGTCTCTATCGGCCGGCGCGCCGCATTCTCGGCCCGATCTTTGCCGCGCTCTATCCGGTGCCAAAGATTGCCATCCTGCCGCTGATCCTGCTGATCTTTGGGGTCGGGGATATGTCGAAATATGTCGTCATCGCCATCGGCGTTTTCTTTCTGATGTTTTACAACACCCTGGGCGGTGTCATGCAGACGCCGCAGATCTATATGGATGTGGCCAGGAACGCCGGGGCCAGCCGCTTTCAGACCTTCTGGCGTATCGCATTTCCGGCCGCGCTTCCCAATATCTTCACCGGGCTGAAGCTGGCGGCCGGATCGTCCTATATCATCATTGCGGCAGCGGAGTTTCTGGGCGCGCGTAACGGTGTCGGCTTTTTCATCTGGGCATCATGGCAGACCTTTGCCGTGTCACGGATGTTCGTCGGCATCGTGGTGATCTCGGTCATGGGCTATCTGACCATCCTCGCGCTCGAGGCGCTGGAGCGGCGTTTCGTGCCCTGGGCCAGGCATTGACAAACCGCGGAGCGCAGCGACCATGACCCCTGATACCAGCCCCGCGGCCATCGCCACCATCCCCGTATCTGAACGGATCTATCTCGCGCTGCGCCAGGACATCATGCGCTGTGTGGTTGCACCGGGGATGACACTGGATTCGAATGCGATTGCCGCACGCTATCAGGTGTCCAAAACCCCTGTGCGCGATGCGATGCAGAAACTGGCCGCTGACGGGCTGGTCATGATCATACCGCGCAGCGGCTACCGCATTGCCCCAATCACCTTTCAGGCTGTGCATGAGCTTCTCGATCTGCGCGCGGCCATTGGCCCGCATGCCGCGCGGCAGGCTGCGCGCCACGCAACACCCGCCGAAATCGCCGGGTTACGCGACATCGTGCGCGAATACGCCGAGCCGCTGGATATCGGCGCGATGCAGCGCGTGGCGCGGCGCTTTCATATCGCGATCGCGCGCTGCGGCAGGAACAGGCGCATCGTCACCCTGACAGAAAATCTCTTTGACGAGCTGGAAAGGCTGCTGCGCTTTGCCATCGACTTTTCGATCAAGGCGGCAGAGCATTCCGGCGAACATACCGCATTGGTCGATGCCATCGAGGCCGGCGATGGCGCGGCGGCGGCCCGAATCGAGCTGGACCATATCAAGAGCAGCCGCGAATTCCTGATCGAGCGTCTGATGACGCTGGGATATCTGTCCGCGACCGGGATCCATGCTGACGGCCCGAACCCGGGCCTGTCGCGATGACCGGCATGGATGAGGCAGTTGCGCGGTTGTCGGTATCGCTGGGCGGCGGCCCAGCCGCGATGCTTGCGGCCACCGCCCTGATCGAGGCCGAGGCACTGGGCAAGCCGCGGTTCGGCCTTGATATGCTGAACGAATGGGCGCCGGACGCGGCGGCATTTCCCTCAGGCGACGGGCACCAGCCAGTTCGCTGGGTCGATTGCACGTCATGCTTTGCACCGCTTGCTGTCGCGCATGCGACGCTGGAACTGGCACAGGCGGCGCAACGCTTTGGTATCGCCGCCATTTTCCTGCGCGGGGTCAGGGGGTTCGGCCGCTTTGCCCCGTTTCTGCGCCATCTGGCTGATGCCGGGCTGGTGGGGCTTGCCGGCGCCGAGGGGCCGCCCTTTGTCGCTGCGCATGGCGGTGCGCAGCCGGTGATCGGCACCAACCCTGTGGCCTTTGCCATGGGCACGGGCGCCGGGCGCGTCATTATCGATATGGCAACCAGCACCGCGACCATGGCCGATATCCGCGACGCCCGCGACACTGGTGCGCCCCTGCCGGACGGTATCGCGCTAGATGCCGGCGGGCGGGCGACGCGCATCGCCGCCGAGGTCGCCGCGCTGTTGCCCCGCGGGGGGCGGACCGGCTCACTCCTCGGCCTGATCGTCGAATTGCTGGCCGGGGTTGCCGGCGGCGGACGCGACGATCCACAGGGCCGGGGCGTATTTCTGCTGGCCTTTGCGCCACCGGCTGCGGGCGACGCCATCGACTGGCAGGCCCGGCTGGCGGATTTGCGGCGCGACTGGCTGGATGGCGGCGGACATTGGCCGGGTGGCGGCGGACCGGCACCCGATACCCGGCTGGACCGGGATTTCACGCGGCGCCTTGACGCCCGGCTGGCACATATGGCCACGAAAGGAGCAAGCTGATGGACAGATCCGGCACACAGCCATCCTCACCGATTCTTCTGATCAACCCGGCCGATGGGATGATCGACGTGCCGCGCCAGATCAGTGTCTCGGGCCTTGCCCCGGATGAGCTGATAACGATTTCCGCCCATACGCCGCGATCCGGCGGCGCGCTGTGGGACAGTCAGGCGCGCTATATGGCCGATGCCGAAGGCGTGGTCGATCTGACCCGCGATGCGCCCGTCGGCGGCGATTATGCCGAGGTCGCGGCAATGGGCCTTATCTGGAGCCAGCGCCCCAAGGACACCGGTGCGGGGGACATCTTTCCCGATGACGTCATGGGGCCGCTGATCACGGTGCTGCGGGTGACGACCACCGCCGGCGTCCGCGCCGAGGCCAGGCTGATCCAGCGCTTTGCCGGGCCGGGCGTGACGCGGCGCGATATCCGCGTCGACGGGCTGACGGGCACCTTGTTCACGCCACCCGGTCCCGGACCGCACCCGGTCGTGGTGGTGCTGAACGGCTCGGGCGGCGGGATCAACGAGCCGCGCGCCGCGCTTTATGCGTCCTATGGCTATCAGTGCTTTGCCTTGGGCTATTTCAAGGCGCCGGGCCTGTCGCCCTTTATCACCGAAACGCCGCTTGAATATCTTGAGACCGGATTACGCTGGGCACATCGCGCGCTTGACCCGCGCGGCGGCTTTGTCGCGCTCAGCGGCCAGTCCCGCGGCGGCGAGCTTGCGCTGCTATTGGGTGCCACCTTTCCGGAACTGGTCTCGGCCGTCATCGCCTATGTCCCCGGTGCCATGGTCCATGGCGCGCAAGGTGCCGGGGACCCCGCGCGCGGCGGCTGGAAGGGGGCCGCATGGACCCTCAGCGGCCAGCCGCTGCCGCATCTGTGGCACAATAACAGCGCCGTCGACTGGCACCCCTGGGATGGCGCGCCGCCGCCCGACCGGCACCATTCGGTGTTTTTCGAAGGGCTGAAGGATCGCGCGCTCGCCGCGCAGGCGCGCATCCCGGTAGAAAACATCACCGGTCCCGTCCTGCTGATTTCCGGCCGTGATGACCGTGCCTGGCCGTCCAGCCTCTATTCCCGGATGGTCGCCTCGGCGTTGCGCCGCCACGAGCATCCCTGTCTCGTCCGGCATCTTGATTTCGACGATGCCGGGCATGCCATCAACCTGCCCTTTGTGCCGGCGACGCAACTCATGCGCGAACATCCGGTGTCAAAGGTGCCCTATACCAATGGCGGCACGGCATCGGGAAACGCCCGCGCCGATCTGTGTTCCTGGCGTGGGGTTGTCGCCTTTCTGAACCAGATCACCGCGCCTGACCGCTGCGCGCCCGATATCCGAGCATGAGGGAGGACAGACATGACCACGACAGAGCATCTTCAGGGCCAATGGCGCGAATGGCGTTACAACCATGTCGCGACAATGTTCCGGCCCTATGGCTGGACCTCGCTTGTTGCACAATACTGGTTGGACGACGGTGATCGCGATGTCGGTTTCGATCTGCTTCCCGGCCGCTGGTCGGTCGAGGGCGGGCGCGTCATCTATACCCCGCCGGCCTCGGGGCCGAACCTTTCGGTGAATGGCGCATATCCCACAGGCCCGGTCGAGATCATTGCGGGGCGCAATCAGACCTATGGCCACGGCGACAGCCTGCCCGTCTATTTCGGCAGAAACGAGGTCGAGACCCTTTTGCGCAGCGGTCATGACGGGCGGCGGCTTTATGGTATCCGCCTGCGCGATCCGCATCAGGCCACCCGGCCGCAGGATGCCGGCGTAACCGCCTTTGACTATGACCCCGCATGGCGCATTCCGGGCGTCTATACCCCCGCCGAGCGCACCGATTTCGCGGCCGAGACCGTCGAGCCGGGCGTGCGGGAAAACACCCCCCGGCTTGGCCGTTTTTCGTTTGATTTCGGGGGCAAGACCTATTCCCTTGTGCTGATCGGCAAGGATACGCCCGCCGGTGTTCAGCCTGTCGCGCATATCCGTGACAGGACCAGCGGGCCGGTCACCTATGGCGCCGGCCGCGTGGTCGAGTTGCAGTTCACCGACCAGACGAACAGCCGCATCGACTGGATCGACTTCAATTACGCCGTCGCACTGCCCTGTGCTTTTACAAATTTTGTCACCTGCCCGCTGGCGCCTGCGGAAAACAACCTCGATTTTGAGGTGCTGGCCGGCGAAAAGCGGCCCGCGCAAACGGTCACGCGAAGGATGACCTATCACGGCGGGGACACAGCCCGCGATGCCGCCGCAGCCCGCGCCGCAGCCGGCAGCTGAGGTCCGGCGGCTTTTCCATGCGCGGATACGGGCCGCAGATCAGAGGCGGCGCCGGCCAAAGCACCGGCCCTGCTGCCCTGTCTCAGATCGTCGCAACCGGCGTTACCGGCGATCCTATCGCACCCGGCAACCGCAGGGGCGGGGCGGTCAGAAACACGGCGTGACGGCCGCGTTCGGCCAATGCGGCGGCCAGATCGCGGAAATACCACAGCTCGGCCAGCGGCAGGCCAAGGCGGAACAGGCAATGGTGATGCAGGGGCAGCCGGAAACAACAATGGTCCGAGGCTTTTTGCATATGCTCCACCGCTTCGTTATCGGCGGCGATCGCGGCGATCCGGCTGTCGCCGATCCAGCTCAGCAGGGCGGGATCGCTGCCGTCCAGCACCGCGCCATAGCGCGACAGCCCCGCAGGATCGGGCGCGTCCTGCATGTCGAGAAGCGCCTCGGCATAGCCGGTGCGCAGCATCAGGATATCTCCGGGGCGGATCGTAACGGACTGGGCCTGCATGGCCTGCTGCAACAGATCAAGGCCAACCACCGTCCGGTCAGGGCCAAAGGCGGCCAGAAGATCGACCAAAACCCCGCGCCCTTGCAGGCCGGTCGCGGCCATGGGGGCCACGGAAAGGCGGCGCGCATAGGATCCGTGCGGGCTGCCCTCGGTCTGGCCCAGAACATGCTCGCCCGCCCGGAAACCGTTGTAATACACGGGTTCCGCGATACCGTCCCCATCGGCGTCGAACATTGCGCCGACATGGGAAAGCGAATCCCATTGGGTCGAGTATTGCATCGACATCAGCACCTGATCGTCGCTGAGGACATCCTGCAATCCCGGCTCGGCCTGCCCCAGCGGGAAATTGATATAGGGCGTATCCCCCAGAAAGGTCGGTTGCAGCCGTGGCGGGTGACGCCGGGGGTGAATGCTGATCACGCCGGGGATATCCAGCGGCAGCGACAGGCAAAAGGCCAGCCCCTCGCGGATCTCTGCGGCGGCGGCCTTGCGCTCGGGCGCGCCGATATGGTTCAGCGTCCCGATCTCGTCCTCGGGGCCAAAGCGGCCCCAGTTGCCGCCGTCAGGCGCGATCTTCCAGTCTGGCATCCTGTGTCTCCTCGGTCCCGGACCCGGTGGCCGGCGGGCTGGTAGTGCGTTCTTTCGCGATCATGGCGGCGATCAGCGCCGCCAGATCCGCTTCGGCGGTGCGGACAGCGTCCTCGCGGGGCTGATCCCAGATGTAAAAACCCCGGCCGGCCTTGCGCCCGGTCTCGCCGGCAGCAACGTGACGGCGCAGGGCATCCGCCGGGGCATCGGCGTTCGAAAGCTGTGGATAGAGATATCCGGCAATCGCCGCATGCGTATCCAGCCCGTTCAGATCACGTTGCAGGAACGGCCCGAAAAAGGCCATACGCGCCCCGATGGACCAGCGAAGGATACTGTCCAGCGTTTCGGCATCGGCGACATTTTCCTGTAGCAGATACAGGCATTCACGCATCATCGCATGCTGGATGCGATTGGCGACAAAGCCGGGCATTTCGCGCCGCAGGATCGCGGGCAACTTGCCGGATCGTTCCAGAATGGCCGCGATTTCCTGTAACCGGGTCTCGCTCATGCCCGGCCCGGCAATCAGCTCGACCACCGGGATCACATCCGCAGGGTTAAAGAAATGCGCGATGGCCAGACGTTCCGGCCGGCGCATCCCGGCCGCCAGCTCTGCCGTGGTCAGCCCCGAGGTATTCGAGGCGATCAGCGTCTCGTGGCCAAAGAACCGCTCGGCCGCCGCCAGTGCTGCGTGTTTGATCGCAAGATTTTCCGGCACCGATTCGATCAGCAGGGCGCAGTTGCGCCAGTCACTGCCCAGATCCTCGGGCGCGAGGGCAAAACAGGCGTGATCACGACGGATTCCCGAATTATCCAGAAAGCTCATCGCCCTATCAAGACTGTCCCGGGACGGGTCAAGCACCGAAACAGCAAAGCCCGCGCGCAGGAAATGCGCGGCAATGCGTTGCCCCATGACGCCCGCGCCCATCACCGCGATCTGCATCACGCTGTCCTCTGCATCAACTTATTTGTTGACAGCATAAATAAATGCCTTTGATAAGCAAGAATCATAAGTTGATGTCTCGGGGAGGAGAGAGCATGAACGCAATTGCCAATTTCTTTACACGGATCATGAGCCGCTACCTGCCTGATCCGCTGGTCGTGGCCATCATCCTGACAGCGCTGACGCTGATCTTTGCCATGATCAGCCAGGGCACCGGCTTTCTTGAGGCGACGCGATACTGGGGTGACGGATTCTGGAACCTGCTGGCCTTTACCATGCAGATGACCATTATCCTGCTCGCGGGGTTCATTCTTGCCCGGACGCCGCTTGCGAACTGGCTGATGGACCGGCTGATCGCCCCGGTGACGACCCCCGCCGGCGCGGTCATCGCGGCGACGATGATCGGCGCCTGCGCCAGTTGGCTGAACTGGGGCTTTGGTCTGGTTGTCGGCACGCTGATCGCCCAGAAGCTGGGCCACAAGGTCAAGGGCCTGCATTATCCGCTGGTGATCGCTGCCGGCTATTCGGGCTTTGCGCTCTATGGGATCGGCCTTTCGGGATCGGTGCCGCTGCTGATCAATACGCCCGGCCATTTTCTGGAAGAAACTATCGGGCTTGTGCCGCTGAGCGAGACGATCTTTTCGCCGATCATGCTGACAACCAGCCTGCTGATCGTGCTGACGCTGCCGTTCTTCAACGCAATGCTGCACCCCAAAGACCCTGCCCAGATCAAAGAGGTCGATCCCGGCAGTCAGGCGGCCTTTACCATGCCCGATGTGAAACGCGACACCCCCGCAGACCGCATGAACAACAGCCCCGTCATCGGTGTCGGGCTTGGCCTTTTCGGGATGCTCTATGCGGGCCTTTATCTGTGGAATGGCGGCGGGGTCACGCTCAACTTTGTCAACACGGTCTTTCTGTTCCTTGGTATCCTGCTTTTCGTCACGCCAAACCGGTTTCTGGCGGCGCTGTCGGACGGGGTAAAGATCCTTGGCGGGATCATCATTCAATACCCGTTCTATGCGGGGATTCTGGCCATCCTGTCGGGTTCCGGGCTGGTGGTCACATTCGCGAACTGGTTTGTCGCGATCTCATCGGCGGAAACATTGCCGATCTGGTCGTTCATCTCGGCCGGCCTGATCAACATCTTTGTCCCGTCGGGCGGCGGTCAATGGGTGATTCAGGGACCGGTCATGATGGAGGCCGCGCGTCAGCTGAATGCCTCGGTTCCGGCGACGGCGCTTGCGGTGCAGATCGGTGATCAATGGACGAATATGGTCCAGCCCTTCTGGCTGCTGCCGGCGCTGGCGATCTCGGGGCTGAAGCTTTCCGACATCATGGGCTATATGGTGCTGATCCTGATCTATCTCGGTGTCATCTTTGGCGGCGCCTGCCTGATCTGGGGGATGATCGGTTAATCATGCCCTGGATGATCGAAACCTATGACCGGCCCGGATCAGACGATCTGCGCCGGCAACTGCGCCCCGCCCATCTGGACTATCTGGAGGCAAACTGGCGCCTGCTGCTGGCCTGCGGGGCCAAGCTTGATGACAAGGGAGAGGCCGCCTCAGGTGGCCTCTATCTCATCGCCGCAGAGAACCGCGCCGAGGCCGAGGCGTTTATCGCGGCCGACCCTTTCCACAAGGGCGGTCTGTTCGAACGCGTCTTTGTCACCCGCTGGCGCCAGGCCTATTTCGATGGCCGCAATACGCTGAATGAGGATTGAGTATGCTGTTTCAGGTCGAAATGACGGTCATCTTGCCCGCCGATATGCCCAAGGCCGAGGCCGACGCCATCAAGGCGCGGGAGAAAGCCTATTCGCAGGATCTGCAACATCGTGGCATCTGGCGCCACATCTGGCGGGTCGCCGGGGCCTATAGCAATGTCTCGATCCTTGATTGCCGCGATAACGAGCATCTGCACGAGGTGCTGACCGGCCTGCCGCTGTTTCCATGGATGGAGATAAAGGTGACCGCGCTGTGCCGGCACCCCTCTTCGATCCATGAGGACGACAGATGAACCGACGCGCTGTCATCACGGGCGGCGCGCGCGGCATCGGGGCGGCAATCGCGGCGCGGCTGCATGCCGACGGGTTTCATGTGACGGTGCTGGACATCGCAAAACCGGAGGAGGCCACGGGTCAGTTTATCCGGGTCGATCTGTCGGATGCCGAGGCCACCCGCGCCGCCTGCGCCGCGATTGCGTCAGACGGGCCGGTCGGCTGCCTCGTCAACAATGTCGGCATCGTCGTCCCGGCCGCGCTGGAGGACGTGGCATTGACCGATTTCGACCGGCTTTTCCATATCAACCTGCGCGCCTCACTGATCGCCGCCCAGACCTTTGTGCCGGGCATGAAGGCCGCAGGTCATGGGCGTATCGTCATGAATACCAGCCGGGTCACGCTGGGCAAGGAACTGCGCTCGCTTTACAGCGCGACCAAGGGCGCGGCGCAATCCATGGCACGGACCTGGGCGCTGGAGCTGGCCCCTTTTGGCATCACCGTGAACTGCGTGGCCCCCGGACCGATTGCGACCCGCACATTCTGGCAAAACAACCCCCCCCACAGCCCACGGACACGCGCGATCATTGACCGCGTGCCGATGGGCCGCATGGGCACGGGCGAGGACGTGGCGCAGGCCGTTGCGTTTTTTTGTGACCGCAGGTCGGGCTTTATCACCGGGCAGACGGTCTATGTCTGCGGCGGGGTGACGGTGGGGCTGGCCGGCGGCTGAGCGCCGGCCCGGGGCTGTGGTTGGCCGGCCTGTGAACCCGCAAGCCCTGCATCAAAGCGGGGCGCGCGAGAGAGAGCCGGGCGGCCAGTATTCCGACATTACCGCCTCGGCTAGTGAGAGACAGGCCACCACCCGCCCCTCTGGGACGTTCCCGGCAGAGGTCCGGCCCGGCCCCCGTATCGCGCGTCAGAACGCCCGGCGAATGCGGGGTTTATGGGTCCACAGGCCGGGCCAGATGCTGCTGCAACAATGCCGTGAACATGGCGGGCTGCTCGACACAGGGCAGATGGCCGGCATCGGCGATCTCGGTAAAGCGGGCGCCGGGGATCGCTTCGGCGGTCGCGCGCACCAGTGCGGGCGGGGTCGAGGCATCGGCACTGCCTGCGACAACCAGTGTCGGCATCGGGATACGCGCCAGATCGGCGGTGTAATCCGCGTCACGGATAGCGGCGCAGACATCCGCATAGCCTTGCGCGGGCGTCCGCTCCAGCATCATGCGCCACAACGCAAAGTCCTCGGTTTCGCGATAGGGCGGCGCAAACCAGCGTGACAGGATCATGTCGGAGATCGAGGGAATGCCGTCTTTCAGCACGGCCTCGATCCGGGGATTCCAGATATCCGGCGTGCCGATCCTGGCCGCGGTATCGGCCAGCATCAGATGGGTCATCGCCGCGGGCCGGTTGAGCGCCAGCCGCTGCATGATCAGCCCGCCGACCGACAGCCCGACGCCCGCAAAGCGCCCGATATCCAGATGATCCATCAGCGCCTCAAGATCCGAGACCATCGTCTCGATCGTCAGCCCCGGCCGCGCGACGCTCAGACCATGGCCACGCTTGTCATGGCGCAGCACCCCCCATTCCTGCGGCAAAAGCGCGACAACCCGGTCCCAGACCCGCAGATCGGTGCCCAGCGAATTGGCAAATACCACAAGGGGCACATCACCAAGCGGCGGCCGGTATCCGTAATACATGCCGTCAATTGCAGAAAATCGTTCAAGGCGAGTGGTCAAGGCCGGCTCCTTCGGTGGCATGCTGATCAAGGCTGGAAAGGAAAAGCCGCAGCGGCGGGCTTTCGCGGTCCTGCCGGTAGATAAGCGCAATTTCGGCCCGGATGGTGGTGCCCGCAAGCGGACGATAGACAACACCCGGCAGATTCACCCGGCATAGCGCATCCGGCACGATTGCGACGCCCAGCCCCGCCTCGACCAATGCAGCGATCGAGGCGAACTGAGGCACGCGATAGGTAATGTTCGGTGTGATCCCGGCCTCGGCCCAGGCGGCATGCATGGCCGCGGAAAAGCCGGTATTGGGGGGAAGGTGGGTCGCGATGAAATCAGCGCCATCAAAGTCGGACAACCTGACCAGATCAGATTTTGCCAGCGGATGACACTCTGGCAGTGCGATCCACAGATTTTCGTGATGCAGGCTGCGAATCCTCAGATATGGCGAAATATCCGGATAGGGCAGGCGAACAATCCCGGCGTCCAGATTGCCCGCGATGACCTCGGGAAACTGCTGGTCCAGATCCATCAGCACCAGCCGAAGGTCAATCTGCGTTGCGCGCGGGCGAAAGTTCGACAAGACGCGGGTCAGAACGCCGTTATAGGCCGCCGCGCCGATATAGCCCAGCGACAGCTCGCCCAGCAAACCCCGCCCGGCGCGCAATGCGACATCCTCGGCGCGCCTTGCGTGGCTGGCGACGGCCCGGGCGTCGGGCAGGATCAACTGCCCGGCCGGGGTAATCGTGACCTTGCGGCGCGTTCGGTCAAAGAGCCGCGTGCCGATGATATCTTCCATCTGCTTGAGCTGCTGCGTCAGCTGGGGCTGCGAAATGCCAAGCCGTTGCGATGCACGGCCGAAATGCAGCTCCTCAGCCAGAACCGTCAAAAGTTCATAATGCTTGAGAGTCAGCAATAATTTGCCCCAGGGATTCTTTATCCTTTATTCGCCGAAAGAATAGGTCATCGCGCGCAATCGCTCAAGCGCCGGCAGCTGCGCGATCTGACGCAAGGCTTTCTCTGACCACGGCGTGCGGCCCGTCATCTGCGGCATGAAACGGTTGCGGTCGGGTGAGGTGCAAAGAGGCGGCTCACGCGGGAACCAGCCATCGCGGCCGGCTTCTCTCATCATCGCGCAGCGCGACGACCAAAAGCGCGGCCGCCATGGACAGGGCGATCGAGCCAAGCCACAGCACGCGGTAATCCCCGCTCCAGTCAAAGAACGCACCGCCCGCCCATGCGCCGGCAGCGCCGCCGATAGCGTGACCGGCCGACAGAATGCCCATCGACAGGCCCAGCATCCTGATGCCCAGGCGGCCGGCGAGATAGCTGACCGTCACCGGCACCGTCGAATAGTCGAACAGACCGAACAGGATCGCAAAGATGATCAGCAGCGGATAGCTGTCGGCCACGAATATCAGCAGCACGAACGCCCCCGCGCGCGCGGTATAGATGACGGCCAGCAATAGCGGGCGATGAACGCGGTCGGCCAGCCAGCCCGCGCCGATCATGCCCACCAGATTCAGCGCAGCCAGCACGCCGTAAGCCGTCGCGCTCGGCACCGGGCCAAAGCCGCAAAAGGCCGCATAGGGCATCAGATGAGTCTCGATCACGCCGCTGGTGGTAAAGCCGCAGATCGCATAGCTCCAGAAAATCGCGTGAAATGGCGGGCTGCGCAGCAGCATCCCCAGATCGCGACCGACATTGCCGGATTGCCGGCCCGGCGGTGGCGCGACCGGAGCGGCTGCGCGCACGGGCGGCCGCAGAACCAGCCAGGTCACCGGAATGACCAGAAAACACGCTGCCGCCAGCAGAACAAAGGCAAAGCGCCACTCTCCGCTTTGCATCAGATAGGCAAGCAGCGGCATCAGCAGCAACTGTCCGGCCGTTGACCCGGCGGTGCCGATGCCGACCGCCAGCCCGCGGTTCTGCACGGCGCGCTGCGCAATGGCGGCGGCGACCACATGCTGCGCGATGGCCCCGAACCCGATGGCGCCGATCCCGGCAAAGCCCAGTGGCAACAGCCACGATGTCCCATCGGGCCGCGCCGCCGCGACCATCGCCATCCCCACCCCGATCGCACCCATTCCGCCGATCAGCAGCGCGCGCGGCCCACGCCGGTCAACCACCCCGCCCGCAAAGGGCGCGACAAGC
Organism: Paracoccus sp. (in: a-proteobacteria); assembly: GCA_030538705.1. Lineage (GTDB taxonomy): Bacteria > Pseudomonadota > Alphaproteobacteria > Rhodobacterales > Rhodobacteraceae > Paracoccus. Next base: position 31,532 of record JAUNTL010000012.1, on the reverse strand, counting down.
GCCATGACGATCAGCGCGACGGCCGCGATCCCTGAAATCCTGCTGCGCGACCAGCTGAATTCAAGCTCCCAGACCGGCATGGCCAGCGAAAGCGAGCCGCGGATCGTGAAGGCAAGCGCGAGGGTCAGAAAGCCCAGAGCGACCACGCCCCAGACGCCACTTCCGGCGGATGATGTGCTGACGGTCTGGTTATTCATGGGGGTGGTCCAGATGCAGGATACGGCGGGCCGCCGCTCAGATGGCTGCGATGGCGCGGGCGAACTCGGTAAACGAGATCTCTACGCGTTTGAAATAGGTATATTTTCCGATCCTGAGCGGGCTTATGAACCCCGCCTGTGTCAGCACTTTCAGATGCACCGAGGCTGTCGCCGGCGAGACGCCCAGCTTTTCGGCGATATACAGACCGCACACGCCCTCGGCCTCGTCGATGGCATGATCAGGGCCGAAACTGGCCGCCGGATCCTTCAGCCATTCGAGGATCTGGACCCGCTTATCATTTGAAAGGGCGCTTGCCCGGAGGGTGATATCAGTCATGATTAAATGATTAGCTATGTAACTAATCGTTGTCAAGCAAGGCAGGGCACAGCCGGGCGCGCAGCCTTTTGCCTGTCTGCTGGCGAAGGTTGCGGGTTAGCCGCGACTGCCATTCTGGCGGCTGGCGACGTGACCCGCCCGGTTCGTGACTGCAATCAGTTCCTCGGAAACATTCACAAGGAAGGTCGCTGCCGGGCGATCACGCCAAGCGCGCTTGTGATAAGGCGGGCGAATGTGAATGCACCCAGCCCGTCCACGTCGCGTTCCGGCATGAACTCCACGAAATCAATTGCGGCGATGCGTCCGCGTTTGGCGGCGCCCCGGATCAGGCCGAGGGTCTGGTAGTAGCTCAACCCGCCCGGCGCGCGGCCGATCACGCCCGGAATGATACTGGGATCAAGCGCATCGGCATCAATGCAGACAATCACCTCGCTGTCATCCGGGATCAGCGACAGCGCGGCATCAAGACCTTCATTATGCAGCGTTTCTGCGGTCACAAAGCTTACGCCCCAATCCCTGGCGTCTTGCAGGTCCTGCGACGTGGCCGTGCCGATCCCCCGAGCGCCGACCTGAATGATGCGTTCGACATGGGGCATTTCGGACGCCCGGCGCATGGTTGATGACAGGCCCCAGACCTCGCCCATATGGCTTGGCCGCCAATCAATATGCGCGTCGATCTGAAGAACGGTGAACTTGCGGCCCTCTGCACGATCACCAAGGGCCAGCAGCATCGGGATCGGAATGGAATCGTCGCCGCCCAGCACGACAGGGACCGCGCCGGCGGACAGGATCTTGCCGACCGCCGCGCGAATCCGGGCGCGATTGCCAGAGGTGTCCGCCTCATCGAAGGGCAGATCGCCGCAATCCACGGCACGCTGTTCCTTCGTCGGGAACACCTGCCCGCCGGAATCAAAATCATGCCGGTCGATATTGAAGGCAAGTGCAGCCGTCGCCTGCCGCAAGGCATCGGGGGCGTTGCGGCAATAGGCGCCGACGGATGAATAGGGCGTCGCGCAAGGTGCGCCCAATATCGCGATGGGCGCGTTCAGCGCATCCAGATCGTCGCAGCGTTCAAGACCCAGAAAGGTCGCGTTTTCCTGTGTTGCGCCGTAAAGCGCGCTCAGTTTCGGTTGTTCAGTCATCATCGCCTCACGCAATATTCAGTGGGAAAGGACACGTTGCAGGAACGCGCGGGTGCGGTCGTGCTTCGGCGCAGCGAAGAACTCCTCTGGCGGGGCGATTTCAACGATTTCGCCCCTGTCCATGAAAACCACCCGGTCGGCTACGCGTCGGGCAAAGCCCATTTCATGGGTGACGCAGATCATCGTCATGCCGTCATTCGCAAGATCAACCATGGTATCCAGAACCTCCTTGATCGCCTCAGGGTCGAGCGCCGAGGTCGGTTCGTCAAACAGCATGACCTTGGGTTTCATGCACAGCGCCCGCGCAATTGCGACCCGCTGCTGCTGCCCCCCTGACAATTGGCCGGGCCGCTTGCCTGCCTGATCTTCGATATGCACGCGGGACAGGTAATGACGCGCGATCTCCTCGGCGTCTGGGCGGGACATGCCGCGCACCGACATTGGCGCGAAGATGCAGTTTTCCAGCACGGTCATATGCGGGAACAGATTGAAATGCTGAAACACCATTCCGACATCGCGCCGCACGGCCTCGATCTGGCGGGGCGCGTGGGTCAGATGCACGCCATCGACATGAATCTCGCCGTTCTGATAGCTTTCAAGGTGATTGATGCAGCGGATCATCGTCGATTTGCCGGAACCCGAGGGACCGGCCACCACAATCCGCTCGCCTCGCCCCACGCTGAGACTGATGGTTTTCAGCGCGTGATATGAGCCATACCATTTGTCCAGACCTTTGATCTCGACCACTGTATTCTGTTCGCTCATGCCGACACCCTCGCGAAACTGTTGATATTGATCCCGTGGCGACGGGCGCGTTCAATTGCCATCGTCCATTCTTCGTCGCGCACCGAAACACCGTCGCGGCGATAGGCCTGTTCGCGGGCGCGTGCGCCGCCGCCATGCAGGCGGACTTTTTCAAAGCCCTGCGCCGGGGTCATCGCGGTCAGGGTTTGGATCATCCGGTCCGCCGCCTGAGCGAAAACGCCCTCGTCCTGGAAATGCCGGATCGAGATTGCGATGCAGGTCTGCGAATAAAAGGCAGGGCGGCCTCGGGCGCTGTCGCTGACCTCGGCTTCGGTCCAGTCCCGTTCGCCGCTGAGAAGCGCGGACAGAAGCTCGACCATCAGAACCATCCCGAAACCCTTCGGCCCGGCGGGCAAAAGCGCACCTGCCATGCGCGATTCCCGGTCCATAGGGTTCAGGATCACACGGCGGGGATCATCGGTGTAATGCCCCGAGGCATCGACAACCTGCAATCCGTCCAGCTTCAGACCGTCGCGGGCCGCCAGAACGACGCCGCCCATCGAATTCGCACTTGTTGCCATGTCGATCACGATGGGTTCTTCGCGGCCCGCCGGAACGGCAAGCGCAATCGGATTGGTGCAGAATTGTGCCTCTCGCCCACCCCACGGCGCGACCAGAATGGGACCGGTGCTCATCGCAATGCCGATCATGCCTTCGTCCAGCGCCTGAAGCGCGTAATTCGCAGCCATGCCGCAATCGCTGGACCGTTTTACGGTCACCAGACCGATGCCGGTATTGCGCGCCTTGTCGATGGCGATTTCCATCGCGCGATGGGCAGCGACATGGCCCGCTTCGCCATCTGCATCCAGAAGCGCCGTTGCACTGGATTCGCGGACGGTCTTGATCTGGCGCCCGAAGGCCATCGTCCCGGCCTCGAACAATTCGTCAAGATAGGGTAGCAGCCCGATGCCCTGTGTATGATGGCCGCGCAGATCGGCCCGCAGCAGCCCTTCGGCGAAACATTCGGTTTCGGCATCATTGGCGCCGTGGCACCGGGCAAATTCCGCATAGAAACGTTTCAGATCATCAACGGCAATACGCATGGCTGCCTCCCTGTTCTGGTGTTATCGTGGCGCAAGCGACAGCCGCCGCTCTAATGCGCCGAATGCAATCTGGACGATCTGGACAAAGGCCCAATACATGGCCCCCGCGACGACCAGCGGTGTGAAAGGATCGTAGGTGCGATCTATCGCCTGAGTCGCCACGCCAAGAAGATCAAACACGGTAATTGCGCTGACAGCAGCCGTGGCCTTGATGAACAGGATGACCTCATTGCGATAGGCCGGCAGGCCGATCCGAAAGGCCATCGGCAACTCGATCCCCCAGAAGGTTTTCGATGGCCGGACGCCCAAGGCATTCGAGGCTTCGACAAGCCCTTTCGGCACATTGTTCAGCGCGCCTCTCCAGATCTCGGCAAGGAAGGCGGCGTGGTTCAGGACAAAGACCAGAATCGCGCAATACATCGGTTCCCGAAAGAACCCCCAGAGCGGTCCCTGCCGGATAAAATCGAACCGGGGCAGGCCGTTATAGACGAGATACAGCAAGACAAGCTGCGGCGCGCCGCGCATGAAGGCGGTATACCAACTGCACCCTTGCGCAAGCCAGGTCATCTTGGACCGCGATGCCAGCGCAATAGGGATCGACAGGATCAACCCAAAGAAGAAGGTCGGGGCAAGCAGCAGCAGCGTCGTGCGCAGACCTGCCAGAAGTTCAGGCAAAAGGCTGACGGCCAATGTGGGGTCGAAATTCATGTGCGCTCTCCGCCAGAGGAGCCTGCAAGCGATGCTTTGAGTTCGATTTTACGGATCGACATATGCGACAGCGCCGCGACCAGCAGGAAAAGGATCAGCGCGACGATGTAGAAAAGGAACGGCCGCTGGGTCGAGTTCGCGGCCACGCTGGCCTGCCGGACGATATCGCTCAGCCCGATCAGCGAAACCAGCGCGGTATCCTTGATGATGACCATCCAGATATTGCCCAATCCGGGCAGCGCCAGCCGCAGCGCCTGCGGCAGGATGATTGATCGCCATCTGGGCCAGCGGCGGATGCCAAGGGCCAGCGACGCCTCGTATTGGCCGCGCGGCACGTTCAGGAATGCGCCGCGCAGAACCTCGCCGACATAGGCGGCATAGACAAGGCTGAGTGCGATAATCCCCGCGTAGAACGGCGAAATATCCACCGCTTCGCCAAGCAGCGCGCCCATCATCATCGGCGCGTTAAAGAAAATGAAGAAGATCACCAGCAGCGAAGGAACCGCCATCAGGACCGAGCGATAGAACCGCCAGAAAGCCCGCAGCGGCCAGAAGTGCGACAGCGACATCGTGCTGAGCGCCAGCCCCAGAACAAAGGCGCAGACATATGAGATTGCGGCGAGCAACAAGGTGACGCCCAGCCCCCGGGCCAGCTCATCGCCATACCCGGTCGGGCCGAAAGCAAGCAGTTCCATGTGATTTTCCTGTCTGCTGCCCGGCGGTTTCGCGCCGCCGGGCATTTCGGACTGGCCGCTGCCTATTGGCAGTTGGCCGGTTCACGCGAGGACGTCGGGACCGAGAAATAAGCCTTGCGGATCTCGCTGTAGCTGCAATCTTCCAGCAGGGCGTTCAGCGCCTCGTTCATGCGGTCGCGCAGTTCGACGTTGCCCTTGCCGACAGCCCAGTGAAATCTGGAATCACCAACCAGTTCCGGCACGGGTTCGATCAGCTGCCAGTTGTCGCCATCGGGCCGGTCGATGAAGTTATTGACAGCCGCAAGCCGACCCGCCGTGCCGATGTCCAGACGACCGGCCTCAAGATCAAGTTTGATCGCTGCCAGATTGTCATATTGCTTCAAGGTGGCGTTCGGGGCGTAGGTCTGGACCGGAATGATATTCCATGCGCCCTTGATGATGCCGATCGACTTTCCGTCAAGGAACTCCGGTGTAATCTCTCCGTCCAGGGCCGCCGCAGCGATCCATGTTTCGGGGTTTTCCAGCACCGCATCGGTCATTTCCACCGCATTCCTGCGTTCTTCCGAAGGGTAAAGCTGGGAGGCGATGACATTGATCTTTCCCGTGACCAGCGAGGGGATCAGCCCCCTGAAATCCATCGCCTGAATTTCACATTCGGCATTCAGTTTGGCGCAAACGGCACGGGCCAGATCAGGCTCAAGCCCCGTCAGTGTTCCGTCAGGATTGGTGATGCTGAACGGCGGATAATCGCCCTCATTCCCCATCTTGAGGGTTTCGGCATAGGCACCGCTGGCCATAAGGGCCGCAAGCATACCGGCCATGATCGCATTAGATTTCATCGTCGCTCCCCTTGTTGTATTCTTGCTGTCATGTTCCCCGGAAACCGCCGCCGAAAAAATCGCGGCGTCGAGAACTTCACTTCGTGAAACCTGAAGGAAAGCCGAAGTAAGCCCGCGCAGCCGACGGCTCACCCCTGCAATGGGTCGCCTGAATATTGGGGGGAAGTGTGCCGCGCCGCCTTCAGCGCGGCCGGAAACCACGCGCAGCCGCCAGCGATTTCGCGACCGACACAAGGGTCTGCACCGCTGGGCGATCATCGTCCGCGCGCACGGCCAGACAGATGTTAGAGCCGTAACGCAGGCTTGGGCTTCGCACTTCGCGAAGTAAGCCGCGCTGAACATATTCGGTCACATAGCGTTCGGGCAGGTGGCCGATATATTTCCCCGTCAGGATCAGGATCAACTGGCATTCCATATCGACCGTGCTTGCCATCGCATTGAAACGATTTGCGGAATAGCGGCCCCATCCCTCCATATGCGCGCGATTGACGAAAGGCGCGGCCCTGATCTCATCTATTGGAATATCGGTGTCCGCGCGGAAAAAGAACGGATGCCCGACACCGCAATACAGCGCCTGCGTATCCGCCGGGTCCAGCGCCACCAGTTCCGTGCCTGCGGGTTCGCGGAACACCGGGATAATCGCCGCGTCGATCTGTTTTTCGATCAGGTCGCTAACAAGGGACGCAGGCGTTCCCAAACGCAATTCAAGATGCAGCGACGGCGCCTTGGGCACGAATTCCCTGAGACATTCGGGCACGATATTATCGGCAAGGTTCGCAACCGCATCGACCATCCCAAGGATAAAACGCCCGGTCAGTTCCTCTCGCGCCTCGCCGACGCGGGCGCGAAACTGCTCAAGGTCGTGAAACAAAAGCGTGGCGGCTTCATGGATGCGGATACCGGCCTCGGTCAGGCGAAAGCCGCTGCGACCGCGTTTGCACAGGCTGACGCCAAGCCGCGCCTCCAGCGTCGAGATATAGCCGCTGATGGTTGATGCGCCGATGTTCAACTCGGTCTGCGCCACCGCGAAGCTTCCGTTGGCAGCAACGCTGACGAAAGCCCGCAGCAGCTTCAGATCAATATCCTGAATATTGGGGACGGGCAGGGCTTTGCTGGGTTTCATCGGCTCCCCTTGCATAAGTTCGGTCCCCGCCCGCACCTCCATCTTGTTGTTCAGGACCGGGGAGTCAAACATACCCCGGCAAGGGTGCAGCGAACAGACCCCCCGGCTTGTTCGATCGTGGGAATATCCAGACTGACAATACGGGCGCTTGCCTCGATCACCCGCCGCTGATCGTCGGTCAGGGATGCAAGCGCGGTTGTCGACAGGGCGAGGATGCGCCCCTCGGTCCCCTGAAGCTCAAGCGCATTACCGGCAAACTGACCGATCTGTGCCGTGGACAGGTGAATGATCTCGCGTCCCGATTGTTGCAGGCGGGCGATGATCTCGGCGCGTCTTTCGGCATTCGTTATCATCTCTGTCCCGATCATCGCGAAAGAGGTCGCCACGCACATCAGGACATTGGTGTGATAGACCGGCACACCGTCACCATCGACCGCATCAAACACCATCGGTTCGAAATTGAAATGGGTCGCGAACCGTTCAAGCGCAATCGGATCGGCCCTGTCCGAGCGGACGACATAGGCAACGCGGTCCAGATGATCCAGCACCATCGCCCCGGTGCCTTCCAGAAACAGGCCGTCCGGCTCGAGCCCCGAATAGTCGATGATGTCCTGCACGCGGTAGCTGTCTTTCAGCAGCGCAATGACATCTGCCCGCCGCTCGCGCCTGCGGCTGACCGCTTTCATCGGATAGATCGCGACATGGCCCCCGGCATGGGTCGAGAACCAGTTATTGGGAAAAACCGAATCCGGCGTATCAAGCCCTTCGTCCTCGAACAGATGGACCGTGACGCCGTGACTGCGCAGCGTATCGGCCGCGCGCGTGATTTCGTCATAGGCAAGCTGGCTTTGCCGGGGGCTCCCGTCTGATACCACCTGAAAGCGGTTGTCCGCTGCGGTTTCCGTGTTGACCGTGAAATGATGCGGGCGAACCATGATCACCGCGCGCGGTGCCTGAACCGAATAGGATGCCGTTGCCATCGCTTAGGCCTCCTTCGCGCGCTGAAGCATACCGAACAGATCGCGCGGATCGTCGGGGTCCGCGATAATGTCCAGTTGTTCGACAAAATCGCCATCGGCGACCTTCTTGCGCAAATAGCAAAGCGCCGAGAAATCCTCGATGGCGAAACCCACGCTGTCGAAAAGCGTGATTTGGCTTCCCAGCGTCCGCCCCGCTGTCTCGCCACGCACCACCTGCCAAAGTTCGGTCACGGGATAGTCGGCTGGCATCTGCTGAATTTCGCCCTCGATCCGCGTTTGCGGGGTATATTCGACGAAGGTATCGGCCCGCAGCAGGATGTCCCGATGCAGTTCGGTCTTGCCCGGACAGTCGCCGCCAATCGCGTTGATATGCACCCCCGCACCGACCATATTGTCGCTGAGAATGGTGGCGAATTGCTTGTCTGCCGTGCAGGTGGTGATGATATCCGCGCCTTCGATTGCCCTTTCGGGTGATGTGCAGGGCACCACCTCAAGGCCGCTGCCTTCCAGATTGCGCGCCAGCTTTCGCGTCGCTGCCGGGTCAATGTCGTAAAGGCGCACTTCCTTGATGCCGACGACCGCTTTCATGGCGAGGATCTGGAATTCTGCCTGCGCGCCATTGCCGATCATGGCCATAGAGCGCGCATTTTTGGGCGCAAGATACCGCGCCGCCATCGCCGAGGTCGCCGCCGTCCGCAGCGCCGTCAGCAAGGTCATTTCGCTGAGAAGAACGGGATAGCCCGTGGAAACATCCGCCAGCAGACCAAAGGCCGTCACGGTCTGAAGACCCTCGCCAAAGTTCTTGGGATGGCCATTCACATATTTGAACCCATAGGTTTCGCCATCCGAGGTCGGCATCAACTCGATCACCCCCTCGCGGGAATGCGACGCCACCCTTGCCACCTTATCGAAGATGTCCCAGCGGCGATAATCATCCTCAATCGCGTCGGTCAGTTCGACCAGCATGGTTTCAAGGCCGATCTTGTGAACGAGCCGCATCATGTTGGCGACGCTGACAAAGGGGATGAAGGCCTTTGCGGTCGGGGTTGGGGTGGTCATCTCGATGCTCCTGAAGAACGCTGATGGAAGCATAAGGCGCCGGGATGTTGACCAAAATTCCAAACATGACGCATAATGCCCATATAATCGCGCAGTTTGCATAGCCGCGATGAACAGTTTTTACAGGGAGCCTTTATGCCGGTTGCAAAGTATATGCCCGACGAACTGGATCGCCGCATCATCGGCCACCTCAGAGGGGACGGCCGGGCCTCGCTGTCAAAACTGTCCGACATTCTGGGCGTCGCGCGGGGAACGGTTCAGGCCAGACTCGACCGCCTGATGGCAACAGGCACCCTGCTGGGCTTTACGGTAAGGGTTCGCGAGGACTATAACGATCAAACCGTTCAGGCTGTCACCATGATCGAAGTCGTGGGCAAATCGACAACCGAGGTCATCCGCAAGCTTCGCGGACTGCCCGAGATCTATTCGCTTCATACGACGAACGGGAGTTGGGATCTTGTCGCCAACATCCGGGCAGAGAGCCTGTCGGATTTCGACCGGGTCTTGCGCGAAATGCGGACGATTGACGGAATTGCAAACAGTGAAACGAGCCTGCTTCTTAGTTCTGTTTGAGCCATACAGCTTTGGCGGGGCAGATAGGGTCAAGCGTCATATGTATTGGGCGGCAGTCCAAAGTCATGCTGCCGTTTCGGCTATTGCCTAATGCTTCGAGGCTTGAGAACCCGCCCGAGGGTCGAGACACGGCGCGCAAGCGTTTCCGACGGCCCTTCGCCGAAGGTCGCGCGGTAATCGACCGAAAACCGGCCCAGATGGTTGAAGCCCACCTCGAACGCCACGGTTGACACGCTTTTGCCGGTGGTATCGGTCATCAAAACCTCGCGCGCCTTGTTCAGGCGGGTCTGTTTCAGATAGCCAATCGGCGTCGTACCGGCATATTCGCGGAACCCCGCGCACAGCTTTTCCGCCGAAACCCCGGCCAGTCTGCGCAAGACATCCAGCCGGATTTCATCCTGATGGTGATCCTCGATATAGCGGGTCGCGCGATGCATATAGGGCGGCATTTCCTCGAACAGGTTGCGCGCGATCTCGTCAGAGTAATTGCTTTTGTGATGCACCAGCAGCGCGCGGATCAACGACAACTCCAGTTCCTTGCCGACATTGGGATAGGACAGGATACTGCCTTCGGTCGCCATTTCCTTCAGGTAATGCTCGGCCATGCGCCACCAGGATGCCGTGGCTGTGGCATGCATCGGCATGGCAATGTCAAAGACCAGCGGGCGCTTGACCTGCCGCCCGATCAGCCGGCTGAGCGCCAGTTCCATGATGGGCCGGTCAATGGTCACGAAAATTGAGCGATAGTCGCGGTCAATATCAAGCTGCAACTGCATCCCCGGCGACAGAATAATGCCGCTGCGCGCGTCCGAGTCGACGCGGGTCTGTCCACCCGTCACCCGTTGCGAGCCGTGCAAGGGCAGGTTCACGGTGTAATGCCCGATGCCCTCACCCATCCCGACGCTGACCTGCGTGCCATATTCCAGATAACCGAACGAGACATTGCGCGACACGGCGGCATTGCCCGCATAGCGAAAGGCCAATTCCTTCTTGTGATAGATCTCCAGCCCGTGGGGGCCGCAGATATCCTCCATGAACTGATGCACCGAGGTCGCCCGCTGATGGCTGACCTGCGCAAATCGTTGCGCGCGAAGCAGGCCGATACTCATGGCGTTCACCTCCCGTTAAGGGTAGTGTAGGGCATTGCCACTACAGATCAAGAACCAGCGTTTCGCCGGGTTTCCCGCGCGAGACGCAGACCAGCATCCGGTCGCCCAAGGCCCGTTCCGCAGGCGACAGCACATGATCGCGGTGGTCGATGGCGCCCGACAGAACCGTGGTCAGGCAGGTGCCGCAGATGCCTTCCTCGCAGCTAGTCGGGCATTCGATCCCATGGGATTGCAGCAGTTCAAGGATGCTTTGACCGGCGGGCACCGTTGTGGTGATGCCGGATCGCGCCAGTTCCAGCGTGAACTTACCGTCCGCATCCGTGCCGGCCTCGGCAACGGGTGCTGCGAAATACTCCTGATGCAGCACCACATCGGCGCGGGCTGTGACCGCGTGTTCCGACACCGCCGCCATGAACCCCGCAGGGCCGCACATGTAAAGATGCGCGCCCGGCGGCAACTGATCGACAAAGCCCACAATATCAAAGCGCCGCGTGGCGTGGTCGTCGTGATAGATCTGCACGCGGTCCGCGAAGGGGGCCGCGCCGATCTGGTCCAGAAACGGCGTGCGCGCCGCGGAGCGGGTGGCGAAGTGAAACGCGAACGCCCTGCCCCGCGCATCCAGACTATGCGCCATGGCCAGAATCGGCGTGACCCCGATGCCGCCCGCCAGCAGCACCACCGGCGCGGGATCGTCGCGCAGCGCGAAGGCGTTGCGCGGCGCGCTGATGCGCAGCACGGTTCCCGCCACCACGCCATGCATGGACGCCGAGCCGCCACGCCCGGCCGCTTCGCGCTGAACGGCGATGACATAGCGCGCGGTCTCGCGTTCGTCATTCAGCAGCGAGTATTGCCGCAAGGCCCCGGCGGGCGTCAGCACATCAATATGCGCCCCCGCCGTAAAGCCCGGCAGCGGACCCCCATCGGCGCGCATCAGGACGTAAGACCGGATCGCCTCGGCCTCGTCGGTGACGCTTTGGACGATCACGTCAATGGTTTCGGTCATGGCACCCAACCGATCCAGCATCAGCGGTATGCTTCCGCGCCAAGGCCCAGGGCGGCCAGCCTGCGGCGATATTCGACCGACATCCGGTCGGCGGGGATGTGGATTTCGTCGCGCAGATCCAGCGGCAGATCAAAGGGGGATTGCGCCTCGACCTGGGGGGAATCTTCCTTGTTCACGGTGTCGTTGAACTCCTGCACCGCCTCGGGCGACATTTTCCAGCTTTCATCCACGACGATCTGAAACACCCGCGACAGGTCTGACGAAACCGGGCTGACGATATCATAAACCCGGTAAACATCGCCGCTTTCAGGATTGGTGATCGTAGCCGAGGACGCAAAGGGCAGCGTCAATTCATAGCTGTAGACCGAGGAATGATAGGCAGGCTGGCCGCCATATTCGCCCGAATAGCGCGTCTGTTCCAGCACATCGACCTTGAAGCCCAGCGTGTTATCGCCCGAGATCACGTCATAAGGCGCAATGTCCACGGGCGGCCCGCCGAAGGAATCCTTGTGCAGAAACGGCACATGCGCAATGTCGTTGAAATTCTCGACCCGGCGGCCGGCGGAGGCGCGGATTTCATAGGACGGGATGCGGATCACATTGCCGGAACCATCCTCGATCTGCGGCCACTCGGGCATGTCAGCGCGCGCCTGATCGGCCAGACAGACCCAGACCAGCCCGTAACGCTCGCGGCACTGAAAGCTGCGCAATCGCAGCTTTTTGGGGATGGGGGAGCCTTTCGCAAGCGCCGGAATGCCCACGCAGGTGCCCTCGCCATTATATTCAAAACCGTGGAACCCGCAGACAAGAATGCCGTTGCAGACCGCGCCAAGGCTAAGCTGGCCACCGCGATGCATGCACACATCCTTGGCCGCGCGAACGCCGTCGGGTGTGCGAAACAGCACTACCGGCATATCCAACAGATGCACGCGCACCGGTGCATCCGCAACCTCATCGGCGCTGGCGACCGGGTGCCAGTATCCGGCGAGGATCTCCCAATCCGAACGCGCAAAGCTGCAATTCAGCGGCAGATCGCCCTGTGACTGGTCGTTTTTCGCGGCAACGAACATGGTTCCCCCCAAAGGTGCTGGACCGCCCGGATATGGCCGCTTGCCCGCCTCCTCGCAGGATGCGGCCCCGGTCTGGTCGTGATTGGTGTTTTCCCTGACGCGGCCCGGATCTGCTGCCCGCTCGCCGTATGGTTTCATTACGCCTCAGGGCGAAAAATGCGGCTATCCAAAAAATGCAGCCGCCCTATCCGCTTTTTCATCGAAAAGTTGGATAGGGCGGCTGCGAGAAGCCACGCGCCCGGGGAGGGAGAGGCGCGCGGCCTTGGCAAATGCCCGTCAGGGCGCGACGGGCCGCGATTTCAGCGTGCGGGCCGGCGCGATCAGGCAGATCAGCATCGTGGCCACAGGCAGCGCGCCCATCATCAGCCAAGCCGCCTGATGGCCCGAATCAGCCATCAGCCGGCCGTAAAGCACCGGCACGACAAAGCCCCCGATCGCGGAAATCGTCAGCATGAGGCCAACGGCGGTGGGAATGTCCGAAATCTCCAGCCGGTCGCTGAGAAAACCGGGGGTCGAGATCCATGCCGAAAACGCCATGATGGACGACGCCCCGATGACAGCGGCGGCCACCACCAACCCGGAAAAGCCCAGATAGGGCACGGAAAGCTGGGCGATGGCCTGAATGACGCAGGCCACGACGAAAGTCGGGATCATGCCAATGATCCGGTCCGCCAGCCATCCGCCCAAGGGACCGCCGACAATGCCGCTGATCAGCAGCACCGCGCCCAGCAGGTTGGCGTCATGGGGGTCGATTTGCAGATGCTCGGCCGCGAATTGCGGCAAAAGCTGCGAGGCGGTCAGATAGGTGCCGTAACCGCCGATGAAGGCCGCGCCGATCAGCCACAGATCGCGGTTGCCAAAGGTGCGCCGCAGCGATTCCGTGGTCAGGTTATTGGCCCCGACCTCATGGGCCGCAAGGGCGGATTTCGGCGTCGGAAAGACCAGCAACAGCAGCACGAAGGTTGCGCCCGCCACCCCCGCCGCCGCCATCAGCGCGCCCCGCCAGCCATAGGCGGCCACCACGTCGATCCAGACATACAGCCCCAGCCATGCCCCAACCGTGAAGGCCACGCCGGAAACGATGCCGTTCGCTGTGCCCAGCTCGTGCCCGCGAAACCATGCCACCACCAGCCCAAGCGCCGCGCCCACATAGATCGACGCGCCCACGCCGCTGACAAACCGTGCGCCTAGCAGCACCTGATAGCTGGATGTATTGGCCGCCAGCACCGTCCCCAGCCCCAGAACCGCAATCCCGGTCAGCATGGCGAAACGCATCCCGAACGCCTCGGACAGCATCCCGGCCGGGATATGCGCCAGCCCGTATCCGGCGACGAAAATGCCGACCAGCAGGCCCAGTTCGGGATAGCCCAGACCCATTTCCTCCATCAGCGGGCCAAAGGTCGGCACGATGCTGAACCAAGCCAGCGTGCAGTGCAGAAACGAAACCGAGATGATCGCAAGCGCAATCCATCTGTTCATGACACGTCCTCCATGTTGATGTTTTTGTTTGTTTTTCAGGCAAGTGGTGGCAGCCGCCCGTAGGCAGGTGCCAATGGCGCGGCCGCGTCTTTAGCCGCCGGTCTTTGCGATCAACGCCAGAACCGCCTGCGTCAGGGGCAGGTCGGGCTGGGCAAGGTCGCATAACAGGTTGAAATGGTTTCGATCCGGGGCATCGACCCAGTGTAGCGCGTGGCCCTTTTTCTGCCACGCCTGGGCATAGGCGCGGCTTTGGTTCCGAAAGCCCTGCGTTTCCAGCCCACCAACCGACATCACCAAGGGCGGCGCGTGATCGGGAATCAGGAAAAGCGGGCTGAGACGCGCGGCCTGTTCAGGCACCAGCCGCAGCCATTCATTCGGCGCGATCTCGCAAAGCGGGCGCAGGTCATAAAGCCCGCTGATCGCCATGGCACCGGCCAACACATCGGGGGGCAGGCCAAACTCATCATGCCAGCCATCAGCCAGCAGCATCCCCACCAGATGCGCCCCGGCAGAGCTGCCGCCCGCGAAAATCCGCGCCGGATCAATACCATAATGCGCGGCATTATGGTAAAGCCACGCGACCGCGCTGCGCATCTGGCGCACGACCTCGGCCAGCGTGGCCACAGGCAGCAGCGTATATTCCAGCACCGCGACCGCGACACCCGCATCGGTAAAAACCTGCGCCATCAGCGCCGCATCATCCTTGCTTTGCGAGCGCCAGTAGCCACCATGGATGAACACGAAAACCGGGCTGGGTCGCAGCAAACCGCACGCAGGAAAGAAATCCAGCGCCTCGGCCTGCGCGGGGCCATATTTCAGCCCGTAAACCCCGCCGCAGGCCGCTTTCGCAATGCCCGACAGGCGCGCATAATCAGCGACGCAGGCGTCGAAATCCGGCACCGAGGCGCGGGCGTTATATTCAACGCCGCGCTGCGCCAGATCGGGAAAGAACAGGTCGATTTCGGGCGCGCCCATGGCGTCAGCCGCCTGCGCCGGGTGCGGTGACGGCAATCACCTCGATCTCGATCATCAATTCGGGATAGATCAGCGCGGCCACCGAAACGCCGGTGCTGGCGGGACGGTAATCGCCGAAGAAATCCTTGCGAACCGCCCAGTAATCGCGCGTGACCTTATCCGTCAGCGGGCAGGCGAAATAGGTGGTCATCTTGACGATATCGCGCATATCCGCACCTTCGCGCGCCAATATCGCCTTGATATTGCTGAAACATTGCCGCGCCTGCGCCACCAGATCGCCCGGTCCCGTGATCTGGCCTTCGGGGTTCAGCGCGATCTGGCCGGACAGGTAGATCGTATTGCCCGCGCGGATCGCGGGCGCGGGGGGCATGTCACGCTCCCATTCCCATTCGGGGGCGACGGATTTGTTGTGATGGGGCATCGGTTTCTCCTTTGGAACCTAGCCGCCGGTCGGTTCGCGGCTTTGCAGGGCGCGGAACTGACTGGCGTGAAAGACCAGAGGCTCGCAATGCGGGCGGAGCGTCAGGGCGTCGATCTCCAGCAGGACAATGCCATGATCGCCCGCAGGCACGACGGAATGCAGGCGGCAATCCAGCCATGCCGTCGCGCCGTCGATAAAGACCGCGCCGCCTTCGCGGACCGAAAGGCCCATCTGATCGAACTTATCCTCGGCGCGGGACGCCAGACGGCGCACGCTGCGGTCGTGCCCTTCACCCAGAACCGAGATGCCGATGCGCGGCAACTCCTTCAGCGTGGCCCATGTCTGCGAAGTCCATTGCACGCAAAACGCCACCAAAGCCGGTTCGATCGAGACCGCGACGAAGCTGCTGGCGATCATGCAGACCGGCTTGTCGCCGCTTAGCGCCGCAACCGCGACCACGCCCGAGGGAAAGCAGCCATAGGCGCTGCGCAGCAGGCCGGTCTTGTCCCCGTCCCCGTCAAGGGGCTGAAACGGCGGATCGGGGGTCAGGCTTTCGCCCTGATAGGGGGTCATGCCCGCGCCCTCCAGCCAGCGACGGCATCAGCCAGCACGCCGCCCCAAGCCTGCACATATTTGCCGATCTGGGTGCCGTCCTCGTAGGTTTTGTCCGAGAGATACAGCCCCGGCGCGGGGCAGGTCGCGCCCAGTTCGACCAGCACCGGCTTGAGCAGCAGATCAGGCGCCATGAAATGGGCGGGACCTGCCCCCAGCATCAGCGGCACGGCCACGACGCCGCGCAGCCCCTCGGCCGTGGCGAACTGGTCCAGAAACAGCTTGAGCAGCCCCGTATAGGTCGCCTTGAAGGTCGGGCTGGCGACGATCAGCAGCCCCGCGCCAGCAGCGACACCAACCGCTTTCGTCACCTGCGGATCTTCCCAGCCAAGCAGCCCCGGCCCCAGATCCACGACATCAATCACCTGATCGGCTGGGTTTCCGGTCAGCGCCTCGGCCAGCAGCGCCCCGGCATGGGCCGTGCGTGATTGCGGTTTCGGGTTTCCGACGATGACCACAGTGGACATGGGCTTCCTCCGTTGTTGTGCGCCGAAGCATCGGCTTTTTCCCCAATAGTGCGGGCCGCCCAAGGGGTGCGCTATCCGGTTTTCCCGGCAGGGCTATACGCTTTCCCGCCCGCAGGATTGGATAGAGTTCCGGGTTCCGGCGGATAGTCCTCCCCCTATCCGGCGGCGATCATGGTCCCAACAACTGACCGCTTCCGCGCCCCGGAACGCGGCTCAACAAGGGGGAGGCCACCATGTCCACGATCATCGCCGCCAATTTCGACGCCCAGGCCCGCAGTCGCCCGCCCTGCCGCGTTGATGAGGCGCTGCGCAGGCTGGCGGCAGGTCAGATGATCCTTGTCGCCGATGACGAGGACCGCGAGAACGAGGCCGATCTGATCGTCGCGGCAGAGCTTTGCACGCCCGAGCAGATGGCCTTTATCATCCGCCATGGCTGCGGGATCGTCTGCGTGCCGGTCTCGGGCGAAATTGCCGCGCGGCTGAACCTGACGCCGATGGTCAGCCGTAACGACGCACCGCTGGCAACGGCATTCACGGTATCAGTCGATGCCCGGCAGGGGCTGACCACCGGTATTTCCGCAACCGAACGCTGCATCACCGCGCGCGAACTGGCCAATCCGCAGGCCACGCCCGGCGATTTTGTGCGCCCCGGCCATATGTTTCCGCTGATCGCGCGCGACGGCGGCGTGCTGGAACGCGCGGGCCATACCGAGGCCGCCGTCGATCTGTGCCGCCTCGCCGGGCTGCAACCCGTGGGCATCATCTGCGAATTGTTCAACGATGACGGCACGGTGATGAAGGGCGCGCAGGTCACGGCCTTTGCCCGTCAGCACGATCTGGCCCGCCTGACCATCGCCGAACTGATCGCATGGCAGAGCCGCGCCGAGGCCCCGGCCTTCGCCGCGCGCGCCTGATCCCAAACCAATCAACAAGGAGGAACCACCATGGCAAAACAGATTCAGGCTGGCGTTTTCATCCCCACCGTCCGCAGCGGCTGGGTGCATTCAACCAATGCGCCGCATACGCCCGGCTCGTTCAAACACGCGCTGGAGGTCACGCGTCTGGCCGAATACCTCGGCTTTGATTTCGTTCTCAGCCCGCAGAACTGGCGCGGCGCGCAGGGGCCGCACAGGTTCTGGGGCGATACGGTCGATTCCATCGCCGCCGCAGGCGCGCTGACGCAGGCGACCGACCGCATCAATATCTGGTGCACGGCGCATGTGTCCGTCCACAAACCCGCGGCCATCGCCAAGATCGTGGCCTCTCTGTCGGAAATCGGGGGCGGGCGGATCGGGCTGAATGTCGTGACCGGCGGCAGCTATATGCAGCTTTACCCGCTTGGGTTCTGGGACGATCTGGGCCATGACGAACGCTATGACATGGCCGAGGAATGGGTCTCGGTCATCCGCAAATACTGGTCCGAGGATGTCGTCACCCATGAGGGCCCGCATTTCATGGCCGATGGCGGCATCCTCAGCCCGCGCCCGGCAAAGCGGCCCACGCTGGTTAATGCGGGTGCCTCTCCGCGCGGGCTGAAGTTCGCCGTGGACAGCTGCGATGTCGCCTTTCTGATGGGAGGCGGTGATGCCGGCTTCATCGAGCAATCCAAAATGGCCAAGAAGCTGGCGCAGGAAGCTGGCAAGCCCGATTTCAAGGTCTTTGGCGCGATGACCATCATCCCCGGCGAAACCGACGAGGCCGCCCGCGCCCTTGTCGACCACTTTGAAGCCGGGGCCGATCTGGTCGGTCTGGCCGATCTGGCGGCGGGCTATCAGAAAAACACCAAGGGTTTCGACAAACTCAGCAGCTCGTCGCTGGCGCCCCTTGGCGGGGCTGAATATCGCTCGGTCATGCCGGGTGCGATTATCGGGTCCTATGACAATCTGGCCGAAAAGATTGCGAAACAGATCAATGACGCCGATCTGGACGGCATTCTGCTGATCGTGCCGGATTACATCAGCCACCTGGGCCAGTTGGGCACGCGCACATTGTCGCGGCTGGGGGAATACGGCATCAACTGCAACGTCGGCAAGTCGCTGTGATCATCGCGCGCCTGCGTGAACAGATGCGATAATTTTTCGACCCCGCCAGTGAGCCATCTCGCCTCTCTGGCGGGGCATGTAGGTGTCAGCACCAGAAAGCCGTCCCCTGCGAAGCAGCCTGCTTGCTGAACGCTGGCCACGCTGCACTTCCGAACCGCCGCTGCCGTCAAGAGAGCAGCAGCACCGCTTGCGGCAGTTGCAACAGAGAAAACTTATACCGTTGGGGCTGCTTCTAAATTGTGCCGCCAGCGGGTCAACGACAAAAAGGATGCCAATCCACGGCAGGCTTTTCGAAAGAATGGCCTGTTGCCGAAGCTTGGGAGGGCTTGCATGGACGGCATCATTCAATCGCTTGGTGTAATCTTCAGCCTGTCAGGCATCATGATGCTGCTGATCGGCTCTCTTCTCGGGATTGTCATCGGGGCATTGCCGGGACTTGGCCCTTCGATCGGGCTGAGCCTTCTGATCCCCTTTACTTATACCATGTCCCCCGAACTCAGCATGCTGTTGATGATTTCGCTTTATATCTCGGCAGAATATGGCGGTTCGATCAGCGCGATCCTGCTGTCGACACCGGGGACGGCCGCCGCCGCTGCAACGGCTATTGATGGCTATGCCATGACCCAGAAAGGACAGGCGAACGAGGCGATCTCGATCTCGCTGACGGCCTCGACGGTCGGCGGAATCCTTGGCGGGCTGGCGCTGCTGCTGCTGGCCATGCCACTGGCGACGCTGGCGCTGAAATTCGGACCCGCAGGCTATTTCGCCGTCGGGCTGTTCGGGCTTACGTCGGTGGCAGCCCTGTCTGGCGGATCGCTGATCAAGGGCTTGCTGGGCGCCGCGCTGGGCTTGGCGCTTGCCACCGTCGGCATTGATCCCATCGCAGGCACCCCACGCTTTACCTTCGGCTATTTCGAGCTTTACGAGGGTGTGCCTTTCCTTGCGGCCCTGATCGGGCTTTTCGCGGTGTCCGAAGCCATTGCCCTGGCTGAAAAGCATGCCCGCAAGATCAACCTGGGCAAGACCCGCGTCGGCCATGTCTTTATGTCGAAGGCTCTCTTGAAGGAAACCTGGCGTTCAATGCTGTCCGGGTCGGTCATCGGCACCCTTCTGGGTATCCTGCCGGGGGTTGGCGGCAACATCGCCTGCTGGGTGGCCCGTGACTATGCGCGCGCGCGTGACAAGCATCCGGAACAGTACGGCAAGGGCGCGCCCAACGGCATCGCGGCGCCCGAAGCATCCAACAACGCGACCGTCGGCGGCGCCCTCGTGCCGCTGCTGGCGCTGGGCGTGCCCGGCTCGCCCACGACGGCCATTATGATGGGTGCGCTTGTCATGCATGGCCTGCATCCCGGTCCGCAGCTTTTCACCGAGGCGCCGACTCTGGTCTATGCAATCCTGTTCGGCGTCATCATCGCATCGCTGGTGCAGTATCTTGTCGGTTCACTGTTCCTGCCGCTCGTGGCCAGGACCGTGCTGTTGCCCGAAGGCGTTATCGCTGCGGGCATTATGGCTTTTGCGGTTCTGGGCGCGTTTGCCATTCGCAACCTGATGTTCGACGTCTGGCTGACGCTGGGCTTCGGGTTGCTTGGTTATCTCATGAAAAAGCTGAGCTTTCCGGTCGCGCCGGTCATTCTGGCCATGGTCCTCGGCTATCTGATCGAGTCCAACTATCGAACCGCGCTGGTATCGTCGCGGGGCAGCTACATGGTGTTCCTGACTGATCCGATCAGTGTGCTGTTTCTGCTGCTCAGCCTGATCAGCATCCTGGTGCCCGTCCGTCGCGTATGGCGCGCCAGGCGAGCCGCCACGCTGAGCACCGAGTAGCGGAAATCCGCGTAACAACATCATTTTTGGGAGGAAAAGATGCTTAAAACCTGTTCAACATCGCTCTGTGGTTGGATCGCGACCTTCAGGCGCGCCGCCATCGCGACACTATGCGCAGCAACTGCGGCGCTGGCCCTGCCGCAGACCGCTGTTGCGGACTATCCTGAAAAGCCCGTGACTCTGGTTGTCTGGTCCGGGGCGGGCGGGGCGCTGGATACCTATGGCCGGAAACTGGCCGAGCTTCTGGAACGCGAAGCCGGATGGACGGTCAAGGTGGATAACCGGCCCGGCGGCAGCGGTGCCGTGGGGCTTTCGCAGATCGTGACCCAACCCGCCGACGGATCGAATATTCTGGTTCTGACCGGCACGCTGACCTTCGGCATCGCGCAGGGCCTGATCCCCTTCGAGCTTGAGGATCTCAGGCTGCTGCGCGCCATGCAATCCGAACCCTCTTCTCTGGCGGTGCTGAACGACAGCCAGTTCCAATCGGTCGAGGATTTCGTCACCTACATGAAGGAAAACCCGAACGGCCTGAAGGTCGGCGGCCATTCCTCGGGCGGGTTTCATCAATACATGCTGTATCAGCTGATGCAGCAGGGCGGTTTTGAAAGCGGCTGGATCCCGCATGATGCGTCGGGCAAGGTCACGCTGGGTTTGCTGGGCAAGCATATCGACGCGGCCATGATGACCCCCTCGACCGGGCTGGCACAGGTCAAGAGCGGTGAAATCCGTCTGCTGGGTGTCACCACGCCCGAACGGTCGCCCTTTCTGCCCGATGCACCGACCTTCAAGGAACAGGGCTTCGACCTCGAAGGTTCGATCTGGCGTGGCATTGCCGTCAAGGCTGGCACGCCAGATGATGTGGTTGCGGCCATCCAGTCGGCCATCGACAAAGTTACCGCATCCGAGGAATGGCAGACCTTCCAACGCGAACAGTTCCAGGACAGTCCGAACTGGGCCGAGGTCGAGTTTACAGAGCGCGTGCGGCATGATCTTGCCGAGCAGAGCGAGTTTCTCAAGGCCATGGGCTTTGTGCAATGACCCCGACAGGTGACCGGCCGGCCAGACGCGGCTTTCAGGCTGGTGATGTCATCGCGGGGGTGATCTGCCTTGCCGCTGCCGTCACCTTTCTTGTATTGGCCAGAGCATTGCCGGCTGGTCGCTCGACGGGCGACACCGGCCCGGGCGCCCTGCCGGGACAGGTCGCGATCTTCGGCATCATCTGCGCGATCTGCTACCTCGTGATGGCTCTGCGCGGCTCCTTTGCGGAAGAACGGCCTGATTTCTCGGCCAGCCATCGTGCTTTGACGGCATTGGCGATCTTTGCCATCTGCCTGCTTGGGGTGAACTGGCTGGGACTGGCGGCCTGCATTGCACTCGCCTCGGCGCTGATCACCCTGCTTTTTTCGGGCGAGCGGCGCCTGATCCGTGCGGTGGCCACCGGCGCGGGTGTCTGGCTCATCGCGGTCGGGTTGTTCCAGCGGTTGCTTGGACTGCCCATGCCGTAAAGCAGCGCTGCGTCCCGGCGCCGGGGCGCAGCGCAGGGCCCAGTCTGGCTGCGTTAACAGGCGGTGATGCGCATCTTCGTTACTGATGTCACTGAATGCAGCACTTCGGTGAGAACACGCCGAAATCGCTCGCGGCAACCGCACCCCGTCCCGCCACAAGACAGCAGCCGTTGCGCCCCGAACTTTCGCCTAGGCTCGCGGCCAGACCTTTCCGTCCATCAGTTTGCGCGCCGTGCGCAGGGTGCCAGCCCCGGTGACATGGCCAGTGGCGTCCTGCTCGATCAGCACCTCGACCGCGCCGGTCGGATGCTCGATCAGGAAGCGGCCGTCCTGTGGCAGCCTCGCCAAACCAGCCACCGACGATTCGGCCAGGGTGCAGGCGGTCGCCACGCTGACCGCCGCAAAAACCCCGATCGAGGCATGGCAGCGATGCGGAATAAAGCTGCGGGTGTTGACGGTTCCGCCCTGCATGGGCGGCGAAACCAGCGTCATCTTGGGCACGGATTTCGCGGTCACATCACCCAGATTCATCAACGGCCCGGCCTGCAACCGGATCGCCTCGATCCGGGCCTTGAGCGCGCCGTCAGCCTCCAGTTCCTCGCGGCTTTCCTGTCCTGTCAGGCCGAAATCGGCGGCACGCATGATAACGCAGGGCATGCCGTTGTCGATCAGCGTGCAGTCTGTTCCGTCGATCACATCCACGGCCCGGCCAGATGGTAACAGCGCCCCGCACATCGCGCCGGCGATATTCTGAAACATCAGCGGGATCGGCGCGGCGGTGCCGGGCACGCCGTCGATGGCGGACTTGCCCGCATAGGCCACGCGCCCGCCGGGGGTCTGGACCCGCGCCAAGGCCACCTCGCCCGTGTTCAGCATGTGGATACGCACCGGGGTTTCCTCGCCCGTCGCCTGAACCAGCCCGCGCTCGATGGCGGCGGGGCCGACTCCGGCCAGAATATTGCCGCAGCCCTGCGCGTCCGAGACCAGTGCCCGGTCGACGAAAACCTGAAGAAACAGATAATCCACATCGGCATCGGGTCGCGATGACGGTGCCAGCACCGCCACTTTCGAGGTCAGCGGATCGCCGCCCCCGATGCCGTCGATCTGGCGGGGATCCGGGCTACCCATGATCCGCAAGAGCAGCGCATCACGGCTGGCCGGATCGGCGGGCAGGTCCGATGCCAGAAGATAGGCGCCCTTCGATGTGCCGCCGCGCATCCACAGGCAGGGAATGCCGTTCTCCATTGTGTCAATCCTCCGGCATGCAGGGCGTGAAGATATCGGCACCCGGCCAGTCCCGTGAGTTCAGGATCCGGGCGTCGGGTCCATGATCCCACCCTTTTATCGGCAGCCGGGCCTGAGGCTGCATCCTCGGGAACCGGTTTGCCCGCAATTGGACAGACCGCGATCCCGTCACTGGTCGCCCCACCGCTGCACGGATGGCGCTGCCCTCGCCACCGATGCCGGTGATACCGGTTCGGACAAGGCCGGCACATGACGCGACGGGGTGACGTCCGCAGGATTGCCGGGTGCCGCCCTTGTGCCGGCAGGCGGCACAGCCAGCAGGGTTACGTCCAGAAGCGGTGCAAGACGGATGGCGGAGCTAGACATATTTCAGCCCCTTGGCCGCCAGCCGCGCGCGCATGTCGTAGATGTCCAGCCCCAGCTCCCCCGCAGCAAGGCGGGCGCGCTTTGCCTCTTCGGCGTCGATACGCTTGCGGGCGGCCGCCAGAACGGTTTGCGCGTCAGTGCGGCGCACCACGCAAACACCATCGTCATCGGCCACGATCACATCGCCCGCCTCGATACGCTGGCCGGCGCAGACGATAGGCACGTTAACAGAACCGAGCGTCTCCTTGACCGTGCCCTGCGCGCTGATCGCCCGCGACCAGACGGGGAAACCCATTTCGGTCAGGTCGCGCACATCCCGCACGCCTGCGTCGATCACCAGCCCCCGGCAGCCACGCACCATGGCACTGGTTGCCAACAGGTCGCCGAAATAGCCATTATCGCAGGGTGAGGTCGGGGCAAGGATCAGGATGTCCCCTTCTTGCAGTTGTTCGATGGCGACATGCAGCATCCAGTTATCGCCGGGCGGTGCGCTGATCGTCACCGCCGAGCCGGCGATCCGGGCGCCGGCGTAAATCGGGCGGAGATGGCTGGCGAGGCAGCCGATACGGCCCTGTGCCTCGTGTACGGTTGCGACACCCGCCTCGGCCAGTCCGGCGATCACGGCCGGATCGGCGCGCTGGATGTTCTGGATGACTTTGGCCATGGCTTAACCTTTCTGCACCGGCGGGGTGCCGTGGGTGTGAAACGTCTCGATGGTCTTCAATCCCCAGGCCTGGCCCTTTCGCCGGTCGGCCTCGGTCCAGACCACCGGCTGCCAGTCGGGCGCCAGGATCAGCCGCGCCCCGGCATTGGCCAGTTCGACCCGATTGCCTGCGGGTTCCCAGACATACAGGAAGAACGTGCCCTGAATGGCATGCTTGTGGGGGCCGGTTTCAATATGGACGCCGTTCTGCAGGAAAATATCGGCGGCGCGCAGGATGTCCTCGCGCTGATCGGTGGCATAGGTGACATGGTGCAGCCGACCATGCCCACCGCCATGTTCTTCGGTGCAGGCCAGATCATATGTCTTGTTGTTGACGGTGAACCAGCAACCGCCGATGCGACCGTTATCGAGCTGGATCAGCTCTGTGACCCGGCTGCCCAGGCAGGTCTCCATGAAGCGGCGGAACTCTGTCACGTCCGAGGCCAGCAGGTTCAGGTGGTCAAGCCGCCGAGGCGCCGCACCGGTGAAGGCGCTGGCGGTGTTCTTCAGCGCCGCCTGCCCGGCCTTGTCCTGCGGTTCATACCAGACGGTATCGTAATAGATTTCGAAGACATGGCCGAACGGATCCTCGAAACGGAAGGCGCGGCCGTGGCTCTGGTCGCCCTCGATCCAGCCATGCACCTTGTAGCCGGATGCCCCGATGGCCTTCACGCGCCGGTCAAGCGCCTCGGGTGAGGCGGCGCGATAGGCGATATGGCCGACGCCGGTGCGGTCTGCCCGCGTCAGCTTCAGCGAGGCATGTTCATAATCGTCCCAGGCCCGCAGATAGGCGCTGTTCTCGTCCTGTCCAGACAGTTTCAGCCCATAGACGCGGGTAAAGAAGTCCAGACTTTCGTCGAACTTGTCGGTCAGCATCTCGACATGGGCAAGATGGGCAATATCGTGGCAATGCTCCATCACAGTTCATCTACGGTGCGCGGGAAAACTGACTGGAAGCCCTCGGCATAAAGCGCCTTGCGCCCGCCCGACTGCCCGCCCGAGTTACGCATGAAGTGATTGGCGCGGTTCTGGGCGACGCGGGTGTAGTAATCCCACAGATGTTCCTGCCCCTCCATACATTCGATGGCGGCACGCTTTTTATCCCAGACCGCGGTGATGTCCAGAAAGGTGTCGGGCTTCCAGCCCATCTGTTCGGTCTGATGCGGCTCAAACAGGTAAAGTTGTGGCGCCCCCAGCACCTTCTGGCCCGGCTCATGTCCCCACGCCTGGGCGATCATCCGGCATTCCAGCGCCACCTGCGTCGCATACATGTGATCGGTGTTGTAAGGGTCGAACTGGCTGTGGCTCAGCATGAAATCGGGCTGGACCTTGCGGATCACCTCGACCAGACGAAACTTGTCATCCTGCCCCAGATGCAGGGGATAGTCACCCAGATCGAACTCGATCAGGTCGTGAACACCAAGCGCGGCGGCGGCCTTTTCGGATTCGGCGCGCCGCGCCGATTTGACGCGCTCCAGCGTCATGCCGGGTTCCTTCCACAGCTTGGCGCTTTCACCGCGTTCGCCAAAGGACAGGCAGACGACCGTGACCTGATAACCTTTTTCGGCATGCAGCGCGATGGCACCGCCGCAGCGCCAGACGAAATCGGCAGCATGGGCGGATATGACAAGGGCGGTCTTGGACATGCGGTTCCTCCGGTGCTTTGGGGTGCAAAATGTCCCGCCAGACCGGCATCGGCAAATCCGAAGCATGCCGAAACCCATAACTTGATGCTATTTTGAGAGGCGCCGCCCACCTGACGCAAAATCATGGCCGTTTCGCCGCATTCCGTCATAGCGGCAACTTATGGCGCTTCATCTGCTTTGAATTGGCCCGATCCCTTGGGCTGGCATATTTTGTCCACGGCCTCGAAGGATGTCCCAGATCGCCCTGTTCATCCCCGGCATCATGTTCGGCTGACCGAAATCGACAAGAGGTTAACAACCATGACCAACCAAGACACGCCGCAAATTGCGTTCATCGGATTTGGCGAAGCCGCCGAAGCCTTTGCCAGAGGGTGGGGCAAGGATGTGGCCACCGGCCTGCGGGCCTTTGATGAAAAGATCGACGACCCGCAGGCCAAGGCGCTGCCCCTGTCGCGGGCCCAAGCCACCGGGGTCACCCTTTGCGTCAACAGGGCGGCAGCTCTGACGGGGGCCAATGCGGTGTTCTGTCTGGTGACGGCGGACCGCGCCGTCCGGGCTGCCGAAGAATCGGCCCCTTTTCTGACGCAAGGCGCGCTCTGGCTTGATGGCAACAGCTGCTCGCCCGGTGCCAAACGCCGCGCCGCCGCGATCATCGAAGCCGCCGGAGGGCGCTATGTCGACATGGCGATCATGGCGCCGGTCTATCCCCGGATGCACCGCACCCCTTTGCTGATCGCCGGACCCTATGCCGCCGAGGCACTGGCGATCCTGTCGGCGCTTGGTATGGAGGCCCAGATGTCCGGCAACGGGGTGGGTGAGGCATCGGCCATCAAGATGGTCCGCTCGGTGATGATCAAGGGGATGGAGGCGCTGACCGCTGAATGCCTGCTGGCCGCCCGCCGCGCGGGGATCGAGGATCGGGTTCTGGCCTCGCTTCAGGCATCGAATCCGCAGATCGACTGGCCGCGTCAGGGCGCCTATAATCTGGAACGGATGATGGTCCACGGCCGCCGCCGCGCGGCCGAGATGCGAGAGGTTGCCGCCACGCTGGCCGAGCTGGACCTTCCCAACGGTCTGGCCCTTGCCACCGTCGATTGGCAACAGCGCATCGGCGATCTGGAGCTGCCGCCGGGCGAGGACAGCTTCCACACCCGCGCCGATTCCGTCCTGAGCAGGCTTTTGACCTAATCCCCGCCGGGACGGGTGCGGCGCAAAATGTCCAGAAAGTCCTTTTGTGCCCGCGTCGGCTTCCACCCGGCGCGGGTGGTGATGCCGATGGGGCGGCTGGCCTCGGGCAGGCGCACCGGCAGGATCGCCAGAACGCCCGCCTCGACCTCGGCCTGCATTTTCGACAGGCCCCCCAGATAATCGCTCTGCCGCAGAATTTCGCGCATCATGATGACCGAAGATGTCTCGATCACATTCGTCGGTGCCTGACCGCGAAAGCAGGCGTCCAAGGCCCCGCGCAATGGCGTCGACCGGCGTGGCACCACCCAGGGATAGCGTGACAGATCGGCCAATTCGGGACGACCATCGCGCAGCAGCGGGTGGTTCGGGCGCGCGACAACGACCACCTCATCGTCGAACAGATGTTCCTGCTGGATATCCTCGATCGGGCTTGGCAGGCGCAGCGCCCCCAGCATCATGTCGATCTCGCCCCGGCGCAGGCCCAGCAACAATTCGTCATAACGCCCGTCGATGATCTGAAAGGGAAAGCTGGGGCGAAGATCGCGAAACGCCAGGATGGCCGAGGGCAGCCATCCCGACCGCGACAACGGCAGCGCCCCGATGACGATGCGGCCGACCTCGCGCCCGCTGAGCGTCGCCAGATCCGAATCCGCCTGATCCATTTCCGCCCTTGCCAGCCGCGCAGCCTGCGCCAGTTGCAGCGCGGCCCGCGTCGAGATCAGGCCATGCGCCGTGCGCTGGAAAAAGGTCGTGCCTGCCGCCTTTTCCAGCATGGTAGTCGAGCGATGGACCGTCGGCTGTGCCAGCCCCAGCCGGTGGGCAGCCATGGTGAAGTTCTCGGTTTCGGTCACGGCGATCAGGGCCACAAGCTGCGGCCAGGTCGCCTGTATGCGGATGGCGCGATCCATGTCCGCCATGGCCGCGTCCAGTTTTTTCAGGGCCTGTTCGGCGCGATGATACAAAAGCTCGCCCGCTTCGGTCAGGTAAAGGCCCTGAGGCCGGCGCAGGAACAGGGGCTGACCCGCCTCTTGCGTCAGCTTGGCCATGGCCTGAGTGACCGCAGGCTGCGAGACATGGTTCGCCTCGGCCGCCTGCGTCACCGAATTGCTGCGCCCCAATGACAGGAACATCCTCAGATGGCGAATACTGGCTGGCATCTCTTTTCCCTGCGTGCCGGAAGGTTACGGCTGCTTCCATCCACAAACAAGCAGCGGCATTCGGGGCCGCTGCCGCCCAAAGCGGCGCATCGTCAGATGCGCGAGGCCATCGCGTCAGATGATCTTGCCGGGGTTCATGCGCCCATCGGGATCAACGGCACCGATCAGCGCGGCCATCAGGCGCCGTTCGACCCGACCGCGCAGGCGGTCCGCCAGCCTGATCTTGTCCTGACCCGGCCCATGCTATGCGGAAAAGCTTCCACCGAGGCTGGCCGCCGGATCATAGACGGCCCGGGACAAGCTGGACCCGGCCCCGGAAAAACCCGCGCCCGGTGGAGGTGACAGGTAGAGATGCACATTTCCATGGCCGAGATGGCCGAAGGGATTGACGCGGACACCCGGAAGTATCTCTGACAGCATCGGTTCTGTTGCCGCCAGAAATCGACAAGGCGCGCCTGCGGCAAGCCGTCTGCCGGACCACACCAACGCGGTAACAAACCTGCTTCCAGCGGCAGCCCCCGGCCCGCATCCAGACGATCCGCGCGTCATCCGGCTCCAGCCAGCGCAGCCAGGTCAGGCAATCCTCCATCCGCTGGATCTCGGCCGGGCTTGGAACCACCCGCATCCGCGCCTCGTGGTAACCGTAAGCGTGTTTGGCCTCGTGAATGTAATCGGGTCAGGCGCTGCCATAGCCGCGCGGGCCGGAGCCGGGCGGGTTCGGCAAGCGGCGCAGCGTCAGCGCGGGTGTAGTAAAGGTAGTAGCGGGATGGTTTGGGCAAATCTGATTCACGGGTGTATCCTGTTCACATGTGAATCTCTTGCACGGGTGAACCAAATTCACGGGTTGACGCTGAATTACCTCTGGAAGCTTGGCGAGGTGCCAGTTTGGGCCGCGCATCAAGAGGAAGCCTCGGTTCCGCCGCTGGATCGCGGTCACGGGTCGGGGGCAACCGACCGGGCGCCCCCGGATCAATCGCATATTCATGGGTGAACCCGTGCTTGCTGGCCCGCTCTCCTGCCTCCGGCACCAGCCCCGCCCCGACCAGCGCTTGAACCACCAGCTGCACAGCACGGCGCGACAGCTATCGATCACGGGCAATGCCGGCTTCGCGGTCCAGATGCCGCCGCTATCATCCGATGCCCTATTGGCCATGTAGAACAGCACCGATTTGCGCGTGGCAGAGCCAACAATGCGGCGCCGCACAGCCCGCCGAGATCAGATTGCCCATGGCAAGACCCCGCTGAATGGGGTGATGTGGGTTCGATCTTGTTGCATCGCTGCCTCCTTGTGACTGGGAGGTCAGGGCGGCATCAGGTCAGCACCGGAAAGCGCGGAATGGACCGGAATGGGCAGGCACGAATTTCTCAAGATCAGAGCTTCCAACAGAACGATTGTTGGCGGCGGCGCCTTTCTCAATGGCATACGGTCTGTCCACGAACCCCCTTCGCGGCAACTTTCACGACATCATCATATCAATCGCCGGAACCGACCCGCGGCATAGCGAGCATCCGGGCGAAATGACCTGCCCCTCAACCGACACGACGCTACGGTACGATGTCAAAAGATATCCAACCCGGACCTTCCGTGCTATTCGCGCAAGAACCGGTCGGCTCTCACGCTTTGCCTAATCTCGGAGAAACTTTGTGACGTATTGGCATTTGCATTCGATCGACTGGTTAAGCACCCTGCCCGAGCCTTTTTCTGCACAGCTTCGCGACCAGACCGCCGTCAAGACCTATACCGAAGCGCAGATGATCTTTGCCCCCGATCCCGACCCGGACACCGTTTTTCTGCTGGAGAAGGGCATCGCCCGGATCTATCGGCTGTCGGCTGAGGGCGAGGAATTCACCCTGACCTATATCGGCAGGGGTGAGGTCTTTGGTGAGCTGGCCGCAATAACCAACCGCCCGCGTGAAAGCTTTGCTCAGGCGGTTACGCCTTGCACCGTGCTTTCCATGCCGCGCGGGGTCTTTGTCGAGGCGATGCAGGCCGCGCCTCAGGTCGGCTTTACCGTCAGCAAGCAGATCGCCAACCGGACCATGCGGATCGAAACCCGCGCCGAAGGGCTGGTGTTTCATTCGGTCGCTGCGCGTCTTGCCGGGGTACTGGTCATGTTGCTAGACGATTTCGGTGATATCCGCGATGGTCATGCCACGCTGTCGCTGCATCTGACGCAAGCCGAATTCGCGACGCTGGTCGGGGCCGCCCGCCCGACCGTCAATCAGGCATTTCAACAGCTGCGCCACGCCGGGCTGGTGCAACTCACCCGCGGCCGCATCACCGTGGGCAATATGCAGAGCCTGCGCGATTTCGCGCATGACGAGGGATAGTCCCGCCCGAGTCATCTGCCTGACAGCAGCACCACATCATCCCTGCTATCGCATTGCAACGGGGCGCGATGCCCCTTTGATGAGCAGGAGATTACGCATGACAAAGATGAAACAGGCCCTTGCGGCGATGTTGCTGGCCGTTGCGGCCTCGGCCCCCGCTCTGGCGCAGGATGCGCCGCAGATCGACGCGCTGGTGGTTTACGAGGCGGTCGAGTTCGACTTTTACGGCTCGGGCAAGGCATGGCTGGACGGCCATGTAACGGGCGCGGGCGATGAGCGCATCGGCAAGGTGTCCGACCTGTTGCTGGGCGCCGACAACAATGTCGTCGCGCTGGTCGTGGGCGTCGGCGGCTTTCTGGGTATCGACAAAAAAGATGTCGTCATCCCGCTGAAAGATGTGACCGTCAGCACCAAAGGGGACGAGATCATCTTTGCGACGACCTATACCCGCGATCAGTTGAAAGCCGTGGCGGAGTAAACTTCGCTTGCCACATTTTGGGCGGGTCGCATAGGTTTATGCGGCCTGCTTTTGCTCTTTTTCGATGTCTATAAAGGAACGGCCACATGACGAAACGTCCCGATATCATCACCGATCCGCTGACCAACAAAGGCACCGCCTTTACGCATGCCGAACGCGCGCAACTCGGCCTGACCGGGCGCCTGCCCTCGGCTGTGGAAACGCTGGATCAGCAGGCCGCGCGGGCCTATGCGCAGGTCTCGAGTTTTGAAACCGATCTTGAGAAATACATCTATCTGGACCAGCTTCACGACCGCAACGAGGTGCTGTATTACCGCGTCATCGTCGATCATCTGGCCGAGATGCTGCCTATCGTCTATGACCCCACCATCGGCGAGGCGATCAAGAAATGGAGCCGCGATTACC
>JAUNTL010000120.1 GCA_030538705.1 Paracoccus sp. (in: a-proteobacteria) | reverse complement strand
TGCGCCGGCCACGCCTGTGCCGGCCAGGTCTGCGCTGACCACATCTGCGCCGGCAGGCTCTGCGGCGAAACCTTGCGGGCCGTCATGATCGCCGTGATCCGGGGGCGCGGTCATGGCGGGGGCGTTCGCGATACGCAGCGCGCGATTGCCGTGCAGGGTGCCAAGCTTGCCCCGCGCGACCAGCAGCCCGCCCGCCGCCTCAAGCCTGACCTGCCCCATCGCGCCGCGCGGCAGCGCCAGCACGGCACCCGGCGCAAGCGCCCGCAGGTCACCCAGCGGGATTTCGCGGCGGCACAGCACCGCGCTCAGCCCCACAGGCACCTCGGCCATGGCTCGCGACAGGCTTGTCGCGGTGCCGGGCAGCGCCGCGCCACCTGTGCCCGGCAGGCGGGCCGGGACACCCCCCGCCGGGGGCGCGGGGGTTCCCGGCCATGGATGATCTGCCATCGCAAGGCCGGGCGGAACATGGCGGCCCGCCGCCTCGGGCAGCATGAGCAGCAGCACACCCTCGCGCTGTCCGGCGCGGCCAATCCGCGCCTCCAGCCGGAAGCTGCGATAGGCGATGTCATCCAGCATCAGCGTCAACGGCTTTGCGTCCTCGACAAAGCTCGCAAAGCGAAAGGGCGGGACCATATCGCCCATCCCCGGCGCGGCCAGTTCCGCCGCCATGCCCGCAAGGGCCGCATTCACAAACCCCGCGCAGATCGCCGCATCGGTGCGGGTTCCACGCCGCGCGCGGGGCGGATGGGCCGCAACCCGGCCCAGCGATTGCATTTCGATCACCGAGGCAAGCATCGCCGGACAAAGCGCCACGACGCCCAGATCACCGTCCGCCCCCTCGACCACCAAAAGCAGGGCCTGCTCGGGCAGGATCTCGGACAATTCGGCCAGCGTCGCCGCGCCGATGCGGACCTGCGTGGGATACAGCTCCAACCCGCAGGACTGGCGCGCGGCGCGGGTCAGCGCGGTTGCGACGGCCCGTTCGGGCGTCATGCGCGGGACCGGTTTGCACGGCTGGTCCGATGGGGACCGGTCGCGCGCGCGTGCCAGATACCGCACCAGCACCCCGGCCGTGCCCGGCGTATTTCGCGTCCCCTTTGCCATGAAATTGCCCGCCGCTGCCTTTGCCATCCGCCCCGAATCGGGCCTTACTGGCGCAGACTGCCACGCAACCGGTTGATTTTCGGTTTACGTCCCAAAGCCGGGCGCACCGAACCCGGGCGGGCGTGGCGGCAGTTCCAGCCGGAAGGCAGCACCGTCATGGCCGGGCAGATAGGTGATCGTCCCGCCAAGCGCCGCCATCACCTCGCGCGAGATCGCCAGCCCCAGCCCCGCCCCGCCCGCCCGCGCCGGATCGTTGAGGCGTGAAAACTTCTCGAATACCAGATCCTGCTGATCGGGGGCGATGCCCGAACCGTTATCCATGACATCAATCTGGATCGCATCCCGCGTCCGGCGCACCCGGATTGTCAGCACCGGCCGGGGGGCGTCGCAATATTTGCGGGCGTTGCTGATCAGATTGATCAGCACCTGCAACAGCCGGTCGGCATCGGTGATCAGCATCACCTGCTCGGCCGCCGCGTCGCGCTCGATCACCATGCCGCCGGGACCACCCGCGGCCGAACTGGCGTCGATCGCGCGCGAGATCAGCCCGTGCAGGCCCGTCACCTCCCACGACAGGCGCGCGCGCCCGCTTTCCAGAACCGACAGATCCAGCAGATCATCCAGCAGCCGGGTCAGACGCCTTGCTTCGTCATGGATGATCTTGGCAAAGCGGGTGCGGTCCTCGGGCGGGATATCGGGCAATTGCAGCAACTCGGAAAAGGCCCGGACCGAGGTCATGGGGGTGCGCAGCTCATGGCTGATCTGACCGAGAAAGGCATCCTTCTGCACCGAAAGCGCGGTCAGACGGTCATTGGCCTCTTGCAGGCGTCGGGCGGTGCGGGCCAGCTCGTCCGTATCGTCCTTGAGCTGGCGCGCGCGTTCCTTGGCGCGCTGCGCCTCTCCGGCGACGGCCATCAACTCGGATATGGTGGTCGTTCGCTGGCCTGCGACCTGCGCCAGCATGGCGTGGGCCGTGGCGCTGCCGACCGCGCCGGCCAGCCGCCGTTCCAGCCGCGACAAAAAGCCGGCAGTGACGTCGGGCAGATAGCCGGACTTGCCCTGACGGTCGGCCTCGGCGCGGAAAAAGAGCAGCGCCTCGTCCCCGCCCCAGACCCGCCGCGCCAGCGTCAGCAGCGCCTCGGATCGCGCGGCGGCGCCCTCGGGACCGGCGGGGCCGGTGGCTGCGGTCGTCTCGGGCGCGATGGCGTAAACGAAGGACAGGCCCTGCAAACGCTCTTGCGGTCCGGGAAGGCTGACCAGCGAAACCAGCGTGAACAGCACGATATTGGTGCCAAGCGAGATCAGGATCGCCGCCGCCAGCGGATCCACGCCGCCAAAGCTCCATTGCGGCAACACGCCCAGCGAGGGCAGAAACACCAGCCGGCCCCAGATCACGGCGCCCGCCGTGATCCCCGCATAGGCCCCGGCGCGCGTCGCGCCGCGCCACAACAGCCCGCCCAGCATCGCCGGCAAAAGCTGTGCGACGCCGACAAAGGCGACCGTGCCCATGGCCGCCAGCGCCTGCCCGCCGCCGATCGCCTGATAAACGGCACCCGCCCCGATCACCGCAAGGATCGCGACCCGGCGCGAGGCCAGAAGCGGGCCACGGATATCGGCCGAGCCGGCGCTTGCTTCGTCACCGCGCCGCACGGCCAGCACCAGAGGCACAAGCCAGTGATTCGAAATCATCGTCGACAGCGCAATCGCACAGATGATGACCATCGAGGTCGCCGAGCTTAACCCCCCCAGAAAGACCAGCAGCGCCAGCCCGTCGGCGCCCTGCGCCAGAGGCAGGTGCAGCACATAAAGATCAGGCGGCGCGTCAGCGGGCAGCATCTCGCGCCCGATCACGGCGATGGGCAGCACGAAAAGCGACATTGCCATGAGATAGGCCGGAAAGGCCCAGGCGGCCGAATTGAGCGAGGCTTCATTCGCCGGCTCGACCACCAGCACCTGAAACATGCGCGGCAAGGTGATGATCGCGGCGGCCGAGACGGCGATCAGCGCGGTCCAGCGGTCGGGGCGCAGCGCCCAGCCGGCGGCATCGGGATCAGCGGCGCGCGCCGCGATCCGCGCGACCACATCTGACGGCCCGTCAGCCAGCCACCAGACCACCCAGACCCCCAGAACGACAAAGGCCACCAGCTTGACAATCGCCTCGAGCGCGATGGCCATGACGACGCCGTGATGACGTTCATCAGCGGCCAGGTTGCGGGTGCCGAACAGGATCGTGAACCCCGCCAGCCCCGCCGCCACCCACAGATCCAGCGGGCCGGGCAGCACGTCTCCCGGCCCAAAAGCGCCAAAGGACAGCGAGATGGATTCGAGTTGCAGCGCCAGATAGGGCGTGGCCGCAATCAGCGCGATCAGGGTGATCAGCGCCGCAAGCGGGTTCGATTTGCCAAACCGCGCCGAGATCATGTCCGCGACCGAGGTCACCCGGTGCATCCGCGCGACCCTGACCAGCCGCTTCAGCCCCCACCAGCTTCCTGCCAGAACCAGCGTCGGTCCCAGATAGATGGTCAGGAACTCCAGCCCCGAGCGGCTGGCATAGCCGACAGAGCCGTAAAAGGTCCAGGCCGTGCAATAGACCGAAAGCGACAGCGTATAGACCACCGGCTTGTCGGTCCATCCGGTGCGCCCGCGCGCGGCGGCGCGGTCGGCGGCCCAGGCGACCGCGAACAGCACCCCGACATATAACAGCGCAACAATGACCAGCGTGTCAAAGCTCATGCCTCTGGGCCTCGTCAGGCGGAATGCGGCCAAGGCGGCGATGCAGCAGCGCCGAGGCGATGATGACCAGCAGCCACAGTGCAAAGAATCCGATCATCCCGCCCGCGCCGGATACCATTTGCGGCGCCAGCCAGACCGGCAGCAAAAGCGCCGCAAGAACCGCGACCGGCAACACACGGGCGGCATCCGCCAGACGGCGGCGGCGATAGGCCGCGCGTTCAAGGAATATCGGGCGATCGGGCGGCAGGCTCATGCTGTGCCCCGGCAAAGAACAAAGGCCGCCACCGGCATACCGGACCCTGCCGCACCCCTTGCCGGCCGCGAACCGCCGGCAATCACTCTGCCACCGTGGCGCCCTTGGCCCGTCCGCTGATGACAGGCCGCGTCAGGATCCGGGAATGCTGAGAAAGGCCGGGGCCAGACACGCGCCGCAGGGACTGTGACCACCAGCAGCCACGCGGACCCTGCCGGAGCGCCTGCCGGTCTGCGCATCGCAGGATTGGCCAAGACCGCACGGGGCGGGCAGCGGCTCGCGCCTCGGTCTCGCGGTGCAGGCGTGCCCCCTGCCCGGCCACAAAGGGCCGCCGCAGCACCCACCGGCCGGCAGGCAGCAGGCGGCGCGAACGCGGGGCGGCGCCGGGGCGGCATCATGCCGGGGCACCCAGCATTTCCGCGACAACGGCACGCAGCTCGGCGTTGTCGAAAGGTTTGGCCAGCAGCCGGTCGGCGGCATCATGGGTGATCGCCCCGCGCCCGGCGGTGCCCCGCGCGGTCAGCATCAGAACCGGGGTCTCTGCCAGCGCCGGATCGGCGCGCAGCGCGTCCAGCACCTCCAGCCCCGAGCGCACCGGCAGCATCACATCAAGGATCACCAGCCTTGGCCTGAGCGCCGCAATCCGTGCCAGTGCATCGCCGCCCTCGGCCCAGTGTTCCAGCCGCCAGCCGTCGCGGGACAGGATAAAGCGCACCGCTTCCGCGATGTTCGGCTCGTCCTCGATCAGCAGGATGTCAGTTTCCGACGCCATGCAACCCATCCCTCCCCGATGTGATTAGGCACGCCACGCCCCCCCTTGTCAAAGCGGACGCAAAGGCATGAGAACGCCATGCTGCAAAATCGACGGCACACGCCGCCCGGCACAGGCGCCGCGCGGACAGATCCGGCAGGTCGGACCGACCGGAACAACCGCATCGGCCGGGGTCGCATCATCCGCGGCCAGCGGGCGCAGCAGCATTACCGCGCGGCTCAGCACCGGCGCCCCGGCCGAGGCGGCGGGCAGGCGCACCGCGACCGCAATGGCCGAAAAGCGCAGCCCGGCCTCGGTCTCGATGATCCGGGTGACGGGTGTGCCGGGCTGGCCAAGCGCCTCGAACACCGGCAGCATGGCGCAGGGATCTCCGGGCCGCGCAGGCGCCATTCCATAGGCCGGGCGGCGAAAGACCACGCCCCCCGCCCCGTCACAGATCATCAGCCCTGCGCGCGGCTCGGCCGCAGCAAGGCGGCGCAGCACCAGATCCAGCGGCCGGCCGAGATCGGCGGCGACACGCAGCGGATCGTCCCCGGCCCGCCCGGCCAGCAGCCGGTCGGGCAGGGCCGCGTCATCGGCATCCTCGGCGGCCTGCCACGCGCCCGCCAGTTCCCGCGCCGCGTCCGAGGCCGGCAGACCATCGGGCCGGCCCTCGGCGATCCATGCCTCGAACTCCTCTTGCGGGGTCAGCGGGCCTGCATCCTGCCCGATCCCGTCGAGATAGGCGACAAGGGCCTGTGCCGTCACCGACAGCCGCTGACTGTCCTGATCCAGATTGCCGTGAAAGCGCCCGCGCCATTCGTCCGACATCTCCGGCTCCTGCACGAGGATCGAGGCGGTCGAGCGCAGCGCCGTGGTCGCGGACAGAACCTCGTGCAGCGTATCCAGCAGATAGGGGTTCAGCGTCATGCGGTCGGACAGATCGGCCAGCCGCCGCGCCTGCGCCTCGCCCTGATGCGACAGCGCGACCAGCAGATGCGCCCAGCCCGGCAGGCGGGCGGCAAACTCGGCCATACGGTCGGCCTCGGGCATGGGGACATCTTCGCCTGCGCCGGCGATCTCCTGGGCTGCGGCGATGCGCAGACCCGCCAGCAGCAGCTGTTCGCGCCCGGCCTCCAGCTCGGCCTCGGATATATCCAGCGCGGATGCCAGAC
Source organism: Paracoccus sp. (in: a-proteobacteria) (assembly GCA_030538705.1). Classification (GTDB taxonomy): domain Bacteria; phylum Pseudomonadota; class Alphaproteobacteria; order Rhodobacterales; family Rhodobacteraceae; genus Paracoccus. The sequence goes on along the minus strand of JAUNTL010000120.1, from coordinate 2,025 downwards.
GGGCGCGGACGGCATCGGTCAGGCTGCGGCGATCATGTTCGATGAGGTTCAGATAGGCCGGCGAAATCCCCGCCGCGCGCGCGACATCGCCCTGCGCACGGCCCAGCGACAGCCGGCGTTCGCGGATGCGGGTGCCGGCCGAGACGCGGGCGGCGGCGGGAGGGGGAACCGTCTGTATCATGCCCGCCATCAAAGGCCAAAGCCCGGCCCCGGCGCAAGCCTTAGGGTGCCAGCCCCTCGCGCCCGGCCAGATCGACAAAGAACTGCCACGCCACCCGGCCCGAACGCGCGCCGCGCGTCGCCTGCCATTCGATCGCTTCGGCGCGCAGCCGCTCGGGCGCGATAATCAGCCCGCAGGCCGCGCAATAGCCCTCGATCATCGCCAGATACTCATCCTGGCTGCACGGATGAAAGCCCAGCCACAGCCCGAAACGGTCCGACAGCGATACTTTTTCCTCGACCGCCTCGCCGGGATGGATCGCCGTGGCGCGCTCATTGTCGATCATGTCGCGCGGCATGAGATGGCGCCGGTTCGAGGTCGCATACAGGATGACATTGTCAGGCCGCCCCGCAATACCGCCATCCAGCACGGCCTTCAGGGATTTATACTGCGTGTCGTCATGGCTGAAGGACAGATCATCGGCAAACAGCACAAAGCGACGGTCCCGCACCGCCCCCAGAACCGCCAGCAGCCGGCCCACACTGTCGAGATCGTCGCGCGAGATCTCGACCAGCACCAGCGGCAGACCCTGCGCCACCGCCTGCGCATGCACCGCCTTCACCAGCGAGGATTTCCCCATGCCGCGCGCGCCCCAGAGCAGCGCGTTATTCGCGCCATGCCCGCGCGCGAATTGCAGCGTATTGGCCAGCAGCGTGTCACGGGCGCGGTCGATACCGATCAGCCGCTCCAGATCGACGCGGGCAACGCGGGGCACCGGCTCCAGCCGGTCGGGCGCCGTGTGCCAGACATAGGCATCCGCCCCGGAAAAATCAGGGACCGGCGCGGGCGCGGGGGTCAGACGCTCCAGCGCATCGGCGATGCGGATCAGGGCTGTGTCGGTCATGTCTGTGCGGGTGTCATCTTGTGGTGAATGCTGGGGGGTATCACTCATCTCCGGGTGCCGCGCCCTGCGCATGCAGATCGGCCTCGCGCCGCCGCTCGATCCTGCGCACAAGCTGGATCGAGATTTCATAGAGCCCATAGACGACCACGAACAGAACGATCTGGCTGATCACATCAGGGGGCGTGACAAGAGCGGCAAGGATCAGGATCAGCACGACCGCATAACGGCGCATTCCGGCCAGGCTCTCGGCCGAGATCAGGCCGGCCTTGCCCATCAGTGTCAGCGCCACCGGCAGCTGGAACGACAGCCCGAAGGCCAGAACGAATTTCGTCGTCAGTGACAGGTATTCGCTGACCGATCCCTGAAAGACGATGCCGGCCATCGGCCCGCTGCGCGGCGCGGGCGCCGCAGGATCATCGGGCAGCGCCAGCGGTCCTTGCTGAAAGCCCAGAAAGAAATCATAGGCCATCGGCAGGATGATGTAATAGGCGAATGCCGCCCCCAGAAAGAACATCACCGGCGAGGCGATCAGAAAGGGCAGAAACGCCTGTTTCTCGCTGCGATAAAGGCCCGGCGCGACAAAGCGCCACAGCTGATAGGCGATGACCGGAAAGGACAGGATGAAGCCGCCGAAAAAGCTGATCTGGATGGCAACGAAAAAGCCTTCCTGAAGCTTGAGCAAGATCAGGCCGCATTCCTGACCGCGATTGTCCAGAGCATTGCAGATCGGCCGGGTCAGAAAGTTATAGACCGGATTCCAGACGATATAGCACAGCACCATGGCCACGACAAAGGCCAGCAGCGACCAGATCAGCCTCGTGCGCAGCTCGGCCAGATGTTCGATCAGCGGTGCCGAGGATTCGTCAATGTCATCCTTCGGCTCGGGCTTGGCGTTCAACTCAGACGTCCTTTGAATCGCTGCGCCGGACGGCATGCAGGCGGCGCTGTCCGGGGGTGGTCT
>JAUNTL010000119.1 GCA_030538705.1 Paracoccus sp. (in: a-proteobacteria) | reverse complement strand
GCCGCGCGCCGCCATAGACCGGATCACCGATCAGCCCCAGCCCGGCATGGGCCATATGAACGCGGATCTGATGGGTGCGTCCGGTTTCCAGACGGCATTCGACCAGCATTGCGGCGGGCGGCGCGCCGAACGCCTCGAGCATGCGTGCGCGTGTCACGGCGTGGCGCCCGCGTTCGCCGTCGAAAAACACGGCCTGACGCTGGCGGTCGGTCGGATGGCGGTCGAGGCGCGAGGTGATCTTCATCACGCCCCCCGGCTCAAAGCTGATGCCGCGCGTGCCGCGCAGCCGCGCCTCACCGGCGTTGATGACCCCATGGGCCAGTGCAAGATAGGCGCGGTCAACGGAATGGGCCTCGAACTGTGCGGCCAGCCCGTGATGGGCGCGGTCGGTTTTCGCCGCGACCAGCAGGCCAGAGGTATCCTTGTCGATGCGGTGAACGATGCCGGGGCGCGCCTGTCCGCCGATACCCGACAGCGTGCCCGCACAGTGATGCAGCAGCGCGTTGACCAGCGTGCCGTCAGGTGATCCCGGCGCGGGATGAACGACCATGCCCGCCGGTTTGTCGATGACGATCAGCTCGGCGTCCTCATGCACGATGTTCAGCGGGATCGGCTGGGCCAGGGTTTCCACCGGCTCTGTCTCGGGCAGGGTGATGCGATAGGTCTGACCGGGGGCAACGCGGGTCTTGGGTTCGCATGCCGGGCCATCCGGCCCGTGAACCGCGCCCGCCGCGATCAGCCGCGCGATGCGCGAACGTGACAGCGCCGCCTGCTCTGGCACCAGATCGGCAAGCGCCTTATCAAGGCGGTCAGAAACATTTTCGGGAATGGTCAGGATCAGATCAGCCATGACAGAGCGGATAAACCATGCGCAAGCCGAGCGCGAGGGCCAAGCGACCCCGGCCGAAGAGATCGCAGTGCCGCATCTGCGCTTTTTGCGGCTGCTTGTCGGCGGGCTGGCCGTGGCGATGGTGCTGGGGCTTGCGGCGATTGTGGCAATCCTCTGGCTGCGGTTGAGTGAGCCGGCACTACCACCGCCGCCGGCTCTGCCCGCCGCGGTGGTTCTGCCCGAGGGTGCCGAGGTCGAGGCCGTGACCTTTGCCGGCGCGCGGCTGATCATCGTCACCCGGGCGGGGGAGGTGCTGGTCTATTCCCACGCGGGCGAGTTGATCCAGACGATCGGGCTGCACGCATCGGGGGCGGACTGAACGGGCGGGCTGCCGTCCGGGCCGAGAATGTGCAAGACAGGCGGCTGCCTGATCACAGGGCAGGGGCATGGCGCGGCCGCATCCTGCCTGCTGCGGCGATTTCTGTTGCCCGGTCGCGCCGCGCCGGCCCGCCCGTGCCGGGATACGCTGTCATTTCATGGGCTTGCGGGTCGCATGGCGCGAGGTCGGGGCAGGTAAAGCTGGCGACTGCCGCAAAGGCAACAGCTCAGCGATGCACGCGGCTGCGCATCCGGGCAGGATCAGCGCAGCAGATCCTGCGGACCTTTCCTGCCTGTTGCCGCGCCGTGCGGGCTGCTGGACCGGCCTGCTCAGGTCGCCGGGGTATCGCCCTGTGCTTTGGCGGTCATCGCGTCCAGCCGCGCGCGCAGCTCGGCATTCTCGGCGCGGGCCTTGATCGCCATGTCGCGCACCGCGTCGAATTCCTCGCGGGTGACAAGGTTACGCTCGGCCAGCCAGCGGTCGACCCATGATTTCATCGCATTCTCGGCCTCGGTGCGCGCGCCCTGCGCCACGCCCATCGCGTTGGTCATCATCTTCGACATATCGTCAAAGAACTTGTTTTGCGTGGACATGCTGTTCTCCTGCAAGCTGTTTGGGACTATATGGGGCAGGCACAGGCGGGGTTCAATGTTGCCGTTATCCGCCGGCCGGGCCAATGCGGCCCGGTTGACATGGCGCCCTGTCCCGTTAGCGTGCGCGCGCCAAAACCAAGGACCGTCATGATCCCCTTTCCCGATATTGCGCCCGAAATCTTTTCCATCTCGATTGGCGGCTTTGAATTCGCGCTGCGGTGGTATGCGCTTGCCTATCTGCTGGGGCTGGCGCTTGGGGCGGTGGCGGTCTGGCGGCTGATGCGCGATCCCGCGCCATGGGGCGACGGCGCGCCGATGCCGCCTGCGCGGGTCGAAGAGTTGCTGACATGGATTGTCGGCGGGGTCATCATCGGCGGCCGCCTGGGGTTCGTGCTGTTCTATCAGCCGGGCTATTACCTGTCGCACCCGGTCGAGATCCTCAAGGTCTGGCAGGGCGGGATGTCATTTCATGGCGGTTTCGTGGGCGTCGTGCTGGCCGCATGGTGGTGGGCGCGCCGCGCCGGGGTCGAGCCGCTGCGGCTGGCGGATGCGCTGGCGGTTGTGGCGCCGATCGGGCTGTTCTTCGGGCGGATCGCGAATTTCATCAATGCCGAGCTGTGGGGCCGGCCGACCGAAGTGCCATGGGGTGTGATCTTTCCGGGTGAGGCCGCCCAGAACTGTCCCGGCGTCTTGCCCGGTGAATGCGCGCGCCACCCCAGTCAGCTATACGAGGCCGGGCTGGAGGGGCTGGCCCTTGGTCTGGTGCTGTGGCTGCTGGTGCGCAGGGGCGGGCTGCGCCGTCCGGGGCTGGCGCTTGGGGTGTTTCTGGCCGGCTATGGCGCGGCGCGGATCTTTGTCGAGTTCTTTCGCGTGGCGGATGCGCAGTTCATCACCCCCGACAATCCGCTGGGCCGGGTCATTCTGGGGATGAGCATGGGACAGCTTTTGTCGCTGCCGATGGTGATTCTGGGCGTGGTCTTTATCGCCCGCGCCCTGTCGCGCCCGGCCAGATGACCCCGCTGGCCCGGATCATCCGCGACGAGATCGCGGTTTCCGGCCCGATGACGGTTGCGCGCTATATGCAGCTTTGCCTGCTGCATCCTGACCATGGTTATTACAGCACCCGCGACCCATTCGGCCGCGCCGGCGATTTTATCACCGCACCCGAGATCAGCCAGATCTATGGCGAGCTGGTCGGGCTGTTTCTGGCGCAGGCATGGCTGGATCAGGGATCGCCCGCATCGTTCACGCTGGCCGAGATCGGACCGGGGCGCGGCACGCTGATGGCGGATGCGCAGCGTGCGATGCGGGTCGTGCCGGGGATCGGGCAGGCCGCGCGGCTGCATCTGATCGAGGCATCACCCCATCTGCGCGCGGCACAGCACAGCGCGCTGGATGCGCCGGTTCACCTTGACCGGGCCGGGGATCTGCCGCAGGCGCCGCTTTATCTGATCGCGAATGAATTCTTTGACGCCTTGCCAATCCGCCAGTTTCAGCGCGGGGACACGGGCTGGTGCGAGCGGCTGATCGGGCAGGGACAGGGCGGCGGTCTGGCCTTTGGCCTTGGCCCGGTGATCGGCACAGATCCGCCCGGCAAGCCCGGTGATGTGATCGAGCGCTGCCCCGCAGCCATCCCGGTCATGGCCGCGGTCGCGACCCGTATCGCGGCCCATGGCGGGGTCGCGCTGATCGTCGATTACGGTGGCTGGAACGGGTGTGGCGATACGTTTCAGGCCCTCGCCGACCATCGCCCGACCGATCCGCTGGCGGCGCCGGGGCAGGCTGACCTGACGGCGCATGTCGATTTTGCGCCGCTTGCCGCCGAGGCGGTGCGGGCGGGCTGTGATTTCGGCTATACCACGCAAGGGGCCTTGCTGGGGGCGCTTGGCATCGCTGTCCGGGCCTCCCGGCTGGAGCAGGCGGGCGATTCGGGGGCGGTGGCGGCCGCTGGACGCTTGACCGATCCCGCCGAAATGGGAGAGTTGTTCAAGGCGCTGGCGATCTGGCCGCGCGGCGCCACCGCCCCGCCCGGCTTTGCCGCCGGCGGACAGCATCCAGACGAGGAAGCATGAGGTTGACGCTGGAAATCCTGACTCATCCCTTGCTGGACGGTGTCCGGCACGGTTTTTTCACCCGTAAGGGCGGGGCGAGTTCGGGGCTGTATGCCGGGCTGAACTGCGGGCGCGGCTCGCGCGATCAGACGGCTGTCGTTGCGACCAACCGTGCCCGCGTGGCCGAGGCGATGGGCGTCGCCCCCGACCGGCTGGCCGGGCTTTATCAGATTCATTCCGCCGATGTCGTCACGCTGAGCGATCCCGCGCAGGCCGGGCGTGATGATCTTGACCGCGCCGACGGGATGGTCACGGCCCTGCCCGGTGTCGCGCTCACTGTGCTGACGGCCGATTGCCAGCCGGTGCTGCTGGCCGATGCGGATGCGGGTGTGATCGGCGCGCTGCATGCCGGCTGGAAGGGCGCGCTGTCCGGTGTGATCGAGGCGACGGTGGCAGCGATGCAGACGCTTGGCGCGCGCCGGATCCGTGCGGTGATCGGGCCGACCATATCGCAGCGCGCCTATGAGGTCGGCTGGGATTTCATGGATGGCTTTGTCGCCGAGGATGATCGCGCCGAACGGTTCTTTGCCGGCGGGCCGGGTGGCAAGCCGATGTTCGATCTGGCGGGTTATGGCCTGATGCGCCTGCGCGAGGCCGGGGTCGAGGCCGAATGGACCGGCCATTGCACCTATTCCGATCCCGCCCGCTTTTTCTCGTATCGGCGCAGCACGCATCTGGGCGAATCGGATTATGGCCGCCTGATTGCAGCGATCGCGCTTTAACCCGCCGCCCGCTCTGTTTCAGGAAAGGGCACGCCCGGCTCGTCCTTGGCGCAGCGGATGACCAGCGACGTCTTGACCGAGGCGACATTGGGGGCGGCGGTCAGGCTTTCGGTCAGGAACTGCTGAAAGCTGCTCAGATCCGGTGCGACGCATTTCAGGATAAAGTCGATCTCGCCGTTCAGCATGTGGCATTCGCGCACCATCGGCCAGGACCGCGCGCGTTCTTCGAACATGGCCAGATCGCGCTCGGACTGGTTTTGCAGCCGCACCATGGCAAAGACCTGAACCTCGAATCCCAGTGATCTGGCGTCGATCTCGGCGTGATAGCCGCGGATATAGCCTGCTTCTTCCAGCGCCCGGACGCGGCGCAGGCAGGGCGGGGCGGATATGCCGGCGCGCCGTGCCAGTTCGACATTGGTCATCCGTCCGTCGGACTGCAATTCAGCCAGAATCTTGCGGTCGATGGTGTCGAGCTTGGTTACGGGCATGGATGCTCCTTCCTACCGGCGAGCATGAAGCTATATCCAGAGGGTGTTTTGCGCAATATTATTTCGCAATCCGGCAAGATCAGGCCAGAGATTGAAGCGGCGGCCCGGCTGCACTAGCTAACAGAACGAACGAGACAGGAGGCGCATATGGCGCAACAGCATCGCAAGCTTCTCATTATCGGCTCGGGTCCGGCCGGTTACACCGCCGCCGTCTATGCCGCCCGTGCCATGCTCGAACCTCTGCTGGTGCAGGGCATGCAGCCCGGCGGCCAGCTAACGATCACGACCGAGGTCGAGAACTGGCCCGGTCTGGTCGAGGTGCAAGGCCCCGATCTGATGGCCCGGATGGAGGAGCATGCCCGCGCCATGGGGGCTGAAATCGCCTTTGACACGGTGACGCGGCTGGATCTGTCACAACGCCCCTTCCGCGCCGAATGCGATTCGGGCGATGTCATCACGGCCGATGCGGTGATTCTGGCGACCGGGGCACAGGCGAAATGGCTGGGCCTGCCGTCCGAGGAGAAATTCAAGGGCTTTGGCGTCTCGGCCTGCGCGACCTGTGACGGGTTCTTTTATCGCGGACGCGAGGTGATTGTGGTCGGGGGCGGCAATACCGCCGTGGAAGAGGCCCTGTTTCTGACCAATTTCGCCAGCAAGGTGACGCTGATCCATCGCCGCGATTCGCTGCGCGCGGAAAAGATCCTGCAACAGCGCCTGCTGCGGAACCCCAAGATTGAAACCGTCTGGGACAGTGAGTTGCTTGAGGTTCTGGGCGAGGGTGAACCGGCCGGCGTCACCGCCGCGCGCATCCGAAATCTGCGTGACGGCAGCGAATCGGTCATTCCGGCGGCAGGCATCTTTATTGCCATCGGGCACAGCCCGGCCTCGGAACTGGTGCGTGATCAGCTTGATCTGCATGACGGTGGCTATGTCCGGGTCGAGCCGGGCAGCACCCGGACCTCGGTTCCCGGTGTCTTTGCGGCGGGGGATCTGACGGATCACATCTATCGTCAGGCCGTCACCTCGGCCGGTATGGGCTGTATGGCGGCACTGGATGCCGAACGTTATCTGGCCGATCTGGGCGAGGCCGGCGCGCCGGCGCCTGATCAGGCGGAAATCCCCGCCCCTGCCGATGCCTGACACGACCCGGCCCTGCCGCGTAATGGTCGGCGACCTTATGCAGCGGGGCTATGTCTATGAGTTGAGCGCAGCCCCCGGCGCCGATTTCGCCCCGGGCTTTGCGCCACAGCTCAGCCCGGAGGAGATGCTGGAACTCGGCGTTTTCGGTGGCTGCTATATGACGGATTGTCAGGCAGAGTTCCCGCCCGGCTGGTTCAGGCGCGCCCGCCTGTCTCCGCGCCGGCCCGACGTGCGGCTGAACTATTTCGGCGTTCATGCCAGCCAGCCGCTGTCCGAATGGCGGCGCAAGGGCTGGCTGCATGCGGATGATCCGCGCGGCTGGTTTCAGTGGTATTGCCGCTACTGGATGGGCCGCCGTCACGGCGATGATGCCCGCCAGATCGGCCGCTGGCGTGCCATGCGCCGCCATATCGGCCAGTTGCGCGCCGCCTGCGCCCCGGGTGATCCCTTTTGTCGCCCGCGTCAGCGTCAGGCGCTGCTGCACTGGGCCTATGACAGCCGGATCATGTGAAAAATCCGCCGCCGGGACCGGCGGCGGGTCCGGGTTCGGGGATGCGCGGCCCCTCAGCGCGGCCCGCCTGATCGCTTGCGCGATACCAGTTCGCCCGAATGCTCCAACGCGCCCGAGGGGTTGATCCGGCGATGCGTGTCGGACAGCCGCTTGCCGCCCTTGTCTGCGTCGGGATCGCGCGGGTGCAGGGGTGATCCGTCCTCCATCATCTCGTTCTGGCGCTGTTCGGCGGCCTGCTTCATTTCCAGCGCCTGCCTGCTCAGGTCGCGCTGGCTTTGCACGTCGGCCGCGTCATCGGCATCGGCGGCGACGCCGCGGCTGTCACGCTCGGCACGGGCGCGGTCAAGTGCTTCGTTAAGAAAGCCGTGCTTGGCGCGGGTGCCGCTGTTGCCCTGATCGGCCCTGCTCTGGCGGTCGCCGATGTCGCGGGCGCGGTTGCGCCGGTCGCGCAGGCGGGCAATCAGGTCTGACAGATCGCGGTCTGACAATGCGCCAAGCGCCGGCTGGCGGGCCTGATCTGCCAGATCCTGCTCGTCACGCGACAGGGCGCGCTGTTCTTCGGCATCGGCGGGGGCATCTGCTTTGGTCATCTGTGGTCTCCCGTAACCTTGTTGCAGGGTCAACCGCATGCAAGCACCCGTGGTTCCGGCATGGGCGAAGATCGGCCGCAATCCTGACCCGGTGCGGCGAAATACCATGCGGATTCGCATAAAAGATTGTCATAGAAGCGCCTTGCGTCTATGGGGGCGCGATACGGCGCGCTGCGCCCCATTGCCCCCGTTTCCCGATGATAGCGTCCGAGTTTACGATGACTGCCAATAATCATACCCCGATCCCTGAACTTTATGTCTCGGCGGATGCCGCCGCCGCGTTGAAAGACGAGGCCGGCCGCATGCCAAGCTGGGACCTGACGCCGCGCCAGATCTGCGACCTTGAGTTGCTGATGAATGGCGGCTTCAGCCCCCTGAAGGGTTTTCTGACCGAGGCGGATTACAATGGCGTCGTCAATGAGATGCGCCTGACCTCGGGCGCGCTGTGGCCGATGCCGGTCACGCTGGATGTGTCCGAGAAATTCGCCGGCGGGATCGAGCCGGGCACCGACATCGCCCTGCGCGATCAGGAAGGCGTCATTCTGGCGATCATGTCCGTCACCGACAAATGGGTGCCGAACAAGGCGCATGAGGCGGTTCAGGTGTTCGGTGCCGACGATCTGGCCCATCCCGCCGTCAACTATCTGCACAATATCGCCGGGCCGGTCTATCTGGGTGGCAAGGTCAAGGGGTTGCAGGCGCCCACGCATTACGATTTCCGCGCCCGCCGCAACACGCCCAATGAGCTGCGCGCGATGTTCAAAAAGCTGAACTGGCAGCGTGTGGTGGTGTTCCAGACCCGCAACCCGCTGCACCGCGCCCATCAGGAACTGACCTTCC
>JAUNTL010000011.1:47606-51304 GCA_030538705.1 Paracoccus sp. (in: a-proteobacteria) | reverse complement strand
GTCGATGACCGGGAAGGTCAGGCAAACCTCGGTCCACAGGCCCGCGATGACGATGTTCTTGCGGCCCGTCGCCAGAATGGCGTTGCGGAACTCCTCATCCTCCCAGGCATTCACGCCGGTGCGGTCGATTTCCGCAACGCCCGGCAGTTCGGCCATGATTTCCGCAGCCGTGCCGGTGTTCACGCCCATATCGACGCCCACGGTCGAGACGATCACCGGCACATCATAGGCGCGGGCGAATTTGCACAGCGCGACGACGTTGAGGTTGATCTCCTCGGGCGTGGATGAGGTGACGGTGCGGTATTGTTCGGGCTGATAGTCGATCAGCGCGATGGCGCAGTTTTGCGGCGTCAGCAGCCGGTCGGATGCCGGGTCGCGGATCGGTTCGGCTTGGGTCTTGGACATGGTTTCCTCCTTTTACGGGGCTTCGCCGGGTTTGGTGGTGAACAGATCGGCCCATTCGGGATGGCGGGCGTATTGGCCGCGCACGAAGGGGCAGATGGGGATGATACGAAAGCCGGAGGCCCGTGCATCATCCAGCATATGAGCCAACAGCGCCTTGGCCACGCCCTTGCCATTCATCGCCTCGGGCACGCCGGTATGATCGGCGCTGATGATGCCGGGGCCGCGATGGGTAAAGGTGATCTCGCCCTCGGCATCAATCCCGTCGATGCGGGCGACATAGCGGCCGCGATGGCCGTCGTCCTCTTTGGTGATGGTGGTCATCTCAGAACTCCCGTTTCAGAATGCTGCGGTCAACCGACAGCGGACCGGCGCCCCATGCGGCCAGAGCCAGCGCGGCCACGGTCCACAGCGCGGACAATGCTTCGGCCTTGAACTGAACCATATGCAGGAATTGCGCCCCGCCATCATCGGCCAGATTGCGCAGCCCGTCACCGGTGAACAGCGCCGCGTTCTCTGCCAGCGCGGCCATGCCCTCGGGCGTCAGGATCGCATCGCCGTAAGGGTGGGTGGCGTGAAACCAGTAGGTCACGGCCAGCATGATCCCGTTGGCCAGCGCCGCCGGACGGGTCAGAAAACCGGCCATGATCAGCAAGCCGCCCGCGAATTGCAGCAGTGCCAGAACGGCAGACCAGAGCCAGCCGGGATACATGCCGATGCTTTCGGTAAAGCCCGCCATGGCGAAAGGCGCGGTGATCTTGGGCCAGCCCTCGATCACCAGCAGCGCGCCGACGATCAGCCGCAGCCCCAGATGGGCCAAGGGCTGCGCCACGCGGTCATAGAACGGCCCCATGAAGGGCAGGATCAAAGGGGTGGGTTGTTTCATCATCTCCTCCTCCCGACGAAAAAGGGCGGCCCCTTGCGGACCGCCCCTGTTGATTTTACGCCTCGCGGGCGGCTTTCGTGGCCTTGGCCCACCATGCCAACTCGTCCAGCATGGCGTTCAGGCTGGGTGTCAGCACGCCCTCCACCTCGGTCATGTCGCCGTTCTGGCCAAGGGGAGAAACCTTGAAGAACTCGCCCCCGCCCAGATGGACGGCGTTGTGCAGCGGGACCATCTGCAATTCGACCCCGATGCCACGCAGATGCTCAATCGCCCGCGCCGCGCCCACGCCGCCATAGCCAAAGGCCGCCATCGGCTTGCGGTTCCATTCCTTATAGGCCTGATCCAGCGCGTTCTTCAGTGACCCGGTGATCGAGTGGTTATATTCACCGGTCACAAAGATATAGCCGTCGAACTGGCCGATCTTGTCCTGCCATGCCACCGCGCGCGGGTCGCTGGAGGGCACCCACAGGTTCGAGGCGACCTCGTCAAACAGCGGCAGGTCGAAATCGCGCAGATCGACCAGTTCAAAATCCATGTCGTCGCGCTTGGCTGTCTGTTCCATCAGCCATGCGGCGGGCTTGTCGGCAAAGCGCGCTTGGCGGGTCGATCCGATGATAACGGCGATTCTGGGTTTGCTCATATCCGTGTTCCACTATTACGGGCACGTGAGTCGCGCCCGATTTCTGGACCAAATCTGACGCTTTTGTCTGTTCGCGACAAGGTGGTCACTGGCGGAAACGGCGTTCTGTTTTGCCGAACAGCACAACCCTTGCCGCAGATATTGCAGTGCCCATCTTTGGCTCAACACGGGCGAACCTGCCCCACAGGAGCAAACCAATGCGCAACATCATTGAAACCACCACCGCCCCCGCTGGCCATTGGGTCGGCGACGGCTTTCCCGTCCGTTCGCTGTTTTCGCATATGTCGGGCCGGTCGGACACGACGCCCTTCCTGATGCTGGATTACGGCGGCCCGCACCATTTCGAACCGGCGGCCAAACCGCGCGGCGTCGATGTTCACCCTCACAAGGGCTTCGAGACCGTTACCATCGTCTATGAAGGCGAGGTCGAGCATGGCGACAGCACCGGACGCGGTGGCGTCATCGGGCGCGGCGACGTGCAATGGATGACGGCGGGCGAGGGCATTCTGCACAAGGAATTCCATAGCCACGACTTTACCGCCAAGGGCGGCGCGTTCGAGATGGTGCAGCTTTGGGTGAACCTGCCTGCGAAGGATAAATCCGCCGCTCCGGGTTATCAGGGCATCACCGACGCCGATATTCCGGCGGTCGATCTGCCGGATGGCGCAGGCCGTGTGCGGGTGATCGCGGGCAGCTATGGCGAGGCGAAAGGCCCGGCGCAGAGTTTCACGCCGATGGATGTGCTGGATCTGCGGCTGAACGCGGGCGCCACCACCACCCTGACCCCGCCCGAGGGCTATAACGTCATCGTCGTGGCGCTGTCGGGCGATGTGACCGTGAATGCGCAGGCAAAGCTGCACGGCCCGGCCTCGGCCCGGCTGTCGCGCGAGGGCGGCAATGTGGTGATCGAGGCCGCCAGCGATGCCAAGCTGCTGATCCTTGCGGGGGAACCGATTGACGAGCCGATCGCCGCCTATGGGCCTTTCGTGATGAACACGGAAGCCGAGATCCGGCAGGCGATCAATGACTTCAATGCCGGTAAGTTCGGGCGTCTTTGAGTGAAACCGGGCGGCGGGTCGCACCGCCGCCCCCTTTTTCCGAAAGGGCAGATCATGGATGACACGCTGAAACTGGGCACCCGGACAGGGCTGCCCTCTGAATGGCTGTTTCTCGCAGAAAAACACCCGCGCGGGACATGGCGCGGGCAATCAGCACTGGCCGGAACAGGCGACATCTGGCTGGCCAATCACGATTATTTCCGCGCCATTACGGCCAAAATCGCCGAACAACTGACCCGCCTGCGCGAGGACGGCAGCACAACCTATGACAGCAGCCCCGGCCTGCGCCGCCATATCGGCAGCCTGCTGGGCAGTCTGGACGGCCATCACCGGGTCGAGGACAACCACTATTTCCCGATGTTCAGCCGCGCCGAGCCGCGCCTGATCCGGGGGTTCGAGCTGCTGGACGCGGATCACGACACGATCCACGACTCCATCGAGGAGCTGACGGCGGTGACGCAAGACAGCCTGCGCCGCCTTGGCACGGCCGAGGGCGTGATGACCAGCGACCAGCGTTTCGCGGTTGATGAACTGGCCGAGGTGGTGGACCGCATCGCGCCCCTGCTGCGTCAGCATCTGGCGGATGAGGAAGACATCGTCATCCCGCTGTTGCTGGAACGCGCGCGGGTTGACCCAGAGTTTGGATAATCGCGCGCGGGCATAGCTTGCCCGCGCTGATTTCAAAGGAAAAAACCATGCAGCACATAACCGA
>JAUNTL010000011.1:0-47564 GCA_030538705.1 Paracoccus sp. (in: a-proteobacteria) | reverse complement strand
CACGCTGACGATCCTGTCAAACGCGACCATCAGCCCGGCGCTTCCGGGGCTGGAGGCCAGCTTTGCGGGGCACGAAAACGCCGCCCATCTGGTGCGGCTGCTGGTGACCGCGCCTGCGCTGGCGGTTGCCATCATCGCGCCCTTCGCGGGCATCATCACCGACCGCTTCAGCCGCCGCCGCCTGCTGATCGCGGGGATCGTGCTTTATGCGATTGCCGGAACGCTGGGCGCGGTCCTCCCGACGCTGGAGGGCATCCTGATCAGCCGTCTGGTGCTGGGCCTGTCGGTTGCAGCGATCATGACCGCGCAGACGGCGCTGATCGGGGATTATTTCAGCGGCGCGGACCGGGGCCGGTTCATCGGCTGGCAGATGGCGGCGACCAATTTCGGCGGGTTCGTCTTTATCCTGCTGGCGGGCTGGCTGGCCACGATCTCGCCCCGCTGGCCCTTTGCGCTTTATGCGGTGGGGTTTTTGTATCTGCCCTTCATCGCATTGGTTCTGCGCGAACGTCCGGTCGCCAGCCCCGGCCATGCCGCTGCCCCGCCCGCTGATGCGCCGGTGCCGCCGGGCTGGGCCGGGCGGGTGGCGGTGCTGGCCTTTCTGTCGGGCATGACCTTTGTGATGTTCTACATCGTGCCGGTGCATCTGCCCTTCTATCTGGCCAGCATCGGCCTGCCCGATCCATCGGTGACAGCGCAGCTGATGGCCGCGACCACCGCCGCGGGAGGCGCGACGGCGCTGTTCTTTGGCCGGGTGCGGGCGCGGCTGGGCGGGCGGATCACCCCTGCGGCCGGTTATGTGCTGGTCGCGCTTGGCTTTGGCGCGATGGCGGGGGCGAGCGGCTTTGCCGGACTGGTTCTGGCCAATGCGGTGCTGGGGATCGGGCTGGGGCTGGTCATGCCCAATTTCATGACCGCCGCGTTGAACACCGCCCCGGCGCAGCGCCGAGGCGCGGTATCGGGCGCCATGACGGCGGCGATTTTCACCGGTCAGTTTCTGTCGCCGCTGCTGACCGGACCGCTGTTTGACGCGATGGGCTATCCGGGCGGGTTCCGCCTGGTCGCCGTGGCCGCGCTGATCTTTGCGGCGCTGGCGGCGCTGGTGCTGGCGGAGCGTTAATCCGCCAGCCAGCCCTGTGCGGCGGTCAGATCCTCGGGCGCCAGTTCATGCCCCGCTTCGATCAGCCGCGCATCCACATCGGCCCCGCCCGCCCGCAGCGATTGCTCCAGCGCCGGGGCCATGCGCCCGTAGGGATCGCGCGCGCCGGTGGTCATCAGCACCCGCGTGCCGGTCAGATCGGCCTGCGGCGCGTCGTCCAGAACCTCGATCCCGCGCAGCAGGATCGCACGGCGCACCGCCCCCGGATGCAGGCGCAAGATCGCACCCAGAAGGTTCGCGCCGTTGGAATAGCCGATGAAACTCAGCGCCTCGCGGTCCAGCCCATAGCCGCGCAGCGCGCCGTCGATGAAGCCGGAAAAGGCCTCGGCCTCGGCAGCAATGTCGGCCTGATCATAGGTCACGGGGTCAAGGCGGCGGAACCAGCGGCTGATGCCTTCCTCGGTCGATCGCCCGCGCACCCCCAGCAAAGTCGCACGCGGATTGATCCGCGCGGCCAGCGGCATCAGGTCGGTTTCCGACCCGCCGGTGCCATGCAGCAGCACCAGAACCGACCCGTCAGGATCATCCGGCGTGTGAAAGCGGTGGACAAAGGGCAGGTCGCGCATCGGCATCCTTTCCGCGCCGGGCCGCGCGAATTGCGGCAACATCACCCGCAGATCGGCGGCGCGGCCCGCGTCGTGCGGCGGGATCATCAGCACCTCGCCCAAATGCGCCGCGTCCTCGTCCACGGTAAATCCCGGCCCGTCGGTTGCATATTCAAACAGCGTGCCGGTGGGTTCGCGCACATAAAGCGACATGAAATATTTGCGATCATGCACCGAGGTCGCGCCGTCATGATCGCGCAGGCTCAGCCGCATTTGCCGCACCGCATCCACATCCGGGGCGCGAAAGGCGACATGATCGAACACCCCGGCCCCCGGCCCGCCGGTCACAAACCCGGCCGATCCGCGAATGTCGACCACATCCGTATCGGACGCCATGCGGATGAACGGCCCGTCGCGCAGCTGTTCGGCATAGCCGAAGCGCGCGGTGAAATCGGCCACCGCCTGCGCGTCATCGGTCAGGATAGTCACGCTGTGAATACGGCTCGGCGCGTTCGGATCCTCCAGCGGCGCGGGGCTGGGCATATCCGCGCCCACCAGCTTGACGATGATCCCGTCCGGGTCGCGCAGGCGCAGGACGCTTTCGCCCAACTCCTGCCGGGGGCCGCTGACCGGCACGCCCGCCGACATCGCCCGCGTCATCCATTCGCCCAGACAGCCGGGCGCGACGGCAAAAGCGATTTCGCTGACCTGCCCCAAACCCACACGCCCCGCAGCCCCGTCCTGCCAGACCAGAAAGGTCACGACAGATCCGGGGCTGCCCAACGCATCGCCGTAAAACAGATGCAGCTGTTCGGCATCCTCATAACCGCCGGTCTGTTTAACCAGCCGCAGCCCCAGAAACCCGGCGTAGAAATCGACGTTTTTCTGGACGTTGCGGGTGATGGCGGTGACGTGGTGGATGCCGCTGGTCACTTGCCGGCCTCGCGCGCAAGCACCTTTTGCACCGCCGGATCACCGGCCAGCCGGTCATGCAGCGCCTGCACGTTCGGGTAATCCGCAATCCCGCCCGGCAGCATCTTGATCCCCCAGCGGATCATCGGAAAGGCATAGGCGTCAATGACCGAACGCGCCCCGCGCCCCGACCCCAGCACCCAGTCGCGCCCCTCAAGATGGGTGTTCAGCGTGGCCATCTGTTTCTGCACCAGCTTGTGCCCCGCCTCGACCACGGCTTTCTTGGCCGCATCGCTGTCGTCACTCGTATAGCGATAGGGCATGAAGATCGGCCAGAACGCCGCGTGCATGTCGCTGGTGAAAAAGGCCGACCAGCGATGCGCCTCGGCACGCGCGCGCAGGGTCTCGCCGCCTGACAGCCCGGCCTCGGGGTGTTTATGTGCCAGATAATCCAGAATCGCACCGGCCTGCGTCAGCAGCCAGCCATCATCTTCGCGCAGGGTCGGCACCGCACCCGCCGGGTTCACGGCCAGCAATTCCTTGCTGCCGAAGCCGACCTTGACGGCCTCATAGGGCGCGCCGATCCATTCCAGCACGATATGCGGTGCCAGCGAACAGGCACCGGTGGCATAAAAAAGCGTCGTCATGCGGACCTCCTGACTTTTGTTCGGCAGTGGCGCGCGCGCAACCACCGTAACATACAAGATCCACGCCACGGCGCATGATGCAAGTGGCCAATGTATGATGCGCCGTCACGCGCCCGGTTCCCGGAGCGGATCTGTTTTTGACAGATTGCGCAAATCAGCCGCAACCGTGTTTCCGACGATAAAGCCAAAGGTCAGCGCCGGACCGAGCGTTATGCCCGCGCCGGGATAGGCACCGCCCATGATCGAATTGACGTCGTTGCCACAGGCAAACAGGCCATCAATCACGCCGCCGTCACCGCGCCTCACCCGCCCTTGGGCGTCAATATCCAGCCCCATCGAGGTTCCGATATCACCGGGAAATATCTCGATCGCATAGAGCCTGCCCTCAAGCGCACGCAGGCAGGGGTTGGGCAGGTTCCCGGGGTCGCCGAGATAGGTCTGATAGCTTGTCGAGCCTTTGCCGAATTCCTCGTCCTTTCCACGCTCTGCATCGCCGTTAAAGCGCCGCAGAGTTTCGGCAAACCCGGCCGGGTCGATCCCGCAGAGCCGGGCAAGCTCATCTCCGGTATCGGCGGACTTCAGATAGCCGCTGCGTATATGGCGCCTGTATCCGCCCGGAAAGGCCGGAACCGCACCAAATCCATAGCGTCTGACCGCGTGATGATCCGCGATGAGCCATGCCGACCTGTCCCCGTCGGCAAGCAGCTTGCTGATCAGGCCCTGGACAAAATCGTGATAGCTGAGGGCCTCGTTCACAAAGCGGCGACCGTCATGCCCGACCGCGATCACACCGGGCTTGGCGCGGTCCATGAAAAGATGCGGGAATGGCCGATATCCCCCCTCCGGCTGGGGCAGCAGCGACACAGGCGCCCAGAAGGCCGCATTAGAGTTCGAGGTGACAAAAGCGGCGCCGGCCGCGACTGCGGCCTCGATGCCACCGCCTGAACTTGGCCGTGGCGACATCGAGAAATGGGGTAATCCCTGCCTGACATGGGCGAATGTCCTCGCGCGGCGCTCGTCATTTTGGGGATATCCGCCGGTTGCGAGAACAACCCCGTGGGTGGCGCGGATGCGGCGATTGCCCGCGGGTGTCCTGACCTGTGCCCCGATGACCCGGCCGGACGGGTCGGTTTCAAGCGACAAAAGATCATGCTGCAAAAGCAGCGGGATGTTTTTGTCAAATACGCTCTGGGCCAGCCGCCCCGCGATCGCGGCACCCAGAACCAGCCGGCCAGAGCGGCCCAGAACCAGACGGTCATAGGCATATCTGGCGATTGAACGCGCCGCAAAGGCCGCGGATCTGATCGAGCGCGTCATACGCAGGAAATGATAAATGTCCGGCCGGTTCAGCTGCATGCCGCCCAGAATGGTGAACTCGCGGATGGGCGGGCGCAGATCCCGCAGATGCTCGCCCAGCGCCCGGCCATCATAGTCGAGCGCGTCAAGCACCCGCCCGCCCTGCGCGGCCCCATCCTCGTCAGGATGATAATCAGGGGAAAACACCCGGCAGCTGAACTGCAACGCGGTATTTTCATGAAGAAAGGCAATGGCCTTCGGACCCTCTTCAAGAAAGGCACGGACGAGGTCATCGCGATAATTATGGCCGGCCTGACCGGCAATATAGCGGCGCGCCTGCCCGGCGTCATCTTGCATGCCGGCCTGGCGCATCAGCGGGTTCGCCGGTATCCAGATGGCCCCGCCGGACACTGCGGTCGAGCCGCCGAAATACGCGGATTTCTCGATGATCAGGGGTTTGAGGCCGCCACCCGCCGCAGTTATTGCGGCCGTCATCCCTGCCGCACCGGATCCGACAACCAGCAGATCACATTGCCCGGGTGTCACCTGCTCAGACATCAGGCGCCACTTCGCGGGGATAGCGGCCGACCGACCAGCCGCCATCAATCGCCAGGGTCTGACCGGTTATATACGCCGCCTCATCCGAGGCGAGAAAGCGCACGGCCTTTGCAACGTCTCCCGCGCTTCCTGCCCGGCGCAGCGGAGCCTGCTCGATCATGATCTGACGGCGCCAGGTCTCGGTCCTGATCCGCTCTTCCGTCAGGGGCGTATGGATCAGGCCGGGCGCGACCGCATTGATACGCACGCCCGAGGGGCCAAAATCCGTCGCCATCTGTCGCGTCAATCCGATCACCGCCGCCTTTGACGCCGAATACCCACAGCTTTTCTGGGCACCGACCTGCCCAAAGATTGACGCGATATTGACGATGGCGCCGCCAGAATGCCGCGCCATATGCCCCACCGCCCAGCGCGACAGGCGAAACAGCGCGACAAGGTTGACATCCAGATAGCGCTGAAACTCAGCATCACTGGTGTCCAGCGCATCCGCACCACGGGCAATCCCGGCGTTATTGACAAGAATATCCGGCCGAAGATTTGCACTTTGCAGCATCGCATCCAGAGCAGAGGGGAGCGAGGCATCCGTCACATCACCGGCAAGCGCGGTGACGCCGGGCATTTCCCTGTCCAGCCGGGTGACTGCATCAGCCTGCAAATCGACGGCAATGACACGTGCCCCCGCCGCGGCCATCGCGTTCACGATGGCGCGCCCGATCCCCTGTGCGGCGCCTGTCACTATCGCCGTGCGTCCGGTCAGATCGCATATCCGGTCTTCCATATGCTGCCTCTCTCAGAATGCGGCGGTTCCGCCGACGGACCGCCCGCCGTCGACTATGAGAACCTGACCGGTGACAAACCCTGCTTGCGGATGCGCGAAGAACGCAACCGCATGTGCGATATCCTCTGGCGAGCCCAGTCGCCCTGTCGGCTGCTGCGCGCGCAGATCGTCCAGCGCATCGGGCCGGGCCTTCAGCATGTCGGTTTCGATGACCCCCGGCGCGATTGCGTTGACCGTGATATGCTTTGCCGCAAGCTCCAGCGCGAGGGCTTTGGTCAGCCCCGCGACCGCCGCCTTTGAGGCGACGTAATGCGCATAGTCACGCGCGCCGAACGCGGCGCGGGACGCCAGATTGACAATCCGGCTTTGCGGCCTCATCCGCCGCGCGGCCTGCTGGCACAGCGTAGCCATCGCGATCACATTGACCTCGTACATGCGGCGAAAATCATCCGCTGTGAGGCTGTCGAAGGCGATGACATCGAATATGCCCGCATTATTGACCAGCAGGCGCAGATCCCCCGCCTCACCGATCATTTTCCCGCTCGCCTCTGCGTCGGTTATATCCAGCACGCTGGCAACGGCCGCATCACCATTCTGGCGGATGACTGCAACCGTTTCATCGACCGCCCGCTGTGCCCGGTCGACGGCGATCACGCGGTAACCCGCAGCAGCGATCCGTCGTGCGATCGCACGCCCGATGCCGCCGCCCGCACCGGTTATGATCGCCGTTGGCAGATCTGCATCTGTCATCTGCGCTCTCCTTTCATCTGCGCCCCGGTTCCGCTCGGATGCTGCGCGGCACGCCCGCTTTTACTTGCCGGAGGTGCTAAACGCCCTCTGACGGGGCTGATCTGGCCGGGATATGGGCGCTGTTTCACCGTGCATTCATCATATTGGGCAGCCACAGGCTCAGCAGTGGGAAGGCTATCAGCAAGCCGAGGGTCACAAGGTCGATCAGAATGAACCAGGATACGCCTTTGAATATCTCTGACAGTCTGACCCTGCCCCCCAGAGCCGACTTTATGACAAACACGTTCATCCCCATCGGTGGCGTAACCAGCCCGATCTCCAGCAGCTTGATCGTCAGCACGCCAAACCAGATCAGATTGATATCATGCGCGTGCAGCAACGGCCCCAGCACCGGCAGGCACAGCAACATGATCGAAATGCTTTCGAGAAACGCACCCAGCACCAGAAACAATATGCAGATCAGCATCAGGATCGTCAGTGTCGAGTAGCCATCAAACGAAGCAATGAGGAAGTTCGGCAACGTCGCCAGGGCGACGAAGCGCGCAAACAGCGCCGCCCCCAGAACAACGATGAAAATTTCAGCTGTGCCGGCCGCGGTTTCGCGAAGCGCCTTGGCCATCAGCCGCGGATTGATCCGCCCGCGCAACAGCCCGAGGACCAATGCCAGAAAAGCGCCGACCGCGCCTGCCTCGGTTGCGGTAAAAATTCCCGCAAAAATACCCCCGACAACGCCAAGGATCAGGACAGGCAGCGGCCAGGCGTCGGCGAGCAGTTCAAGCTTTTCCGCGCTCGTTGCCTTGACCTCGATCCGTGGCGCGAGCGATGGATTCAGCATGCAGCGCATCGTGATCAGCAGGATGAACATCGCAGCCGTCAGCAGCCCGGGGATGATACCGGCGATAAAGAGACTGCTGATAGAGCTGTCCGTCAGCATGCCATAGACAATCATCAGAACGCTCGGCGGGATCAGCGCGCCCAGCGTTCCGGCGGCCGCGACCGAACCTGTCGCAAGACCGGGGTGATAGCGGGCCCGCATCATTTCCGGAACAGCGATGCGCGAGAACGCCGCAGCAGACGCGACAGAAGACCCCGACGCCGAGGCAAATAGCGCGCTGGCAACCACGGTTGATGACGCCAGCCCGCCCGGAATCCACGCCAGAAAGACACGTGCCGCCCCGAACAGACCGCGGGTCAGGCCAGCCTCGACCGCGATAAACCCCATCAGCAGGAACATCGGAATCGCCGAAAGATTCCAGTCTCCGATAAGCGTGAAGGGGATCGCCTTACTGATACCGACAGCGGGATTCCAGCCCATCATGGCCCAGATACCGACAAAGGCCGTGCCCCCCATCGCCGCCCCGATCGGCACACGAAACCCGATCAGGGCCAGCAGTGCGGCAATTCCCATAAAACCGATTTCTATGCGTTCCATCCTGCGCTCTCAGTCGATAAGCGCGGCGGGCGCGTCGTCGGCAAGCCGGGCGTCATCACCCCTGAAAAGCCTGATCAGCAGAACAAGACAGGCCACTGCAAGCCCCAGCGGAAGCATGAACTTGGCCGGCCAAATGACAACCCGCCATATACCATCGACGGTCTCGTTAATGCGATAGGCGCGCATCGCCATATCCCAGGAAAACCAGCCCAGCCCCGCAAAAAAGATCAGTGTCACCACCTGCCCCACGCGAACCATGACCTGCTGAAGCCGTGGACCGACCATTTCATAGACCAGTTCAACCGAAATGGCGGAATTCTTCGCTTCGATATAGGCAAGGCTCAGAAAGACAGTTGCGATCATATAGTAATTCGCAACCACTTCAGCCGTGCCCGGGATCGGTCTGTTAAAGAAATACTTTCCGACGACGTCACCGACGACGTGAAACATCATCAGCAAAACGGCCAGACCGGCAATCCACCCGAGTAAAGTCGTCAGCCACCTGAGTATCGTTATCATCTCTCGCGCTCCTTTCTGACCACGTGCCGCGACTATTGCATCCGATATCCGCCATTCACGTCGATCACCGAGCCGGTGATATAGGCCGCATCCGGCCCCAGCAGGAACGATACCGCGCCGGCGACCTCTTCGGGCGATCCGATCCGCCCCAACGGAATGGCCGCAGCAACGGACGCGTCATTTTCGGGCGGCAGGGAAAGGCGCAGCATAGGCGCGTCAATCAGCCCCGGCGCCACGGCATTCACCGTTACGCCCAAGGTTGCGGCCTCGCGGGCGCCAGCCTTGATCAAACTGGCAACGGCACCCTTCGAGGCGATATAGGCGGCGCTCGACCGATAGCCGCCCAGCTGGGCCGCGACAGAAGAAAAACCCACGAAACGACCATCATTGACCGCAGCACGCTTTGCGGCGCGCAGATACTGCCGCAACAGCAGAAACGTGCCGGTCGAGTTGACCCGCTGTGTCATCTCCCAGTCGGCCAGCGATATCTCGGTCAGCGGCGGCCGCTGCCCGTCAGGGCCAAACAAAAGAACCCCTGCCGCTGCGACAACACAATCAATTGGACCGGATGAGAAAAGCTCTTCAACACGGCCCTCATCCGCCACATCCAGAGCAAAGGCGCGATGGCCCTCACCCTCTACCTCGCTCAGCACATTCTCGGCACGCGCGAGATCAAGATCAGTGGCGATGATGGCGTAGCCGTCCGCCGCCAGCCGCCTGACGACAGCACGGCCTATCCCCCCGGCCGCACCCGTAACCAGACATCGTCTTGCCATGCTCTCCCCCCTCAAAGTTGCGAATAATGTATCCATTACTTCCATACGATCAAGAAATTTGTTGTTGTTTGGCAATTTTGCATTCATAAAAATCATTGGGAGGCTTGCGCAAAGGCGACATGCATCAGCAGAAGGAACCCGGATATTGCTCCGCGACAGCCATGACGACAGCCAGACCACGACCGAACTCGCCGCCGCGCGTATCCGCGAGGCCATCCTGCGCGGAGAGATTGCGCCGGGCGAGCGCCTGCACCAGACCGGCCTTTCCGAGCAACTGGGGATATCTCGCACACCGCTGAGGGCGGCGCTTGTGGCGCTGACCCATTCAGGACTGGTGACCTATGAAAGCAATCGCGGATATCGTGTGCGCGAGTTCTCGCCCGCGCAGATCCGCGATTCCTTTCACGTCCGCGCCGAACTGGAAGCACTGGCCTGCAAGATGGCTGCCGGGCGCATCTCCAGAGCAGAGACAAGCGAGCTGGAATCTCTGGTCGCTCTGGGTGACAGATTATTGGAGGGCGGCGTCCTTCGCGCCGAAAACCACGCCCCCTATCGTGACATGAACGTGCGCTTTCACCGCCTGATCCAGATCGCCGCCAGTTCCCACTGGATCATCGACTTTATCGAACGCCTGCACAACGTTCCGCTCGGCTCTGACCGGATCATTTTATGGGACAACTGGGACATCATCCAGCGCTCGCATGATGATCACCACCGGATTACCCGTGCGCTGTCGGTCGGCAATGGGGAACGCGCAGCCGCGATCATGCGCGAGCATGTCATCTTTGCACAAGAATATCTGCTGAGCGAGATGAGCCGCACGCCGGACATCTATTCCCGCGATACCGCTCAAGCCAAAACCACAGATGCATAAGGATCACCGCATGTCTCTACGCCTGTTTCACTCTCCCGCATCACCCTATGTCCGCAAGGTGATGATCACCGCCTATGAACGTGGCATTGCGGACAGGATCGAATTTCTGGAAGCCGCCGCAGGGCCGGTCCGGCGCGACATGAATATTGTCCGGCATAACGCGTCCGGCAAGGTTCCATGCCTGCTTATCGAAAATGACGAACCGGTCTTTGATAGCCGCGTGATCTGCCAGTATCTCGACCAGATCGCGGGAACAGAGGGCAGCGTCTACGGAACCGGATCACACAAAATTCGCATTCTGACGCTTGAGGCACTGGCAGATTCGATCCTCGATGCCTGCCTGCTGAGACGTTACGAGGACGTGCTGCGCCCCGCAGAATTTCGCTGGTCCGACTGGGCAGATTCCCAGATGGAGAAAGTGGATTCGGGTCTGGATGATCTCGCCGGCAGGTGGATGCCGGAATTGACCGGACCGTTCCACGCCGGCGCGATCGCTACCGCTGCGACCCTTGGGTATCTGGACTTTCGTTTTCCAGAAAGGGACTGGCGCAAGGGTCGGCCCCAGCTTGCCCAATGGTTCGATGAAATCAGCCGCCGGGAATCCCTGATACTGACGGCCCCCAGGGGCTGAGGGAAAGCACGATGCGGCCGGCGCCAATGGAGGGAACGGCACCGGCGCGCATAACAAATTACCAACTTTCAACAGGCGTGAAATCGCCGTCCATGGGAGGAAAACACGAAATGAATACGTCAGTGCTCACGAAGGGGTTCGCGGCACTTATGCTGTCGGCCGGGTTCGCCTCGGCGGACACCTATCAGGCCAGCAACTGGATGGCACCGGCTCATATCCTGAATGAGTTTCCCTATCAGATGTTTGCAAAGGATATCGAAGAAGCATCAGATGGACGGATAAAGTTCGAAATCTATTCCGGCGGATCTCTTTTGCCGGCGCCGAACACAATGCAGGGTATCGCCGATGGTGTCGTGCATCTGGGTGTCGTCTATCCGGGCTACACACCGTCCGAACTGCCGCTGAGCAATGTTGTCAATGACACTGCCTTTGTGTCTGACGATGATTTTGCGGCCGCCCTTGCATGGACAGAACTCGGCCTGACCAACGATCATATCCGCGGTGAATGGTCGAAGAATGGCGGTATTTTTCTCGGGGGATACTCTACGCCGGTCTATAACTTTATCTGCATGCGCAAGATCACCTCACCCGAAAGCGCAAGGGGTCTGAAAATTCGCACCGCCGGCGGCGCTCAGGCCCGCTGGGTCGAAGCACTTGGAGCGGTTCCCGTATCGGTCCCGATCGGTGACGTTTATTCCGGCCTGGAGCGCGGATCAATCGACTGCACGATGTCGGATCCCACCAACCTCGACAAGGGCAACAAGTTCTGGGAGGTCGCCAAATCCGTCAATACACTGCCAATGGGCGTGGTTGTCGGCGCGACCTATGTCGTCAGCAAGCAGTTCTGGTCCGACCTCGACGCCGCCGATCGCCGCCTGATGCTGGATCATATGGCGATGGGCATTGCCCGCCAGCAGGTTGCCTATCATATCGGCGTCCAGGAGGCGCTCAAGGGCTCGCTCGAGCGCGGGCTGACGGTCGAGGCACCCACGCCCGAGATGCAGCAGCGACTGAACAGCTTTAACGAAGAACTGAAATCCGACCTGGCGCAACGCGAGATGGCCGAGCGGCAGATCGAGGATCCAAGCGAGCTGATCGAGAACTTCCTGACACTTGAAGCCAAATGGAAAGAGCTGATGAAGGATGTCGACCGCACGGACCCCGATGCCGTTGCGGTGATCGTGCGCGAAAACCTGTATGACGGGCTTGACCCGGAAACATTGGGCGACTGAAGCGCCTTGCGGGCCGGGCACCCCGGCCCGCATCTGATCCCGGATGCGGCCGCGTTATGGTGGCTTTGGCAATGACAGGATCGGGTCACTATTGGCATACTCAGGCTCCTTCGGGTATTTCGCAATGCCTACAGGAATTGAGGGTCGCAAAAGCCCAGAGCGAACCATAATCGCCTCCGGCCCGTGTGGGGTGCCGGGGATGCCGCCGGACCTCGCCCATGCGGCGCCGGCTAAGGATATGGAGGCGCGGCCTGCCCTGCAAGAAATGTAGCGCATTCGCCTTGCGGGGAAGAACCGGAGCGTAGCGGAACAATTACCGCGTGAACCGACTGCCGGGATCAGGCTGGACGATACGGGGCGCGATATTTGCGGGCGGGTGATACATCAGGCGCTCTCAGCGCTGATACGCTCGGCTGTTGCCGCTGCCTGATGCCCTTGGCAGGATTGCCATTGCTCATACCTCAGGTCGAGTCGTCGATTCACGCACAATAAGAGAGTAATCCATCTTCTGATGGCGCAGCGACGATTGCCCCGCCAGGAGATCCACAAGATAGCGCCCGGCCCGAACCCAGATTTCGTTCGTCGGCATATGGATGGTTGTCAGGCTGGGGATCAGGTGGCGGCTCCATTCCAGGTCGTCGAAGCCTGCCACGGAAAGCTCGCGCGGCACCTGCACCCCCGCGCGTATCGCGGCAAGCATGACACCATAGGCGATAACGTCGTTGCCGCAGATGATCGCGGTCGGAGGCGCTTTTCCCAACAACAACGCGCGCGCGGCGTCTGCCGCGTCGGCCAGCTGGTAATCCACCTCAATCTGCCAGTCATCGGGAGGTGTGCAGCCATGCTCTGCCAACGCCTCAAGGATACCGCTCAATCGCGCCTGCGCCCGGTCGTTGTTGCGCTGACGCGCCGCGACAACTGCGATCCGGCGATGACCCAGGCCCGTGACATATCGCGCCAGATCACGCCCCGCGGCGGAATTATCGACGCCGACCGAGGGATATGGCTTGTGTGGCTCGTAAACGCCGACATTGACGAAAGGGATGCGATTTGTGTTGAGAATACGTCTCAGGTCAGGGTGCCGTTCATCCCCTCGAAGGATCAGGGCGTCGATGCCACGGGCAATCAGATTCCGCGCCTGCTGCAACTCGATATCAATGTCATATTCGTTGGTCGCCAGCAAAAGCAGATAGTCTTTGGTCGCCAGATAGCTTTGCAGAGCCTGTAGCCCCTGCGCAAACATCGCATTGTCAACGGTCGGAATGATCGCCCCGATGGTCCGGGTCCGGCGCGACGACAGCGCCCGCGCCGAAGCGTGTGGAATGTAACCGGTTTCATTTACCACACGGCTGATTTTGTCACGCAGCTCGGCACCGACCGAATCGGGTTTGTTCAGAAAACGCGACACTGTCGCGGTCGAAACGCCCGCGCGGCGGGCTATATCGCGAATTCCGGTAGATCTTCCTTTATCAGGCCGACCGACGCTGGCTTCATCCCTACTCATCTGCACCTCTCACGTGCATCTAAACCCCATTCGCCCCGACGAACAAGCACCCAGTCAGGGGTGCCGCCACGGGCAATTGACTTGGCATGCCCCGGCATGATATGTAACCGGTTACAGACCTTTTAGGGGAATGTATCGGGGAGGGAGGAATGAATATGACACGCATGAAGTTTGCCTGTCTGACCACTGCGCTGGCAACCACCTTGGTGAGCAGTGCCGCGGCACAGAGTTTTGACTGGAAGGCCCATTCCGGCGAAACGGTGACCTTTCTGGCCAACAGCAATCCTTTGGGCCAACTGCTGATCGACCACGCAGATGAGTTCAGAGAGCTGACCGGCATCAACCTCGTGGTTGATGGCTATCAGGAACAGCAAATGCGCCAGCGCCTCATGACGGTGATGAATGCGCGCAGCGACGAGGTCGACGTGTTCATGACGCTTCCTTCTCGCGAAGGCATGCAATTTGCGGCGGCTGGCTGGTATGCTGATCTGGGTCAGAATCTTCATAACAATGCAGCGCCGGATTATGACGCGGCTGATCTCAGCCCGGCATTGATGGATGCCTCGACCTTCGATGGCAAGGTGATCGGTGTGCCACTTAATATTGAAGGGCCGTTGCTTTACTATCGGACCGATATTTTCGCCGAATGCGGGCTGGAGCCGCCGGCCGCGCTGGATGAACTGCCAGAGATCGCCGGCAGGTTGAAAGAATGCTCAGACGTGACGCCTTTTGCTTCGCGCGGGCTGGCGGCGGCAACGCCCTATACCTTTGCAGGCTTTCTGCACAATATGGGTGGGCAATATATTGTCGATGGACAATCGGCCATGTGTTCGGATGCCAGCAAGGCGGCACTGACACTCTATTCGGACCTGCTCAAGGAATACGGCCCGCCCGGCGTCATCAATTACAGCTTCCAGCAGCTGACCGCGCTCTATCGCGCAGGCCGCTCGGCAATGTCCTTTCAGTCCTCCAACGAATTCGGGCCGATCATGGACGGAGGCGCGAGGATGGAGGATACGGCCATCATCCCGCTGCCGCCGGGTCCGGGCGGGTCGCATCCGACCGTGATCGGCTGGTCGCTGGCGATTTCGGCCTATTCCGGCAATCAGGACGCGGCGTGGTATTTCCTTCAATGGGCCTCCAGCCCGGAAATGCAGGAGAAATTCGCGCTCTCCGGTATTGCGCCGCCGCGCACCTCGGTCTCGGAATCCGAAGGATACAAGGCATGGCTGGCCGAAAGCCCGGTGCGCCAGCAATGGCAGGAGGCACTGGCTGTCCTTGCCGATACAGGCACGTCAGAGATCGGCTATCCGATCATCGCGAACCCCGAATCGCGCCAGTATATCGGGCGAGCAGTCGGTGATCTGCTGCTTGGCACTGTCACCGTCGACGAGGCCTGCGCCACCGCCGACGCAGCCCTGAATGAATTGATCGCCCGCGACTGATCGCGGCGCCAATGAACAGCAATGGCCGGCGGTGACCGCCGCCGGTCTCCTTTCCGGACCTGACCGACAGGAGATCACGTCTTGCCATCCGCTGCATTCAGCCTGCCCAGCGGCTTTCACGCTGTCGTCATTGGCGGCACCGGCGGCATCGGCGCTGCAATCGTCGAGGAGTTTCTCGCTCAGGGCGTTTGCGTCACCGCGACCGGCGCAACACAGGCAGAAATCAACGCCTGCCGGCTGACCGGTCATGCGGGGCTGACCATGGCGCCGCTGGATGTGACGAATGAGGATATGGTGCGCACATTCGCGGACCAGGCGGGCCGGGTCGACGCGCTGATCAACGCCGCCGGTATCCTGCGCCGCGACGAGGAATATGACATTGCCGTGTTCCAGAAGGTTCTGGACGTCAACCTGAGCGGCACAATGCGCTGTTGCCTCGCGTTCCGCGAAAAGCTGGCGGCAAGGCAGGGCTGTATCGTGAATATCGCCTCGATGAATGCCTTTGCGGCGCTGCCGCGCCTGCCTGCCTATTGTGCCTCGAAGGGCGGGGTCGTGATGCTGACGCGCTCGCTCGCCCATGCCTGGGCATCCGACGGCATCCGCGTCAATGCCGTGGCACCCGGATATATAGAGACACCGCTGAATGCCGAGGGGCGCCGCGACCGCGCCCATTACGAACGTATCGCCGGCCGCACTGCGATGGGACGGTGGGGTCAGGCCGACGAAGTGTCCGCCACGGTCGTCTATCTGTGCATGCCTGCCGCCCGCTATGTGACCGGCAGCGTTGCCACCGTCGATGGCGGCTTTCTGGCGGGCTAGGAAGGGAGGAGCGTCATGAAGGTGAACAATGAACATCGCGGCCAGATGGCCGCCATGTCAATGCCGGCACTGATCTTCACCGTCGGCATGATCGCCTTTCCGTTCATCTATACGATCTGGATGAGCTTTCAGCTCTATTCCTCGACCGGGCAGGTCATTGGCTGGGGTGCGGGCAATTATCAGCGCATGGTCACCGATGACGAGTTCTGGAACGGGATCTGGGTCACCTTCTATCTGTATTTCCTGTCGCTGATCATGCAGCTGGTGCTTGGCACCGGGCTGGCGATGCTGCTGTTTCGCGCCAAGCGGCTGCCGGGGATCGTGCGCTCGCTGTTCATTTCGCCCTTCATGATGCCGCCAGTCGTGGCGGGAATGATGTGGCTGGTCATTCTCGATCCGTCTTTAGGGGCGGCGAACTGGATACTCACCTCGCTGGGATTGCCGCCGTCTGACTGGCTGGCCTCTCCGGCCTGGGTGGTGCCGACTTTGGCGCTGATCGACACCTGGCAATGGACGCCCTATGTCGCGCTGATCGTACTGGGCGGGCTGCAATCGCTGCCGCCCTCGGTCTATGAGGCGGCCGAAATAGATGGCGCCTCTCGCCGGGCGGTGTTCTGGCGCATCACCCTGCCGTTGTTGCTGCCGACGCTGGTGACGGCGATGGTGCTGCGCTCGGTCGATCTGCTGCGCTTTTTCGATCTGATTTACATCACCACGCAGGGCGGCCCGTCGAACCATTCGATGACGCTGAACATCTATGGTTTCCGCACCGGGTTCGAGTTCTTTCAGCTTGGCTATGCAAGCGCATTGATGGTTACGTTGTCGGTCATCGTCCTGGGTGCCGTCATCGCCCTGAACCGGCTGCGCGCCGCGGTGGAGTGGTAAGATGAACACGAAACCCTCGGATTCACGCTTTCTCGACTGGGTAAATCTGGTGCTTTTGGTGCTGGCCGGGGTGATCGTGATGACCCCGACCGCGTGGATGGTGCTGTCATCCTTCAAGCCTTCATTCGAGGTGACAGCCTATCCGCCGACACTGATCTTCGACCCCACGATTGAGAACTATGTCACCCTGACCGAGCGGACGCCCTTTGTGCGCTACACGCTGAACTCGCTGCTGGTGACAAGCGGATCAACACTGTTGGGGCTGGCCCTTGGCACGCCTGCGGCATTTGTCGCGTCATGGACACGGATCACCTGGCCCGCGGTTGTTGCGCTGATGGCGCGGATGGCGCCCGGCACGCTGTTTCTTTTGCCCTGGTATGTGATGTTCCGGCAGGTCGACATGATCGGCACCTATTGGGCGCTGATCCTGACCCATGCGGTCATCACCGTGCCCATCGTGACCTGGGTGCTTCTGCCCTATTTCGACAATATCCCGCGCTCGATCTTTGAGGCCGCACAGGTCGACGGATGTTCGCCCTTCCGCATCTTTCGCCGCATCGCCCTGCCGCTGGTTTCCTCCGGCCTTGCTGTCTCGGCAATCCTCGCCTTTGTCTTTTCGTGGAATTTCTTTTTGTTCTCGCTGGTGCTCAGCAATTCGCAGACGAAAACCCTGATCGCGGCATCGTTCAACTTTATCGGCGAAGGCTCGACCAACTGGGGCGGGCTGATGGCCGCGGCGACGATTATCGCGCTGCCACCGCTGATCCTCGCCGCCATCGTACAACGCTGGCTGATATCCGGCCTGACCCTTGGCGCGGTGAAAGGATAGCCATGTCCCAGAACATTTCCCTGATGCGGGCGGCCGATTTCAGAGGCAACGATCAGATCGAGATCGCCATGATAGAGCGTCCCGATCCGGCGCCGGGCGAGGTCTTGGTCCGGGTCGCCAGCACAGCGCTTTGCGGATCCGACCTGAAGCTGTGGCATGCCGGCGCCGAATATGTCGCCGGGCATGAGATCGCCGGGCATGTCCAACAGCCCGGCCACCCGCTGGATGGTCAGCTATGCGCCGTCTATATCCCGCTGCATTGCGGGCGCTGCACGGCCTGTGCGGGCGGCGCGACCCAAAGTTGCCTGACGGTTTCATCGCTGATCGGCTGGAATCGTGACGGCGGCTATGCAGAATATCTATGCGTGCCGGAAAACTGCCTGCTGCCGGTGCCTGAGGATATCGGTCCGCGTCTGGCACCCCTGTTGCTCGACACCATCGGCACCTCGGCCCATGCGCTGCGCGAGGCGGCGCGCCATCTGGCGACGGACACGCCTTCGGTTCTGGTCACGGGGGCCGGACCGGTGGGCCTGGGCGTCGTACTTGCGGCGCAGGCGCTCGGCTACGGCCGGACCTTTGTGGCAGAACCGAACCCGGCCCGCGCGGCAATGGCCGCAGATTTTGGTGCAGATATCGTGCCGGTCGGCAGCGAGGACAGGCGCTATGACCTGATTGTCGAATGCTCTGGCAGTCACGCGGCGCGGGATCTGGCGATCCGGCTGGTCATGCCCGGGGGGGTTATCGTGCTTGTCGGCGAAAACACCGCCCCGTGGCTGGTGACCGAGGACAAGGTCTTCCGCCGCAAGGACTTTGCGCTGTTGCGCACCTTCTATTTTCCCAAGGGCGATTTCGACGCCAATGTAGAGTTGCTGCGTGCCAATCGCGCGCGCTATGCCCGGCTGGTCGACGACGCCTTTCCGCTGGCCGAACTGCCCGCGAAATTCTCGGATTTCGCTGCCGGAAAATCCATCAAACCCATCCTGTCCTTCGAAGGAGATCTCTGATGGCCTCGATCTCGATGCGCGGTCTGGTCAAGAAATATGGCGGCCTGACCGTCATCCCCGGCCTTGATCTGGAGATAGCGGATGAGGAATTCATCGTCCTTGTCGGACCTTCCGGTTGCGGCAAGTCGACGCTTCTGCGGGTTCTGGCAGGGCTGGAATCGATTGACGGCGGCGATCTGATGATCGGCGAAAAGCGCGTGAATGAGATCCCCGCGGCCAGGCGTGATATCGCGATGGTGTTTCAGGATTACGCGCTGTATCCGCATATGACCGTGCGCCAGAACATGAATTTTGCCCTGGAAATGCGCGGCATGCCGCCCGCCGAGATCGCCCCAAAGGTCGAGGAGGCGGCCCGTCTTCTGGACATCCATCCCTATCTTGACCGCCGTCCCAAGGCATTGTCGGGCGGGCAGCGCCAGCGCGTCGCCATGGGCCGGGCCATCGTGCGCGATCCTCAGGTCTTTCTGTTCGACGAACCGCTTTCGAACCTTGATGCAAAGCTGCGCGGGCAGGTCCGCGCCGAGATCAAGACGCTGTCGAAAAAGCTCAGGACGACGATGGTTTTTGTGACCCATGATCAGGTCGAGGCCATGACCATGGCCGACCGGATCGTGGTGATGAAATCGGGCGTCATTCAGCAGGTCGGCAGCCCCGAAGAGGTTTATGAAAACCCCCGCAACCTCTTCGTGGCCAGCTTCATCGGCGCGCCTTCGATGAACTTCATGCCCGCACGGATCAAAGGCGATCAGATCGTGCTGGCCGATGGCAGCCGCCTGCCGGCCGGGCTGATGGCCGATACCGCAACCGATGCGGCGGATATCGTGCTGGGCATTCGCCCGGAACATTTCGAACTGGTTGCCGAAGGTCAGGGCCTCGCCGCCGAGATCAATCTGGTCGAACCGCTCGGGTCTGACACGCTTGTCCATGCACGTGCCGCCGGGCAGGACATCATCGCGCGCGTCTCGCCCGATCTGCGGCCGCAGACGGGACAGCGGCTGTATTTGTCACCGGTCGCGGGCAAGGCGCATCTCTTCAATCCCGAGACTGAGGAACGCATCAGTATTTCAGGCAGGCAGAACGCATGACCCTTACTTTGAAAGACCCGCACCTTCTTTGCGCCGATGCCTATGTCGATGGCAGCTGGATTTCCGCCGGTGAGGACGGGATTGCCGTCACGAACCCGGCAGATGGCGCGGTTATCGCGCATGTGCCATCACTGGGCGCGGCCACCATCGAGGCCGCCATCGCGGCGGCAGAGGCCGCGCGTGCCGGCTGGGCCGCACGGCCCGCCAAGGAACGCGGTGCGCTGTTGCGCAAATGGTATGAGTTGATCCTCGCCAATGCCGACGATCTCGCGCAGATCCTGACGCTGGAACAGGGCAAGCCGCTGGCCGAGGCCAAGGGCGAGATCGTCGCCAATGCGGCTTATCTCGAATGGTTCGCCGAAGAGGCCAAGCGCATCTATGGCGAGGTCATCCCCGCGCCCGCCGCCGATCGCCGGATCATCGTGCTGAAACAGCCCATCGGTGTCTGCGCCGCGATCACGCCGTGGAATTTTCCCAATGGCATGATTACCCGCAAGGCCGGTCCGGCACTGGCCGCAGGCTGTCCGATCATCGTCAAGCCCGCCTCGCAGACACCGCTTTCGGCGCTGGCGCTGGCGGTGCTGGCCGAACGCGCCGGCATTCCTCCGGGCGTCTTTCAGGTGGTGACGGGCCAGGCCAGCATGATCGGCGGCATCTTCTGCAAAAGCCCGACCGTGGCCAAGATCAGCTTCACCGGCTCGACCGAGGTAGGTCGCTGGCTGATCCGTGAAAGCGCCGATGATATCAAGCGCCTGTCGCTGGAGCTGGGCGGAAACGCGCCCTTTATCGTCTTTGAGGATGCCGATCTGGACGCGGCCGTCGCCGGTGCCATGATCGCAAAGTTCCGCAATTCCGGCCAGACCTGCGTCTGTGCAAACCGCATTTATGTCCATGACAGCATTGCCGATGAATTTGCTGCCCGGCTGGGTCAGGCGGCGGAAAGGCTGCGCGTCGGGAATGGCGCCGATGCCGGGACAGAACAAGGACCGCTGATCGACATTGCCGCCGTCGAGAAGGTCGAGGCGCATTTGCGTGACGCATTGGACCGTGGTGCCACGCTGGTCACCGGCGGGGCGCGGCATGAACTCGGCGGAAGCTGGTTCCAGCCGACCGTGATCAAGGGCGTCAGCCCCGACGCTCTGGTCGCACGCGAGGAAACCTTTGCGCCGCTGGCACCGATCATCCCGTTCTCGTCCGACGATCAGGCCATCGCCATGGCGAATAACAGCGAATTTGGTCTGGCCGCCTATTTCTACAGCCGCGATCTCGCCCGCGTCTTCCGCGTGGCCGAGCGGCTGGAAAGCGGTATGGTCGGCATCAACACTGGCCTGATCGCGAACGAGGCCGCACCGTTCGGAGGCGTCAAGCAATCCGGTCTCGGCCGCGAGGGCAGCCGCCACGGCATCGAGGAATATGTAGAGATGAAATATCTCTGCATCGCCGGACTATGACGGCAGTGCTGCCGCCGGGCTGGACCCGGACCGACCCGACTGTCATCTGCCTTGGCCTTACCGCGCTCGACCATATCTGGGATGTGAGCGAGCTGCCGCACAGCGCCGGCAAGACCCAGGCGCGCGATCATGCTTCAGGCGGCGGCGGAATGGCCGCGACCGCAGCCTTCGCCATCGCCCGGCTTGGAGGGCATGCGCGGTTCTGGGGCCGGGCGGGCGAGGATACGGCAGGTCATGCGATGCGGCAGGAGCTGGCCGCCGCAGGCGTCGACTGCACGCAGTTCCGGCTTTTCGAGGGCGCACGATCCTCGGTTTCCTGCGTCCTTGTCGATCCCGATGGCGAAAGAACCATCGTGAACTTCCGCGGTCTCGATCTGCCGGACAGCCCCGACTGGCTACCGCTCGATCAGCTCGGCGGTGTGGGTGCCGTGCTGGCGGATCCGCGTTGGATCGACGGCGCGGTGGCCCTGTTTACGGCGGCGCGCAAGGTGGGGGTGGCAACGGTGCTGGATGCCGAAGTGGCAGACAGCACCGTGTTTGAAACGCTGCTGCCGCTGACCGATCACGCGATCTTTTCCGAACAGGCGCTTCGGGCCTTTGCGGGCGGGGATGACGGCCTTGCGCAGGTGGCTGAATTCGGCTGCGCCGTCTCGGCGGTGACGCGGGGCGGGGCCGGCGTCGACTGGATCGAGGGCGGCAAGCGCCATCATATGCCGGCCTTCGACGTCAGGGTGGTCGACACCAACGGCGCGGGCGACGTGTTCCACGGGGCCTGGGCCATGGCCATCGCAGCCGGTGCCGATACTGCGGCCGCCGCCGGCTTTGCCTCGGCCGCTGCTGCCCTGAAATGCACCCGCAGCGGCGGACGCAGCGGCATTCCCGATTTCGTACAGACGCTGGACTTATGGAGACCAAAAAGATGACAAGCATTGGAAAACAGCGCGGGCTGGCCCGGCTGGCTGATCAGGACGGTTATTTCACCATGGTTGCGCTGGATCAGCGCCCGCCTCTGGCGCAGGCCATCGGCGCGGCACGCGGCGTCACCCCCGATCAGGTGGCTTTTGCCGATATGCTGGCCGCCAAGCGCCTGCTGGTCGAGGCTCTGGCGCATGAGGCATCGTCCATGCTGCTCGACCCGAATTTCGCGATCCCTGCGGCGATCGACCTGCTGCCGGCACGGACCGGCATGATCGTAACGCTGGAGGAACACCGCTTCGCCGATACGCCCGGCGGCCGCAAATCACGCTCTATCGACAATTGGAGCGTCGAGAAGATCCGCCGCATGGGTGGCGATGCGGTCAAGGTTCTGGCCTGGTATCGCCCCGATGCCAGTGAGGAGGTGCTGGCCCATCAGCATGATTACGTCCGCACCATCGGAGAGGAATGCCGCCGCCACGATATTCCTTATGTGCTGGAGTTGCTGGTCTATCCCTTTCCCGACAGTGCAAAGCATACGACTGATTACGTCGAAAGTGCCGACAAGCGCGCGGATCTGGTAATCGACAGCGTGCGCGAATTCGCCAAGCCCGAATATGGGGTCGATCTTTACAAACTGGAAACGCCGCTTCCTGCGGCCTCGCTGCCGCCGCTGGATGGCAGTGCCGAATCCCGTGCCGCCGCCGCTCAGTTCGAGGCCATCGGCAAGATCTGCGCTGATGCCGCAATCCCGTGGGTGCTGCTCTCGGGCGGCGCTGCGCCCGAACAGTTCGAACGTGTGCTTTCCTATTCCTATGCGGCGGGTGCGCAGGGTTTCCTGGCCGGCCGGACCATTTGGCTGGACGCGATCCAAAATCATTTCCCCGACAAGCAGGCCGTTTTCGATGCGCTGCAAAACAGCGGCATGGACATCCTGCAAAGGCTCTGCCGGCTGACACAAGAGCAGGCGCGGCCCTGGCAGCCGCAATTCGACCTCGGCGATATCAGGCGCGAAGGCGCGTTCAGCTGTGCCTATGCCTGAGCATGGCGCGCCGTTCCATATCGCACGGGTTCAGGCCTGGGCGATGCGGGCACCGATTGCGCGGCCGGTCGCCACCTCTTTCGGGGTGATGCGCAACCGGCCGGCGGTCTTTCTGCGGATCGAGGATACCGACGGCGCATTCGGTTGGGGAGAGGCATTTACGAACTGGCCCGCAGCCGGGGCAGAACACCGGGTGAACCTTTTGGTTCAGGACGTCTCCGACCTGCTTTTCGGGCGCGACTGGTGCGATCCGCCGGCAATGTTTCACGAACTCAGCCGTGCAACGCATATTCGCGCGTTGCAATGCGGAGAGCCGGGGCCATTCCGGCAGGTCATCGCCGCGCTGGATATCGCCGCCTGGGATCTGGTCGCCCGGCGGGCCGGCCTGCCGCTGAAGGACATGCTTGCGCCGGGGGCGCCCAGCCGTGTGCCCGCCTATGCCAGCGGTATCCATATCAATGCGGCCGCGACGGAAATCACCCGCGCCCGCACAGCCGGTTTCCGTGCCTTCAAGGTCAAGGTCGGTTTTGACAATTCCGCCGAACCCGGCAAGCTGCGCGAGGTGGCAAGCCTGCTGGAACCGGGCGATCGGCTTTTCGCGGATGCCAACCAGGCCTGGAATGCCGATCAGGCGGAGATGTTCCTGACCGACGCCGCCGATATCGGCCTCGGCTGGATGGAGGAACCGATCCCGGCTGACGCCCCAGAAGGTGACTGGGCGAGACTTGCAGCACTTTCCGTTCCGCTGGCGGCGGGCGAGAACATCGCGGGTCACGCCGATTATGACCAGACGCTTGCCCGCCGCATCCTGCGCTATGTCCAGCCTGATCTGTGCAAGTGGGGCGGCGTGACCGGCTGCCTCCATGTCGCCCGCCAGACATTGCAATCTGGCGCGACCTATTGCCCGCATTTTCTGGGCGGCGGGATCGGGCTTGTCGCCTCTGCCCATGTTCTCGCAGCGGCCGGCGGACCCGGCCTGCTGGAGATCGACGTTAACCCCAACCCGTTGCGTGACCTGCTCATACCGGTTGGCTCATCAATCCGGGACGGTCAGTGGCATATGCCAGACACGAGCGGGCTCGGCATCGTCGGGATACCAGAGGAGATGCTGGTCCATGCTACCCTTTCAAGGGAAGTATCCTGAGTTCGGCGCCTGTGGATCAGCCTATGCGCATGATCACCGACCGCCGCTGCGCGATCACAAGAACGTCGGGTGATTGACAAGGCCACCGTTTGCGCGCCGCATGGGGTCCATCCACTGCGGCCTTCGCACCGGTGCGGTGATCTATGATGCATATCGACTGAACCCGAAAGGCGCGACAGGGTCGTCCCTATTGGCTCATCGCGCGGCTAGGGCATCGCATTGATGAATGTTCCCGCCGGATTTACGCGGCTCCTAGGGCAGCGCCGCGCAGAATGGCGCTGCTCCGAGATCGGCGGCCAACCGGTCCAGTGCTTCTCTATCCGGCGAAATCGCCACCAGCCGGTTCATTTCAATGCCTTCCGGCCGTCCCACCGGGTCCAGCGACAGAACGCCCCCCGCCAGTTGCAGCAGGTGCGGGCTTGGCAAGCCAGACAACAAAACATAGCCCTTGATCCGGTGGACCGCGCGCAAATGCCGTTTCATGACCGCAACGAGTTGCTCATGATCCGGGGGCGGAACGAGGCTGATAGTGCGGCTGGCGAACAGCCGCCCATGGTCGCGATCCCCGGCAAGGGCCGAAAGGCTGCGGCCATCATGCGGTGCCGCCAATGCCTGCATGAAGCCGGTGTCCGGCGCCATATGCTGGCTTGCCAGCGGGTTGAGCGTTGCCGTCAGCCGCGCCACCCGGCGCAAGGTCGCGCGCCCTGCGATATCGGCGCGCGACATAAAGACGGCATCGGCGCCGCGGATCTGGCTTTCTGCAACCCTGCCGATCCTGGGATTTGCCAGCCATCCGGCCAGGCTTTGCGGATCAACCACCGCGATCACCGCCCGGCAATCCAGATCAGGCTCGGCCAGGGCAAAGCGGGCCAGTTGCCGCGGCTCGGCCACGCCGCTGGCCTCGATGACCAGCCGGTCCACCTTGTCGCGCAGGAGCAACGCCCGCTCGAAAGCGTCGAACAATCCGCTGCCCATCGCGCAGCAGATGCAACCGTTGCTGAGTTGAATCGTGTCGGCCGAGCGATGCGACACCAGCGCCGCATCGACCGCGATGGCGCCAAAATCATTGACCATGACCAGAATGCGCTCGTCCCGCCCCTCCAACAGCCGGTTGAGCAAGGTGGTCTTGCCGGCGCCAAGATAGCCGCACAGGATATTGACCGGAAGCGGGGCGGTCATGCTCAGAACGACCCGGCCGCGACTGGCCTGCCGCCAAAGATGGTGCCCCAGACCCGCGCCTCGCGCAGACGCTCGGCGCCAAGCTGATGCGGATCGTCCTCAAGCACCGCGAAATCGGCGCGCTTGCCGACCTCGACCGACCCCAGTTCTCCATCCAGCTTCAACGTATAGGCTGCGCCCAGGGTAATAGCGTAAAGCGCCGCATCTAGCGGAATGCGCTCTGAACTGCCCAACTGCCGGCCGCTGTCTGTCAGGCGGTTGATCGCGCACCAGGCGGTGACCAGTGGCGCCAGCGGCGTGATCGGCGCATCAGAATGGATGGCCAGCGGAATGCCCATTTCCAGCGCGCTGGCGCAAGGGTTCATGCGGCAGGCACGTTCAGGGCCGATGGTAATCTCGTAATGCTTGTCACCAAAGTAATAGAGGTGGTTGGTAAACAGGTTCACACAGCATTGCAGGGCCGCAATACGGCGCAGCTGGGCACGATCAGCCATCTGGCAATGCTGCAAGGTATGGCGATGATCGGGACGGAAATATCCTGACAGCGCCGCCTCCAGCGCCTCGATGGCGGCAAGGCTGGCGCCGTCGCCGTTGACATGGATATGCATCTGGATGCCCTGCCGGTTCAGGTCGTCCACCAGAGCGTTCAGCGTCTCGGGCGCGATGTTCCAGATCCCGCTGTCGATACCGCTATGATAGCCCGGCGCGTTCAACTGGGCGGTGAAGCCCTGGATCGAGCCGTCGGTGACGATCTTGACCCCGCCCAGCCGGACCCGGTCGGTGGAACGCGCCCGCAGTTCGCGTGCCCGCGCGCCGACCGCCTCGGGCGGCAGCGCCATAGCCGAAAGCATCGGCACCAGCCGCAAAGGATATCCGTCCTCGGTCGTGGTCGCAAACAGATCGGCCAGCGTCTCCTCGGCCAGTTCATTCAGCAGATCGGTCGAGGTCGTCACCCCCGCCCGGCAGGCCGAGCGCGCAAGGTTCCAGATCGCTGCGGGATCGCCGCCCAGGCTGCGGAAACTGGCCCCGACACGGCGCACGACCGGAAACATGGCACCCATCTCGTGCAGCTCGCCATGCAGGGCGCCATCCTCGGTATGGAGAACGCCCGGAACGTCGGTATTCTCGCCATAGCCCGCAAGCTCCAGCGCCGCGCTGTTTGCGGTCAGCAGATGCATGTTCGAATGCAGCACAACCACCGGCCGCGTGGTCGAAACCCGATCCAGATCCAGCCGCGACAGCCGGTCACCCGGCACGAAAAGCGGGTCAAAACCCCAACCGACGACCGGGCCACAACCCAGTTCTTCGGCGCGTTCGCGCAGGCGATCAACCAGAGCATTGGCGCTGGTGATACCCCGCCACAGCCGCCCATCCGGGGATACGCGGTCGTAATGGCCCAGATAAGTAAAGCGCCAGACCGAACCCTCCATCATATGGGCGTGGCCCTCGACAAAGCCGGGCATCAGGATTTTGTCGGCGAAACGGTCATCATGAAGCAACTCACCCCGGCTGCGCATTTCCCCGGGACCACCAACGGCGAGGATACGCCCGTCATGGGACACCATCACATGCGTTGCCTCGGGCCTCGACGGGTCCATGGTAATGATTCGGCGTGCTGAAAAAACGGTCGGGATCATGCAATTTCTCCGTCGGGTGCGGCTTCAGGGGCAGATTAGCCGTGACACCTATCCTGCGTGAAATGCATAATTATGGGGGATTTCCTTCATTTTGCTGAGGTTAGGATGCATTACACACTGAAACACCTGCGCTATATCGAGGCAGCCGAGCGGCATCAGTTGATCACTGCGGCGGCGGAGGCGTTGGCGGTTTCACCCTCGTCCATCGCCGCGGCCATCGACCATATCGAGGCGCAACTGGGCCAGCCGATCTTTGTCCGCGTCCCGTCGCGCGGGGTCGCGCCGACCAGTTTCGGGCGCAAGATCATTGATGAAATCCGCCTGCTGCTGGTCGCCCAGGCGCGCTTTGACAGCAAGATCGGCGACCTCGAACGGCGCATCGACGGCACCGCCCGCATCGCCTGCTTCACGCCGCTGGCGCCGATCCTGCTTCCGACTATCCTGAGCGCGGTGCGCGAACGTTATCCAAACCTGATGATCGAGGTGATGGAAGGCAATTGGGAAGAGGTCATGCGCGCCATCGACAAGGGCGATGCCGATTTCGCCTTTTGCTACGGGCTGATCAACGAGCTGGCATATCGCTTCCTGCCACTTTTCATCGGTCATCCCCATGCCGCATTGCCTGCGACACATCCGCTGGCCAGCGGGCGCTTTGTCACGCTGGAACAGCTTGCGCCCGAGCCGCTGGTGGTGCTGGATCTGGAACTTTCACGGCGCTATCTGATGGACCTGTTCGCGACGCGCGGACTCAAGCCGAACGTGGTCTATTCCGCACGATCGACCGACATGATGCGGGCCCTGATCGCGGCCGGCATGTGTTACGGCATCTTTAACATCCGGCCAATGAGCAAGCAGACCTATGCCAGCGGCGATCTGGTGCGGCTGCCGCTGGCCGGTGAACACGATGCGCCGCGCGCCGGCGTGCTGACCCGGCGCGACGTGCAACTGACGCCGGTCTGCGAGGCAATCATCGCCACTTGCGAAATGCAGGCGATGCGCGGCGAGTTCGACCGCGCCTTCGTGCGCCCCTACCTTCCACAAGATTTCTGAGGAATTCGGACGAAAAAATGCATTTGCCGCAAAGCCCGCCGATGACCGATCCATAGGAACGCAGCGTCAACGCAGAATTCGACGCGCGCCCAACACGGAGAGACAAATGACCCTTCCCCCCGCCCCATCACGCCGCTTCGTGCTGGCCGGCGCCGTCGCGCTGGCAGCACTTGCCACCACCCCCGCCCTTTCTGCGCAAGAAGCCCAGCCGGGCGGCACGCTTGTCATCGCCTCTGTCCAAAAGCCACGCCACCTGAATGCCGCCGTGCAATCGGGCATCGCCACCGGCGTGCCGGCGGCCCAGATCTTCGCCACGCTGCTGCGCTATGGCGAGAATTTCGAGCCGCAGCCCTATCTGGCCGAGAGCTGGGAGTTCAGCGATGACAGCAGGATGCTTACCCTGAAGCTGCGTGACGGCGCGCGTTTTCACGACGGCCAGCCAATCACCGCCGAGGATGTGATCTGGTCATTGAATGTGGTCAAGGAGAACCACCCCTTTTCAAGCATGCTGGAGCCGGTCGAAGCCTTCGAGGCGCCCGATCCGCAGACCGTGGTGATCCGCCTGCGACAGCCACATCCTGCAATCCTCTTGGTGCTGTCCTCGGCGCTGACGCCGATCCTGCCAAAACATGTCTTCGACGACGGCCAGGACATCAGGTCCAATCCCAAAAACAACCTGCCCGTCGGTTCCGGCCCGTTCAAGGTAACCGCCTTCGAGCCGGGCCAGCACATCATCCTGGAACGCCATGACAACTTTTTTCTGGAGGGAAAGCCCTATCTGGACCGCATCGTGATCCGGCAATATCAGGACGCCAATTCCGGCGTTCTGGCGCTGGAATCGGGCGAGGCGCAGCTTTTCCCGCTGCTGGATTCGACGCGGCTGATCCGGCGACTGGAGAGATCCGGCAACATGACGGTGACCGATCAGGGGTATGCCGGGATCGGGCCGCTGAACTGGCTGGCCTTTAACACCCGGAACCCGGCGCTGTCAGATGTGCGCGTGCGGCGGGCGATCGGCTATGCCATCGACCGAGAGTTCATCACCAAGGCGCTGCATTCCGGCCTGTCCAGACCAGCGGTCGAGCCGGTCGTGCAGGGCAGCCCTTTCCACACCGAAGATATCGAGCGCTATGATTTCGACCTCGACAAGTCCAAGGCTCTGCTGGCCGAGGCGGGCTTCGGCGAGGGTGGCGAGAAACTCCGGCTGCGCATCGACTACATCCCCGACAACGAGGAACAGCAGCGCACCGTCGCCGAATATATCAGGGCCGCACTGGCCAAGGCCGGGGTCGAGGTCACCGTGCGCGCCTCGCCCGATTTCCCGACCTGGGCGCAGCGCGTGGCCTCTTATGATTTCGACATGACCATGGATCAGGTCTTTAACTGGGGTGATCCGGTGATCGGGGTCAACCGGACCTATCTTTGCTCGAATATCCGCGAGGGGATCATCTGGTCCAACACCCAGCAATATTGCAATGAACAGGTCGACGAGTTGATGAACGCCGCCGGGGTCGAGCCGGACCTCGCCCGGCGCAAGGCGCTTTACGCCGAGGCGTTCAAGCTGATCACCCGCGATATCCCGATCCATTTCATTAACGAGGTGTCTTATCACACCGTCTGGTCGCAGGCCGTCCAGAACCCGCCCGTCTCGATCTGGGGCGCGCTGGGGCCGATGGATGAGGTCTGGCTGACGCAGTAAGAACCGGTGGAGGCAATCGCGATGTTTCGACTTATCCTGCGCAGGCTGATCTACGCAGCCGCGCTGATCCTGGCCGTGCTGGTCCTGAACTTTCTGCTGATCCAGTT
Organism: Paracoccus sp. (in: a-proteobacteria); assembly: GCA_030538705.1. Lineage (GTDB taxonomy): Bacteria > Pseudomonadota > Alphaproteobacteria > Rhodobacterales > Rhodobacteraceae > Paracoccus. The sequence continues at coordinate 17,660 of JAUNTL010000011.1, read as the reverse complement.
GGCGCCGGGCGACCCTGCCGAGGTCATCGCCGGCGAGATGGGCGGCGCCAGCGCCGAGGTCATGGCCGCGATCCGCGAGCAATATGGGCTGGACAAGCCGCTGCTGACCCAGCTGGCGCGGTATCTGGGCCGTGCGCTGCAAGGTGATCTGGGCATGTCCTATTTCTACAACCGCCCGGTGGTCGATCTCATCATGTCGCGGCTCGGCCCGACGCTGCTTCTGGTGGTAAGCGCACTGGCCTTCGCGATGATCCTTGGCACGCGTCTGGGCATGCTCGCCGCGCGCAACCCGCGCGGCATTGCTTCGGCGCTGATCACCATCCTGTCGCTGGTCGGCTATTCGGCACCGGTGTTCTGGACCGGGCTGATGCTGGTGATCCTGCTGGGCGCCACCATCCCGCTGTTTCCCATCGCCGGGATGATCGACGTGGTCAAGCAGGGCGGCCCGCTGGTCCGGGCGCTGGACATCGCGCATCACCTCGTGCTGCCGGCCCTGACGCTGGGGCTGGTCTATCTGGCGCAATACAGCCGGCTGACCCGCGCCTCGATGCTCGAGGTGCTGGGCGCGGATTATATTCGCACCGCCCGCGCCAAGGGCGTCAGCGAACGTCAGGTTTTTGGCCGCCACGCCTTTCGCAACGCCCTGCTGCCGGTGGTGACCGTCGCGGGCATGCAGTTCGGCGCCATCATCTCGGGCGCGGTGCTGGTCGAGACGGTGTTCAGCTGGCCGGGCCTGGGCACGCTGGCGTTCCAGTCGATCCTCGCGCGCGACTATCCGACCGTGCTGGGCATCCTGTTCTTTTCCACCCTGATCGTCATCATCGCGAACCTGCTGACAGATTTCGTCTCGCGTCTGCTGGACCCGCGCCTTGCCGGAGGCCGCTGAGAAATGACTGCACCCGCCAGAACCACCGCTCCAGTTGCCCGCAGTCCCATGGCGGAAGCCTGGGATATCTTTCGCGGCAGCCCTTCGGCCATGCTGGGCCTGCTGCTGCTGTGGCTGGTCATCGTGATGACCTTTGCCGGCCCCTTTCTCTATCAGGTCGACCCGTTTGAAATCGTCTGGGCACCGCTGACGCCACCGGGCGAAGAGACCACCCTTCCATTGGGCACCGACAACCTTGGCCGCGACATCCTCGCGGGGCTGATCGAGGGCGGCCGCGCCACCCTGGCCGTCGGCTTTGCCGCGGCTCTGATTACCATGCTGATCGGCGTGGTGATCGGCGCCTATGCCGGCTTTTACGGCGGCTTGGTTGACGACGTCCTGATGCGCATCACCGAATTCTTTCAGGTTCTGCCGCCACTGCTGTTTGCCATGGTCGTTGTCACGCTGTTTCAGCCGACGCTGGTCAACGTGGCGCTGGCCATCGGCATCGTCAGCTGGCCGCAGACCGCGCGGCTGACCCGCTCGGAGTTCCGCCGTGTCCGCACGCTCGAATATGTCAGCGCCATGCGCGCCATAGGTGCGGGCGACGGCAACATCATCTGGCGCGTCATCCTGCCCAATGCCCTGCCGCCGCTGATTGTCTCGGCCACGCTGACCATCGGCATGGCGATCCTGTTCGAGGCGGGGTTGAGCTTTCTGGGCCTTTCGGACCCGAATGTCATGTCATGGGGGCTGATGATCGGCTCGGGCCGGGAATACCTGCTGGACGCCTGGTGGTTGGTGACGCTGCCCGGTGCAATGATCTTCCTGACCGTCCTTGGTGTCAGTCTGGTCGGCGACGGGCTGAACGACGCCTTTAACCCCCGCATGAGAGAGCGCTGAGCCATGACAGAACCTGTTCTGGACATCCGCAACCTCAAGGTGGATTTTGCCACCCGGCGCGGTGTGGCACATGTGCTGGACGACCTGTCCTTCAGCATCGCGCCGGGCGAACTGCTGGCCATCGTCGGCGAATCCGGTTGCGGCAAAAGCATGACCGCGCTGTCAATCCTTGGCCTGATCCCCTCGCCCCCCGGCAAGGTGGTCGGCGGCAGCATTCTGTTCCAGGGCCGCGACCTGACCAAATTGCGTCAATCCGAGATGCGCGAAATCCGTGGCGGCGACATCGCCATGATCTTTCAGGAACCGATGACCTCGCTGAATCCGGTCTTTACCTGCGGCGAGCAGATCGCCGAGGCCGTGCGCCTGCACCAGAAGGTCAGCCCCAGGGCGGCATTCAGCCGCGCCGTGGAGATGCTGCGCACCGTCGGCATCCCCGAGCCGGAATTGCGCGCGCGGGCCTATCCGCATCAGCTATCCGGCGGCATGCGCCAGCGGGTGATGATCGCCATGGCGCTGTCTTGCGAGCCGAAGCTTCTGATCGCGGACGAGCCGACGACGGCGCTGGATGTGACGGTGCAGGCGCAGATCTTTGCCCTGCTGGACGAGTTGCGCCAGAAGACCGGCACCGCGATCATCCTGATCACCCATGACATGGGCGCAGTGGCGGAAATGGCCGACAAGGTCGCGGTCATGTATGCCGGACGCATCATCGAACGCGGGCTGGCGGATGCGGTGCTGGACCATCCCGGCCATCCCTATACCCGCGGTCTTTTGTCCAGCATCCCGCGCATCGACGCCGACCGCGATGCCGACCTGCCGGAAATTCCCGGCATTGTGCCGGCATTGACCGAGTTGGGCCGGGGCTGCGCCTTTGCGCCGCGCTGCGCGCTCGCCACCGATGCCTGTCTGGCCGCGCAGCCCGGTCATATCCCCATATCCGGGGATCACTCGGCCGCCTGTATCCGGCTGCAAGCCTGCGAGGTTCCCGCATGAGGCCGCTTCTGTCCGTCCGCGACCTCAAGGTGCATTTCCCGACCCGTAATGGCGGCACGGTCCATGCCGTCGACGGCGTAAGCTTTGACATCCCGCGCGGTCAGACACTGGGCATCGTCGGCGAATCCGGTTCGGGCAAGACCACGACCGCGCTGGCCGTCATGCGCCTTGCCCCGATCACCGGCGGAGAGGTCGATCTGGATGGCACCCCGATCAGCCGCATCGACGGCGAAGAACTGCGCCGCGCCCGCCCGCGCTTTCAGATGGTGTTTCAGGATCCGTTCTCGTCGCTCAACCCGCGCGACCGGGTCGGGCGGATCATTCGCCAGCCCATGGACCTGCTTGGCCTAGGTGCGCCGTCGGGCCGCGACGCCCGCGTCGAGGAACTGCTGACACAGGTCGGCCTGCGCCCCGAACTGAAAACGCTCTATCCTCACCAGTTCTCGGGCGGGCAGCGGCAGCGCATCGGTCTGGCACGGGCGCTTGCGACCAGGCCCGACCTGATCGTCTTTGATGAACCCGTCTCGGCGCTGGACGTGGCGGTGCAGGCGCAGGTCCTGAATCTGATCCGCCGCCTGCAACGCCAGACCGGGCTGACCTATCTGTTCATCAGCCACGACCTCGGCGTCATGCGCCATGTCTGCGACGAAATCGCGGTGATGTATCTGGGACAGATCGTGGAAAAGGCACCGGTCAAGCAAATATTCGCCCGCCCGCGCCACCCCTATACACAGGCCCTGATCGCGGCCGCGCCTTCGCTGGCGCCCGAGCATCGGCGCCGGGGAGGCGGCGCGCGGTTGCAGGGCGACCCGCCCAGCCCGGTGAACCTGCCGCGCGGTTGCCGCTTTGCTTCGCGCTGCCCGATCGCGGTCGAGGACTGCCGCCAGCGGATGCCTGCCCTGCGCCAGCTCGCCCCGGAACAGACGGTCGCCTGCCATCTGGCCTGATGACCGGCCGGAAAGCAGGGTCTGCCCGGCGGGTCGGCCACTGCGGGAAAATCCGTGGCAAGAACCTGATCTCAATTTGAAATCCTGTATCCACACATGGCCGCGCGTCCCTTTCTGGGCCGCGCCGATCCCGCTCCGATTCTGGCCATCCGGGCCTGATGGCCGCGGTTGATGATCAGCACCCCGGCAGGAACGCGGACCTCTGGTATCTTCACGCTGCCGGTTCCGTCAAAGTGAATGGCCTCTCAGTCAGGATGCATCGCAGGGAGATCGAAAGAGCGCCGGATTTCCTTCAGCACTCGTTTCTGGCCAGCGTCATGAATGCGCGCGATACCAGACCATTCCCTGAAACTGTCCGCGCTCGCGCCGACATAGCCATTGGCCTCCGGTTCAGCGATAAATTCGGCTTTGGTTCGCCCATGGGGCATTCCTGACGCTCTGGTTCGTCTTGCGCGGCCGGCGCATCCGACGACCCGGTCATATCCGCCGAGACTGCGCAGACACGGGTTTTTCCGTCTCGTCCGTATCTTCGTCGATGGCCCGCCCTCGCCGTCTCACAATCGCAGGTATCTGCGCCGAGCCTGCCGGGGCGGCCCGCCACCGCACCACCGATATCACGCAATCATGCGGTGATGGGTCCCGGCAACACGCCGGCCAGCAATCCCTCGGATATGGGGCAGCTCACCCGCCCGTGGCGCCGGCTTTCTGGCGGGCCTATCCGGGACTTCTGCAAGGCTGATCAGCGGACCGGCAAGACAGCGGCTTCAGCCGGCGGCCTGCTCCAACGCCCGTATCACCGTATCGGTCGTGCGCTGGATATGCATCCGCGTCACCTCGACCGCGCGCTCGACATTGCGGTCCATCGCGCTTTCGAAAAGCAGCTTGTGTTCCTCGCGGACGGCACGGGTCATCGCGGTCCGACTGCGTGACAGCTGACGATAGCGTTCGTGGTGCTTGTACATCATGGCCCGCATCCGCAGAAGCCAGGCCGAGCTGGCAGAGGCCACCAGCGCCTCATGAAACGCCGAGTTGAGCGCCTCCCATTCGGCCAGATCGCTGGTTTCGGGCGTGCGCTCCAGCCGTTCCAGCCGATACCAGCTTGCGATCAGCCGCTCTTCCCAGACACGCCCGCCTTGGGGGATGGCCTGCGCCACGGCTTCGGCCTCCAGCTGCTTGCGCAGATCGCCGATCTCCAGTGCATCCTTCGCAGACATCGGTGCGACCTGAAAGCCGCGCTGACCCAGCAGGGTGACAAGATGGTCCCCCGAAAGCCGCGCCAGCGCCTCGCGCAGCGGGCCGGCGCCCAGATTATAGCGGTCACGGAGCATTTCAATCTTGAGCTTCATCCCGGGCGCCAGCTTTCCGGCCACAATATCCTCGCGCAAAAGGCGATAGGCGCGCTCCGCCTGCGTCTTGTCGCCTGCGGGATCATTGTCGGGAAAGAGCGAGACGGTTTGCTGCATTGTGGCTGCCGATAGCTTTCATGTTGGGGCGCGATGGCGGTCGGGGCGAGGTCCGATCTTAGCGAAAGAAATCAAATTTTCAATTGACAGGGCGAAAATATCTATATTTTATTTTTGAGGGGAGAAAAATATGGAAAATATGCCGCACGCCAAGGGAGAGCGACCGCCAGGGCAGGATCCACGCCCGTCCCGGCTGTGCCTGTTGAGCAAGGCCCTGGCGCGGGCAGAGCTGCTTGCGGCAGGCACGCTGACCTTCCTGCTGCTTGCGCTGCTGCTGATCAACGTCATCAGCCGGTTTCTCGGCGCGCCGCTGATCTGGGCGGATGAGCTTGCGGTGCTTCTGATGGCGATGGCGGCCTTTCTGGGGGCCTCGGCCGCACTGGATGCGCGCCAGCATATCGCGGTGACGCTGCTGCCCGAGCGCGCTTGGCCGGGCGGGGCTGGTGCATGCTTATGGCCATTGCTCGGCCCGCATTGATGAGGATCACTTCCTTGTCGCGCCTTCGGTGCCGCTTGCGCAGGTGGCAGTGGGCGCGCCCTGCACCGTGGTGCCGGTCCATGGTCCGCTGCCCGCGGGGGTCCTGGGCGAGGTGCGGCTGCATCAGCGGCTTTATGCGCTGCGGCCGAAAACCGGCGGCGTCATCCGCTTCATGGGTCCGCAGGTGATGGCGCTGGCGGCACTGGGCCGGGTTCCCGCGATACGGCACGGATTTGGCACCTATTTCGCCCCGGCTCCGGGGTTCTGGAATGATCCGCAACTGATCCGCGATGACGAAAAGGCCCGAGGCGCCATCTCGGCGATGGGTCTCGGCCGCGGTCTTTTGATGCGCGGCAATGGCGCCGTTGTGGCGGGTGACAGCCCCCAGGAGGCGCTTTGCCTTGCCTTTTACCTTGAGGATGCCTGCCGGATCGAACTGGCAGCTCTGGCCAGCGGCCTTGCAGAGACCGCCCCGGTGATCGACCCCGATGCGGCGGCAGAGCGGGCCACCAGATCGGGCAGGATTTTCGAAAGAATGTGGGACCATCTGACATGGGGTGATCCCGAGGGCGGTCCGAAGGGGGACGGGAATGACTGACTATCTGAACTTTATCGACGGCCGCCATGTCGCGGGCCGGGGTCCGGCCTATGCCAATCACTTTCCGGCGACGGGCGAGGTGATCGGCGAGATCCGCGCCGCTGACCGCGATCAGGTGAACGAGGCCGTGGGCGCTGCCCGCCGGGCATTGCAAGGCCCCTGGGGCCGGATGTCGCTGACCGAGCGCGTCGGCCTGATCCGCAAGCTTGCCGATGGCATCAATGCGCGTTTCGACGATTTTCTGGCCGCCGAGATCCGCGACACCGGCAAGCCGCGCGCGATCGCCAGCCATATCGACATTCCGCGCGGCGCCGCCAATTTCAATGTTTTCGCCGATCAGGTGACGACGCTGGCCAGCGAAAGCTTTGAGATGGCGACACCGGACGGGGCCGGTGCATTGAACTATACGGTCCGCGACCCGCGCGGCGTCATCGCGGTGATCTGCCCGTGGAACCTGCCGCTTTTGCTGATGACATGGAAGGTGGCGCCCGCATTGGCCTGCGGCAATACGGTGGTGGTCAAGCCCTCTGAGGAAACCCCCGCCACCGCGACGCTTCTGGGCGAGGTGATGAACGCCGCCGGCATTCCGCCGGGCGTCTATAATGTGGTTCATGGCCATGGGGCCGGATCCGCCGGGGAATATCTGACGCAGCACCCGGATGTCGACGGCATCACCTTTACCGGCGAGACCCGGACCGGCGAAGCGATCATGCGCGCCGCCTCGAAAGGGGTGCGTCCGGTCTCGCTGGAGCTGGGCGGCAAGAATGCCGGGATCATCTTTGACGATGCCGATTTCGACAAGACCATGGAGGGCATCGGGCGCGCCTGCTTTGCCAATACCGGGCAGGTCTGCCTTGGCACGGAACGGATCTATGTCCAGCGCGGCATTTTCGACCGCGTGGCCGAGGGTCTGGCCGCCAGGGCCACAGCTTACCGCTTCGGCGATCCCTTCGATCCGGCCACCACCATGGGCACGGTCATTTCTGCCAGACACCGCGCCAAGGTGCTGGATTACTACGACCGTGCCCGAGCTGGCGGCGCCGCCATCCTTGCCGGCGGCGGGGCGGCTGTGGTGCCGGGCTATGAGGGCGGCTATTGGGTGCAGCCCACGGTCTGGACGGGCCTTCCCGAGGACAGCCCGGTCATCCGCGAAGAAATCTTCGGCCCCTGCACCCATCTGCAACCTTTCGACACCGAGGAAGAGGCCGTCGCGCTGGCAAACAACTCGCGCTATGGGCTTGCCACCTCGATCTGGACCGAGAATCTCGGCCGCGCCCATCGCACCGCCCGCCAGGTCGAGGTCGGCATCGCCTGGGTGAACTGCTGGTTCCTGCGTGACCTGCGCACAGCGTTCGGGGGCGCGAAAGCCTCGGGTATCGGGCGCGAGGGCGGGGTCCATTCGATGGAGTTCTATACCGAACTCCGTAACATCTGCATCAAGCTCTGAGGATATCATGCTGACTGAACAACAGCGGGCTCAATGCGTCGCCTCGCTTCTGGAAAGCCATCGCACCAGACAACAGGGCATCCGCCCCTCGGAGCGGTTTGCGCAGATTGATCTTGACGACAGCTATGCCATCTCGTCGGCCGTCGCGGCGGCAAAGGTAAAGGCGGGCGCAAAGATCATCGGCCACAAGATCGGCCTGACCTCAAAGGCGATGCAGGCGGCATCCAGGATCGACGAGCCGGATTTCGGCTATATCTTCGATGATCTGGTCCTGAACGACGGGGCCAGGGTGGCCTTTGACAGCTTTTGCGCGCCCCGGGTCGAGCCGGAGCTGACCTTTATCCTGAAAGAGCCGCTGAAAGGGCCGGGCATCGGGCTGATCGACGTTTTGAGGGCCACCGAATGGGTGGTCCCCTCGATCGAGATCATTGACGCCCGCGTGACTGAGCCGCGCCGGATCTATGACACGGTGGCCGATAATGGCGCAGCGGCGGGGATCATCCTTGGCGGACGCCCCATGCGTCCCGATGACGTCGATCTGCGATGGATCGGCGCGATTTTCTATCGCAACGCCGAGATCGAAGAGACCGGGCTTGCCGCGGGCGTATTGGGCCATCCCGCGATGGCGATCGCCTGGCTGGCCAATAAGGTCGGGCAGTTCGGCACGGTGCTGGAACCCGGTCACATGATGCTGTCGGGCAGCTTTACCCGGCCCGTTCATGCAAGAAAAGGCGATACCCTGCATGCCGATTTCGGTCCGCTCGGCTCGGTTTCGGTGCAATTCACATGAGCGGGCTGCCTCATATTCCGATAGCCTCCTCACCCGTCGCGGCACCGCGCAACACCTTCAAGGCCCGGCTACGCTCGGGCGAGGCGCTGCACGGGCTTTGGATGTCGATCCCCAGCCCGGTGACGGCCGAGGCGCTGAGCCTTGTCGGCTTTGACTGGCTGCTTTTTGACAGCGAGCATTCTCCGGTTGATCTGGCCTCGCTGCAACCCTTGCTGCAAGCGGCATCGGCCGGGCTGTCGGCCCATGTCGTGCGGCCGGCATGGAACGACAAGGTGCTGATCAAGCGCACGCTGGATATGGGCGCGCAGACGCTTCTGGTGCCCTTTGTCCAGACGCGCGAAGAAGCCGCGGCCGCTGTCGCCGCCTGTCTGTATCCGCCACATGGTATCCGGGGCGTGGCCGGGGGCACCCGCGCCAGCCGTTTTGGCCAGACCTCGAACTATTTTCAGATCGCCAATGAGGAAATCTGCCTTCTGGTTCAGATCGAAACCCGCGAGGCACTGGCGCGGCTGAAGGAAATCGCAACCGTGCCGGGCGTCGATGGTGTTTTTATCGGGCCTTCAGATCTGGCGGCCTCGATGGGACATCTGGGCAATCCCGGCCACCCGGAGGTGCAGGCATTGCTTGAGGATGCGATCAGGCAGTTGCGACAACTGGGCGTGCCGGGCGGAATCCTGGCAACAAACAGCGCGGATGCGCGGCGTTACCTGCAATGGGGCTATGCCTTTGTCGCGGGCGGCGTCGATCTTGGCCTGCTCATCGGTGCTGCGCGCAAACTGCGCGATGATCTGCGGGCGTGATCTGAGCGCGCCCGCGCGGCACCTCTGTCAGCGGCGATGAGACAACGGTGAGGGACAGCGCGAACTGGACATCGGTCCGAAGATGAGCCTCTGAGAGAGATCGTCCAGTTCAATCTGAAAACCTGGCGGCAGATGCGTGGCCGGGTGTTAATGACCCATAGAATAATGGTATTATTCCCCAAAATGGCTTTTCGCCCCCCCGATTGATACCGCAAAACCCTTCGTCAGAATCAGATTGGTTAAGCCTGAATATCTTCGTCGGTCATCTTGCTTTCATGCGTGTTGAACGCGGCCGCCCAGACGATCCGGTCCCAGCTTGGATAGCTGGCACTGACGCTATGGGACAGAAAGGTCATCAGGTGAAAATCACCGCTGCCGATAATCACGTCATGATAGGCTTCGGCAATGATATTCCGGTCGATAAAGTTCTGGAACCCGTCCAGCCCGTTAAACCCTTCGGGATAAAGTCAATCCGGATTGACGCCGCAATATATCACCTCGGACTGGCGATAGATCTCGGTATAGGGGTCGCCACCGACGGGGAACCCCTGACGATAACAAGAAGATCACTATCCAGCCGCTGCGCCAGATTTAGCGTCATGCTGCCCGGATTTCCGCGACCACCTCCAACCGTTTCAGGGTGAATAATAATAACTCAAACTTTCGCCGTCAGAAAATCATCAAACGAAATATGCACCCTTCAGAATGGGCTTGCCATCCTGTAACAGGAGGCCAGAAACATCACAGCTGTCAACATCATAAAAATTCGCATCTTATCCTCTGATTTTGTAACCGCTTCCGTCTTTGCGAAGGGCGATAACCTCAATATCAGGTATAAAGAACCGCTGCTTGTTAGCTTGCGACAGATGACTGGCCATGTCCAACACAACATTCGGATCATAAAAGCGCAGCACGAACCACGCGCCATGATCCTCCCCGACACGGATAAAGCGGCGAAAGTGGCGCCACAGCGCATCCATGCTCAGCCGCGTCCGAATATAGATGCCGGGTTCGCGATGCCAAAGATGCATACTGGTCATCTGTTCGGGCAGGTCGGGATCATATCTGAACAGGCGCCGCGTGAAACGCTTTCGCGGGTCAAGCAGCACGATATAGGGTGCAATATCCGCCAGCTCGCGGGCGGCCTTGCCGATGAAAAGTCACCGGAACGGCATATCGCAACACTCGATTTCACTGGCCCCTCCTCCGAATTTCGCGGCATCGAGAATAGCAAAGGTCTGCAAGGGCGGCATGCCGGTCGCGCCGTCACATAGGGGATCACCATCCGCCGCCTCGGGCAGGGCGAACAAGATATCTGCAATTGCTCTGGGCAGATCGCCATCCTGCCAGCCCCCCCACTTTTGCAGCGGCTCGACACGCAGCCCGCCCTGAGGCGTATCCGCCTCATCCGCAGATGCAAGCGCCCCCAGCAGAACGGGGATTTCGGCGCTGACGTTTCCAGCAAGCATCCGCCACTCCGCGCAGGCATGATGACGCAGCTGACCATCATCGGGGTGGAACCGCTGCATCTCAAGCAGGCTCAGCCCCACGGCCCGGATGTGATCACCCAAAAGAACGCCGCATTCATGATAGCCGCCGGCCCGGACCGCCGCTTTACACCGGAAGCTCTGATCGGTTCCGATCCGGCGCAACAAACATTCGCCCAGCCAAGGTTCTGCCTGAATGTCCAGCCCCCGCCACGTCCATGACACCCCAATTGTGCAACACGCACCGGCCGGTTTGTCCATGCCTTGGCGGGTCGGCAGAGGCGGGATACATGAGGCGGGGCGATCAGCCGGTCTCGCCTCAGCCTCGCACAATATACGCGGCGCCCATGCTATGGTCGCGGACCGGTTGCCTGCGGTTTACCCGACCTCACCGCGCCGGCGCATAGGCAGACATAAGCATCCCCGGAGCCAGCATTTCCTGATCCAGCGCCGGATTTCTGGCGATTCTCGTCAGGACGCTGCGCGCATCAACCCGGGTTTCAAGGTCCAGCAGGGACATATCCGCAACCATGCCGGGCCGCACAAAGCCGCCCCCGCGATACGGGTTCGTGACGGCCAGCATCACCAGCCGGAACAGTCCCGGATCCATCAGGCTCAGCGTGTTGAGGTGGTCGGAAAAATCCACCAGCTCAGCAGCGGGCAGGTCGAATATGGCCGGCAGCGCGCCCAGCTTGACCTCGAGCGCGACGGTCTGGTCCGCCATCAACTCGCGCAGCAGCGGTGCCCACAGACGCGGATCGGCGCGCATCTCTTGCAAAAGCGGGGCCTGAGCGTCGAAACCGATCAGGTCTTCATGCGTCGCCAGTTCGGCAACGGCCTTGTCGCGAAAGGCTGCGTATTCCATCGGGTCGGCCATCGTCCGGATCTCTCCCATGCGTGAGGTGGCGAACGGCCCGGCGATCACGCCTGCCGTCACACCAAGAGCAAAGCTTGCCAGCAGGGCGGCAAGCCATTTCATTTCAGAACCTCCACCCCGGCGGCGGGCGCGTTCAGGCTGCTCGTTTCCTTGTTGCGGCTGGTGCGGAATCCCCAGTTGTTGTGCCGCACGACATCTTCCGCCGCCGAAATCGTCTTGCCGGGCATGATGACCGGAACGGTCACCTGCCCGCCTGCCAGCAACGCAACCACGCCCACATCATCAGGATAGCTGATGATCCCCACATGGCCGCTGGCATCGGCATAACGCGCGGCAATGCCAAGGATCGCGCCCGGAGGCACCGGCGTCCCACCCGAGAACTTATAGCCGATGTTCCGCCAGCCCGGCGTCGGGTCGGTTGCGGTATTGTCGGATCTGGCCCAGCTTTCGGCAAGCGCCGGAACCGTCTTGCGGATCGGCGACCAGCTCGCCCCCCGGGCATAGGAATAGACCGGCGCCTGACCATAGGTCTGCTGGACCATGTCATAGATGAAAAAGTTACACTTATTGGTATTGCGCGGCAGCGACAGCTTGCCATCCAGCGAATCGATCGAGTTCGCATAGGACCAGCGTGACATGCCCACATGTTTCAGCGCCTTATCCACCAGAGGATTATTGCGAAGGACCGCGACACCGATCTGGTAGGTGCCGCAAGGCAGATCCTTAAAGGTATGGGTTCCGGTGGTCACGATCTCGGTCCGCTCGGCCGGGCCTTGCAACACGATGGCGACCTCGCCGCCGACCCTGATGCGGCTGTCCTTCATATAGGGCGCGCTGTCATCCTGATCGTTGCCCCAATGGACATTGACGACCAATGTGCCAACGCATTTGCCCACGGCCTCACCGGCCTGCCGCCCGCTGCCGGGATTGGCTGGAAGATTTGCGCGCTCGTTCATCCCGTATCCCCTTTGCCCCGGTTGCCTCTATGGCCCGCGCGGTGCTGTGCCCAGGTCAGGAACCGGGCTGCCCGCTCATCCTCTGTCTCGTGCCCGGTCAGCAGCGCGCGGCCCTCTGCCGGTAGGTTTGCCGCATGGGCGCCAAGGATATAAAGCCCGGCAAGCGCGAAATTGGTCGCATATTCCGAAACAATCCCCATGGCACGCAAGGGCCCGATCTGGTTGCGGATCGCGGCTTCGATGCCGTGGCGGGATGCGGCAGTCCCGCCATAGGTATCAACCAGCCAGACCGCGGCATCCTGAACGAAACGATCCATCTCAAGTTCCCCGAACGCGGCCAGTTCGGCCATGTCCAGTTCCGGTTCGGCCGGTGCGCGGGGAATATCGGGGGCGGGCTGGACCAGTTCGACCGCGTCCGGCCCCGTCTCGGCGACAAGGTTCAGCACCGGCCCGCCCGGCACACCGAGAAAGCGGCCGATCCGTTCGGGGCGGTCATGATTGATGCGCAGAAATGCCAGCGCAACGGCCGGATCCCAAAAGCGAAAGAACAGCGGCCGGTCATGCCCTGCCCCGCGCATGAAGATGAAACGCTGAAGATGCCGTGCAAGCTGGTCACGCCCGACCTCGGCTGTCAGAAACAGACCGACGCGATGACCCAGACATTGCGTCACCGCCTGCCGGATCACACGGCCCGGCCTCTCAGGATTGATCGGGCCGATCAGGCGCGGCAGAGCCGCCTCGATCCCGGGCAGAGCAGCCGCGCCAAGCGTCATGGTCTGTGGCCCGTCCAGTTCCCCGCCCCCGAGGGTTTGCGCATAGCGCGTCGGATCGGCCAGCCAGTAAACTGGCGCACCAGCTGCGAAAAGCGCCTTTTGCAGGGGCGGAGCGATCCACGGCCTGTCCCACCACGGCAGATCAGGCCGGGATTCGGCAAGGCGCGCGTCAATCACGGTTCGGGCAAGCGGAACCGCGCCTTCGCCAGAATCTGAAATGCAATCCAATGACATTTTTCTTCACTCAATAGCGAGACGATAATTCACAGACCAAAGCGACACAACGAGAATCCGGAAAGTCCGCACATCCCAGCCGCTGCCCCAAAGATCAGTGACCGGGGTCCGGGCATCGACACCGAAAGCCTGACTGACAAGGCTGGACTGACAGGGCCGGACAGGCCCGTCACGGCGGCAAAACATCCGATGGGAAAGGCTACATCCAGATCACGCAGGTTGTCGCGCGTGACGCCTCTCAGCCGAAATCAGCTTTCGGGGGACCGGGGTTCATGGGCGTCAGGCCAGGCCACACAGAACAGATAGCGGCGGATGATCGGGACCTCGACCTCGGCCAGCCCCGCAGGGGGCCGTTACAGATCACCCTGCTGCCATGCGCGCCGGTTGGCAAGGTGGTGGTATTGGTCACGTCAAAGCCTTTGCGGGTGAATGCGGTCAATGGTGATTTAGAGATGCGCCCCGGCCTTCAGCGACGATCAGCGCAAACTTGACGCGGTGCCCTGTCTGTCGTCAATTCAGCTTGTTATCGCGGCGGCGGCATACCCGCTGAAAATATTTTGTTGCGTCCGCCGGGATGTCAAGGTCGGGGCGTGGCCCGAGCATGGCGCAGCCGCTGAACGCTACGAAGGAAAACAACTTGGATACGCATGAAAACAGCCCCCCCGATGGTGCCACAGTTTATGGCATGGCGGCGCATGGTTGCCGGGCGGCAGCGGTTGATGCCATTCACGCCCGTCCTCATCTGCTGATCGAGCCGCCCCGTGTTCTGACCCAGCTTGTTTTCATGCATGATGGCGACCGCGCGCAGGACCACGCCACGATGGCCGAAATGGCCGGGCGTTTCGGCCTGTCAGCCCCCGATCAGGATGGCCCGTTTCACGGGCTGACCTGGGATCAGGGCAAGCTGCATTGCGAAAAGCACATCGAGTTTTCCACCTATCTGTGGTCTGCCGCGCCGGACCCCCGGACCGGCGATCCGATGGGCGAGGACCCGTTCAGGGATGGCTTCACCCCGCCGGGCCCGGTGTTTTGCGGCATTCGTCTGGACGTTCTGCCATGGACGGCAGAAAACGCCCGCCGTGTTGATCGCTTTGATCCCATCAGCCTCTGCCGGTCGGTGGTGGAAAACGGCAAGGCCCAGATCGCTACGGATTTTCATCAGGACGCGCAGGGCCTGACGCGCATTCTGGTGCTGGATCGCGGCCTTTCGCCCGCACGGCTGGGCGCGCTGATTCAGCGCCTGCTGGAAATCGAGACTTACCGCGTCCTTGCGCTGTTGGGCGGCCCGATCGCGCGCGCGCTCGTCCCGCGCATCCGCAAGATGGAACAGCGGCTGGCGGCCATCACCGAGGAAATGCGGACCTCGGCCCGCAGCGACAGCGAAAACCTGCTGTCGGACCTGACCGATCTGTCGGCAGAGATGGAGGCCGACAGCGTCGCGATCCTGTATCGTTTCAGCGCCAGCCGATCCTATTACGAAATCGTTGAAGAGCGGCTTGCCGAACTGGACGAAGCCCCTGCCCCGGGCTGCACGAGCTGGCGCAATTTCCTGCACCGGCGGCTTGCGCCCATGATGCGAACCTGCCGCTCGGTCGAGAAACGCCTTGCCGATCTGTCACAAAAGGTCGGCGATGCTGTTGCCTTGCTCAGTTCATGGATCGACGTGCAACTGGAGCATCAAAACAGCGACCTTTTGAAAACAATGAATGATCGCGCGCGGATGCAGCTTCGGCTGCAACAAACGGTCGAAGGCCTGTCGGTCGCGGCGGTTTCCTATTATATCACCAGTCTTTTAGGCTATTTTATCAGGGGCATACCGGGTCTGGACGAGGTGATCGAACCGTATTTTGCCGTCACATTGATGATCCCCTTTGTCGTTCTGCTGATCTGGTGGACGGTGCGCAGGATCCGGCTGTCACATAGTGAAGGCAGGCACTGATCTCCCGGTCCCGCGCCCGGGCGGGTCTTTTGGTTTAAGATGGCGCGCCTTATTGGGGCTGTCGGCACCCTGAGGTGCGTAGCTGACAACGAAACTATAATTTCGGTGGTATTTCCATCTCGGCCGGCAGTTTTATCCTGCATTCCCAAAAACATCCCCGCAGGCGATCAGCCCGAAGCCATCACAAGGCTTGTTGCCGGGATCAATTCCTGTGCGACGCATCAGACACTCAAGGGCATAACCGGGTCCGGCAAGACCTTCACCATGGCGAATTTCATTCATCGCCTGAAGCGGCCAGTGCTGATCCTTGCGCCGAATAAAACACTGACCGCGCGGTTTTATGTTAAGCCTCAGGTGCGGGCCGCCTGCTCTGATTGTGCAAATGGTCGTAAGGCATTTCCTTATGTCATGCGCTTCAGTTGTTTCACCAATCGAGATTTTCGCTGCCGATGAGGTCGGCCGCCGTCGGCACTGGGCGGATGATGACAAGTTGCGGATCGTTGAAGCGAGCCTGCGCGGCTACCTGCAGGGCGCGGCGGTATGGGATTTCGCGGTCGCCGCTTTCGATCTGGCGGCGGGAGTATCGCCGCAGGATACTTGGTGCGCCGGAGGCTGACGGGTTCATGCCGCAAGTGATGGAGGAGCCTTACCCCCTGCGGCCTTCTGCTGCTTTTCCACCGACCGCAGAAAGGAACATCCAGCCCAGCATCTGGCGGGCTGGACCGGGATCCTAAAGGCCGACACTTATGGCGGCTACAATGATCTCTTCGCCATGATCGGCAGATCGCCGCATCAATCCACGAGTTCGGTTTTACCAACCCGCTTCATGGGCGGCGCAGAAGGTTACACCACCGCACGCTCGACGAGCGAGAGCCTTGCGAGGCTGGCAAGCTGCTCAAGCCCCTGTTGCAACTCGTCACGGTCGGGGACGACGCCAAGGGAAATGCGCACCGCTTGCTCGGGTTCGGGGCCGGTGGCGAAAGCGGTCGCGGGCAGGATGGAGACCCCGGCGCGGTCGGCGTGATCGGCAAAATCGCGCGCCTGCCAATGCGCGGGCAGCCGCAACCACAGATGCGAGCCGTGCGGATCGGCGGACATATCGGCACCGCGCAGGATGCGGGCGGCGATGCTTTGGCGGGCGATGTTTTCCGCGCGGATCGCCCGGGTGATCCGGGTCAGCATGCCATCCGTGATCCAGCGGCTGGCCAGCCCTGCCATCAGGGGCGGCGGCATCAGCATCGTGCTGCGCATCACCCCTGCCAGTTGCAGCGCGGCCTCGGCATCCGGCGCCGCGACATAGGCGATGCGCAGCGCGGGCGTGGCGCATTTCGACAGCGTGGCGATATGCCAGCTTATGTCGGGTGCAATCGCCGCCAGCGCGCGGGCGGGATCGGGCAGAAGGGGCGAATAGGGGTCATCCTCGATCAGCGCGACATGGTGGCGCCGCGCGATCTCCGCGATGGCATGGCGGCGGTCGGGCGGCAGCGTGGCGGTCGTCGGATTGTCGATCGAGGGCGTGACGAACAGCGCCTTTGGCGCGGCGGTCTGACAGAGATGTTCAAACGCGGCGGGGACTATCCCAGCCTCGTCCATCGCGACCGGGGCCAGAACCAACCCCTGCTGCGTGGCCACCGATTTCAGCCCCGGATAGGTCATGGCCGGTGCCGCAAGCACATCGCCCCGCCGCATCAAAAGCGCGCAGATCGCAAACAGCGCGCCTTGCGCGCCTGCCGCCACCAGAACCCGGTCCGGCGTCAGGCCGGGCAGGCGTGGCAAAAGCCAGCGGCACCCGGCGGCACGGTCGGCCGCCGTGCCGGCGCTTGGCTGATAATGCAGGGCCGTCAGCCCCGCAGGCCCGGCCAGCAATTCCGCGATACCCTGCGTCACCAGCTTGCGGAAATCCACATCGGCGGGTTGCGGCGGGATATTCATGCTCAGGTCGATGGGCGATTGTTCGGGCGTCAGCAGCGCCTCGGCCGGGTCGCGCACGAAGGTGCCGCGCCCGATCTGCGCGGTGATCAGCCCGCGCCGATGCGCCTCGTTAAAGGCGCGGGTCACGGTGGTCAGATCGACGCCCAAAGCCTCGGCCACGCGGCGCTGCGTGGGCAGA
>JAUNTL010000118.1 GCA_030538705.1 Paracoccus sp. (in: a-proteobacteria) | reverse complement strand
ATTTCTTTTTGATCGGCCACAGCAGGCGGCGCATCTTGTCGGTGCCGCTGTTGTCGGGCCAACTGTTCAGCGGCGCGAAACGCTGGTTTCCGGTGCCGCCGCCGCCGCGCCCGTCGGCCAGACGATAGCTGCCTGCCGCGTGCCATGCCATGCGCACCATGCTGCCGCCGTAATGGCCGTAATCGGCGGGCCACCAGTCCTGACTGTCGGTCATCAGCGCGGTCAGATCAGCCTTTAGTGCGTCGAAATCCAGCGTCTTGACGGCCTCGCGATAGTCAAAGCCGGGGTCCAGCGGGTCGGTCTTGCGGTCGTGTTGCGACAGGATTTCCAGGTTCAGCGATTTGGGCCACCACGACATCACCGATTCGCTGGTCTCGGTGTTTGCGCCGTGCATCACCGGGCATTTTCCGGTTCTTCCGTCTTGTCCGCTCATGGCTTCCTCCGTTGGGTTGCGAGGCGTCGGGGGCATCTGGCCCGTCTGCCTTTCAACGGTCAATCTAGCCGGTCCGATCCATAAGGGGAAATTGCATTTGCTGAACGCCGTGATAAGCTGGTCTTATGTCCGCCATCACAATGAAACATTTGCGCTATTTCGAGGCCCTGTCGCGCCATGCCCATTTCGGCCGCGCAGCCGAGGACTGCGCCGTCACGCAGCCCGCCTTGTCCATGCAGATCAAAGAGTTGGAGGCCATCCTCGGCGCCCCTCTGGTCGAGCGTGGGGCGCGCAAGCTGCATCTGACCCCGCTGGGCGAGGCGTTTGCGACCCGTGCGCGGGCGATTTTGCGCGCGGTCGATGATCTGGGCGATCTGGCGCGGGCCTCGGGGCAGACCTATCCCGGCCCGCTGCGGCTGGGGGTGATTCCGACCATCGCGCCCTATCTGCTGCCCGGCGTCATCGCCGGGCTGGCGCGGCGCTTTCCCGCGCTGGAGGTCCGCCCGCGCGAGACCGTCACCCGCCGTCTGGTCGCAGACCTTCAGGCCGCGCGGCTGGATGCCGCTATCGTGGCGCTGCCGGTGTCCGAGCCGACGCTGGACGAGATGCCCCTGTTTTCAGAGGAATTCGTTCTGGTCCGCCCGCCCGGTGACGCCGATCGTCCGGTGCCGCGCCCCGAGAATCTGGCCGAGATGCGCCTTTTGCTGCTGGAGGAGGGGCATTGCTTTCGCGATCAGGCGCTGAGTGTGTGCAGACTGTCCGACGGCCCGCCGCGCGATCTGATGGAGGGCAGTTCGCTCTCGACGCTGGTGCAGATGGTGGGGGCAGGAATCGGGGTGACGCTGTTGCCGCAGATGGCGCTGCCGGTCGAGACGCGCGCCGCCGCCGTATCGTTGGCGCGCCTGCCCGCCCCGCGTCCCAGCCGTCAGATCGGGCTGATCTGGCGACGTGCCAATCCTCTGGCGGGCTGGCTGCGTCAGATGGGCGAGGTGGTGCGCGAGGCGGGGCAGGTCCAGACGCAAGCGTAGGCGTCAGGCGCCAAGCGCAGGCGTCGGGACAGGGCAGCGGCAGGGCAGGGGCAGCGACCGCCTGACGCCTGTGCATCCTGCCGGGGTGAGGGTAGGCCCCGCAGATGATGTGCAGATGATGTCTTGCGATGCGCCCTGTGCGGTGGCTGACAGGCAAGGCCGGCGTGCCGCCGATCTGCCGGGGGGGCAAGCCCCGTCCTGTGGGCCAGTTGCAGGGACCACGCGCAGGGGGGGCCTCAGCGTCGGCCCAGCCCGATGGCGTCCAGTTCGGCCTCTATCCCCGGCAGACCGCCTTGCGTTTCGGCCACCAGCACATCGAACCGTGCGCGCAACGCCGCCTTTTCTGCGCCCTTGCAGTCGTTCCACGGCCTGCCCTGCAACGCCATGTGCAGCACATAATAGCCGATGAAATGCGCGCGTTCGCCGCCCTCTAGCAGCTTGCGATAGGCGGCGTCCGCGCCAAGGGCGTGCAGCGCCTCGGCATCCGGGACACCCACGGCCTGCAATGCCGCCGCCGTCGCCGGGCCGATATTTCGGATTGCGGTCAGCGCCGTTCCCTGTGCCGCCATCTGTTTGCCCGTCATCTTTGCAAAGCCCGCGCGTATCATGTATCAGCGCCGGATCATCAGGACCAGCGACACATGACCGATACCCCCCCATCGCGCAGCCCGCAGCCGAAAAAGCTGTTCATCAAGACCTATGGTTGCCAGATGAACGTCTATGACAGTCAGCGCATGGCCGAGGCTATGGGCGCCGAGGGCTATGTGCTGACCGAGGATCAGGCCGATGCCGATATGGTCTTGCTGAACACCTGTCATATTCGTGAAAAGGCGGCGGAAAAGCTGTATTCCGATCTTGGCCGGCTGAAACCGCTGAAGGCCGCGCGCCCCGATCTGAAAATCGGCGTGGCGGGCTGTGTGGCGCAGGCCGAGGGCGAGGTCATCCGCGACCGGATGCCGATTGTCGATCTGGTCGTCGGCCCGCAGGCCTACCACCGTCTGCCCGCGATGGCGCGCGGCGAGGAAGGCCCCGTCAACACCGAGTTTCCGCCCGAGGACAAGTTCGAGCATCTGCCGAAATCCCCCGCCACCCGGCGCGCGCCTGCGGCCTTTCTGACCGTGCAGGAGGGGTGCGACAAGTTCTGCGCCTTTTGCGTCGTCCCCTATACTCGCGGGGCCGAGGTCAGCCGCCCCGCCGCCCGCATTCTGGCCGAGGCCCGCGATCTGGTTGCGCGCGGTGTGCGCGAACTCACCCTGCTGGGCCAGAACGTCAATGCGTGGCACGGCGAGGGGGCCGGCGGCTTCGGCGGGTTGATCCGGCAACTGGCCGAAATCGACGGGCTGGACCGCATCCGCTATACCACCAGCCACCCCAACGATATGGGCGACGACCTGATCGCCGCGCATGGGGACGAGCCAAAGCTGATGCCCTATCTGCATCTGCCGGTTCAGTCGGGGTCGGATCGCGTGCTGCGCGCGATGAACCGCAAGCATACGGCGGCCGAATATCTGCGCCTGATCGACCGCATCCGCGCCGCGCGCCCCGACATCATGCTGACCAGCGATTTCATCGCGGGCTTTCCCGGCGAGACGGACGCCGACCACCGCGACACGCTGCGCTTGATCGAGGCTGTGGGCTTTGGCACCGCCTTCAGCTTCAAATACTCGCCGCGTCCGGGCACGCCTGCGGCGGGGCGCGAACTGGTCCCTGACGCGGTGGCCGATGCCCGCCTGCAAGAGATTCAGGCCCTGCTGAGCCGCCAGCAAAAGGCCGCCCAACAGGGCATGGTGGGCCGCCGCCTTGGCGTGCTGTTCGAAAAGGCGGGTCGTCTGCCCGGCCAGATGGTCGGCAAATCCGACTATCTGCATGCGGTATTCGTGCCCGCCCCCGATGCCAGGGTCGGCGATCTGGTGCAGGTCGAGATCGTGGCATCCGCCCCCAACTCGCTGGAGGGGCGGTTGGTCTGAGGGCTATTCCTGTGGGCTATTCTTGCGGCAAGCCGTCGGTGATGTCGTAATAATCGCCCTTGTCCGCGGTAAAGATATGCCGCGCCAGCCGCGTGCCGGTCGGCCCGTCGAATGCGCCCATGCTGACCCCGATCCAGTCGTGATGCTTTGGGTCGAAAAACAACCCGGCCCCGCATCGCCCGCAAAACCCCCGCCGCGCCCGGTTGCTGGAGGCATACCAACGCAGCGCCTCCTCCCCCTCGATATGCAGCGCGGTCCTGTCCACATCGGCCGAGGCCTCGATATGGCCCGAATGCTTGCGGCAGATGCGGCAATGACAGGCCGTCACCGGCGGCAAGGCGCCCGTGACGGTGAACCGCACCGCGCCGCACAGGCAACTGCCGTGATGAACCATGCTCATTGCGGCACCGGGGTCTGGCGGGCCGGGATCTGATGGGCCGGTGTCTGGCGGGCGCGCAACTGACGGATCAGGGCGCGTGCCTCCGGCGGCGGGGTCGCATTCACACGGCGGTAATTGCTGCCATCGCGGTTGCGCGTGACAAGCCCCAGCGCAAACATGTCGCGGCGCAGGGTGGCGGGGTCGGCAAACAGATGGGCGCGCATCAGGGCCTCATTCACGGCGCGCTCGGGCAGGGGGGTGGTCGCGGGCAGCCCGGACCACAGCGCCCAGAGGCACAGCACCTGCACGGCGCGGCGTGCGGGCCAACTGGCCAGCCGTCCCTGCGCATCGAAATGGCGCAATGCGCGCTCGACCAGACGCAGATCGGCGGGGACGGCGGCGTGGGGCACCGGCCCGGCCGCGAGGCGCAATCCGGCCGCGTGCGAGGCGCGCAGATGCTGATGATTGCGAAACCCTGCCGCACGGGCAAGGATGTTCAGCATCTCCAGATGCGAGGGTGGGCGGGCAAGGTCCAGCAATTGCCGCGATATGCTGCGGGCGAACTGCGTGGTATCGGGCACCGCAAGACTGATCGGCTGACGTGACATGACATGATCCTTTGGGCCGGAAAAACCGTGGTCACTGGCTTGCGGCGCGGGCACATGGACATGATGTCGGATGCTGCAACACTTTGGCAGGTTTAGCTTTTCTTGCGAAACAGTGACGCCTTGGGAACTGCCGACCGGGGCAAAGGATAGCGCGGTGCGCATCCGCGCACAAGCCGTCAGCGCGCGTCGCCCCCTGTCCATGCGTCCAGCCGCGCCTTTAGCCCCGAGGGAAACAGCGCCGGGCCGTCCGGTCGGTCCAGCCGTGCGGGATCATACCACCGCGCAACGCAGGCTGTGCCGCTGTCCTCGTGAAAGCGGATCACGTCCTGACCGTCAAAGGCGCCGGGTGGAAAGGTGACGGGATAGGCAAAGATCACCTCATGCCCTGTCGCCCCCTCGTGCTGAAACAGGTTTTCAAGCACGACGGCCGGGCCGGTGATGGCGACGGCGATGCCCAGCTCCTCGTGAAATTCGCGGCGCAGGGCATCCTCGGCACGCTCGCCAAACTCGACCGTGCCGCCGAGGGGGCGCACGCCCTTGATGCGTCCGCTGTCATCGGGGACTTCGGCGGCCAGCAGACGCCCGGCGCGCCAGTGCAAGCCGATGACCTTGACGCGGATCTGCGATGCCGGACGCCAGACGCTCATGCGCCACCCCCTCTTGCATGGACCATAAATATCCTCGGGGGGTCCGGGGGCAGACAGCCCCCCGGCCTGTCAGCCCAGACGCAGCATCCGGTGTTTCTTGCGCCCGACCGACAGCTTCAGCCCGTCACCGATACGGGCCGCGTCGATCACCTGTTGCGGGTCGGTGACGGGGTCATTATCCAGCCGCAGCCCGCCCTCGGCGATCAGGCGCTTGGCCTCCTTGCCCGATGCCGCGACGCCGGTGCGCACCAGCAATTGTGCCACGGCCAGCCCATCGCCCAGATCACCGGGGGCGATCACGACCTCCTCCAGCGCCGCGCCGGTGCCGCCCTCGGCAAAGACGGCGCGGGCGGTGGCCTCGGCGGCCTCGGCGGCGTCGCGGCCATGCAGCAGCGCCGTGACCTCATTGGCGAGGATCACCTTGGCGTCGTTGATCTCGGCCCCGCCCAGGGCGCCCAGCCGCTCGCATTCCGCCACCGGCAATTCGGTGTATAGCTTGAGGAACCGGCCCACATCGGCGTCGGTGGTGTTGCGCCAGAACTGCCAGAACTCAAACGGGGCCAGCATCTCGCCGTTCAGCCAGACCGCGCCGCCCGCCGATTTGCCCATCTTGCGCCCGTCGCTGGTGGTCAAAAGCGGGCTGGTCAGCCCCCAGATCTCGGCCTCCAGCACGCGCCGGGTCAGATCAATGCCGTTGATGATATTGCCCCATTGATCCGAGCCACCCATCTGCAACCGGCAGCCGTAACGCCGGTTCAACTCAAGAAAATCATAGGCTTGCAGGATCATGTAGTTGAATTCGAGGAACGAGAGCGATTGCTCGCGGTCCAGACGCGACTTGACGGATTCAAAGGACAGCATCCGGTTCACGCTGAAATGGCGCCCGATGTCGCGCAGGAAATCCAGATAGTTCAGATCGTCCAGCCATTCGGCGTTGTTCAGCATCAACGCGCCATCGGCCCCGTAATCGAGGTATCGCGCGAACACCTTTTGCATCCCCGCGATATTGACCTCGATCTGGTCGGGCCCAAGCAGGGGGCGTTCGTCGCTGCGAAAGGACGGGTCGCCCACCTTGGTCGTGCCGCCCCCCATCAGCGTGATGGGGCGGTGGCCGGTCTTTTGCAGCCAGCGCAGCATCATGATGTTCAGCAGATGCCCGACATGCAGCGACGCCGCCGTCGCGTCATAGCCGATATACGCCGTCACCGGTCCCGCGATCAGCGCCTCGTCAAGCGCCTGAATGTCGGTGCAATCCGCCAGATAGCCGCGTTCCCGCATGATGTGGAGGAACTCGGATTTCGGGGTATGGGTGAGGCTCATGGCTGGCTCCTTTCGACGGGCGGGCTATACAGGGGGGCGCGGGCGAAAGAAAGGGCCGGATATGCTGGCATTGGGCATGATGTCGGGAACCTCGATGGACGGGGTGGATGCGGCGCTGATCGACACCGACGGGGTGGTGATCCGGGGCTTTGGTCGCGCGGGTTATCGGGCGGCATCCGCGAACGAGGCCGCGGTGCTGCGCGGCGCGCTGGGGCGATGGCCGGGCGAGGCGGGGGTGGCCGAGGCCACGGCGCTGTCGCAGGCCGCCCACGCGGCGCTCGCGGCCGATTTCCCCGAGGCCGAGGTGATCGGCTATCACGGCCAGACCTTTGCGCATGATCCGGGCGGGCGCGGCACGCATCAGGCGGGTTCCGGTGCGGCGCTGGCGCGGGCGGTGCATCGTCCGGTGGTCTGGGATTTCCGCAGCGAGGATGTGCGTCAGGGCGGGCAGGGCGCGCCGCTGGCACCGTTCTTTCATCACGCCTGCGCGTGCTGGGCGGTGGCGGCGGGGCATCTGGACCCCGCGCCGGTCGCGTTCCTGAATCTGGGCGGTGTCGGCAACATCACCGTAACCGATCCACGCATCGCCGCGCCCGAGGCGCCGGGCGCCTGTCTGGCCTTTGACACCGGCCCTGCCAATGCGCCGATCGACGATCTGATTGCGGCGCGGCGGCATGGTCCGGGGCGTGACGAGGGCGGGCGTATCGCGGCGTCCGGGCGGCCCGATGCGGGGGTGCTGGCCGATTTTCTGGCGCATGATTATTTCCGCCGCCCACCGCCGAAATCGCTGGACCGTGACGCGTTTGCGGGGCTGTCGGCGGCGGTGGCGGCGCTGGCGCTACCCGATGCAGCGGCGACGCTGACCCATGCCGTCGCGGCATCGGTCGCCGCCGGGATGCGCTGGCTGCCGCAGCCCCCCGTGCGGCTGCTGGTCTGCGGCGGGGGGCGGCATAACGGCGCGATCATGGCGGCGCTGTCGGCGCATCTGCCCGGTATTGGCGTTGCGCCGGTCGAGCAGATCGGATTGGATGGCGACATGCTGGAGGCGCAGGCCTTTGGCTGGCTGGCGGTGCGCGTGTTGCGGGGCCTGCCGACCTCTGGCCCAGCGACCACGGGCGCGCCGGGGCCGGTCTGCGGGGGCCGTATCAGTTATCCGTCTGTTTTTACGCAGGATGCGGGAACGCGCGTGCATCCGCCGCGTTAGGCTGAAAACCATCCGCGCAAATGAGGTGCCGCCATGATCCGCCCCCCGCTTCGTCATGTCATTCTGGCCGGGGGGATCGCGCTTGCGCCGCTGACGGGTCTGGCCGAGACGCCATCGCCGCCCGTCATCATCCCCGCCGCCCCCGAGGTCGTCGTCACCGAACCGGAGCCTGCCCCCGCGCCCGTGGCCGTCCTGAGCGTCGAGGCACCCGGTATGCTGGCGGGCTGGGCCATTGGCCGCACGCTGTGGAACGCGCCCGAGGGTCTGCCCGCGACCCCGCCCGAGACGCGCCCCGAGGGCTGGGCCGAGGTTGCGCGCATCGACGACCTCATCATCGCGCCCGACGGGCAGGTGGCGGGCTATCTGCTGGACAGCGGCGGCTTTCTGGGCCTTGGCGCGCGCAAGGTGGTGCTGCCCGCCGACCAGTTGCAGGTGATCGGCATTGGCGAGAACAGCTATTTCGTCACCACCCATTCGCAGGACGAGGTGAAGGCGCTGCCGGAACTCGACGCGACGGTCTTGCGCCGATAACGTGATCTTTGACCCCAACCCTTCAAGGAAAGGCACGCCATGATAAAGCAATTGCTGGGAAGCGCCGCAGTTCTGACCTGCCTCACCGTTATGGGCCATGCCCAGACGACCAGCACGCCGCCGGTGCCGGCACCCGGCACGGCCGGCGAGGCCGCGCAGGCAGCATCAGACGCGGCAGGCGCCGCGGCCGAGGCGGCCGAGGCCGCAGCCCGCGC
>JAUNTL010000010.1 GCA_030538705.1 Paracoccus sp. (in: a-proteobacteria) | reverse complement strand
ATCGCTCAGCAATGCCTCGATGGCGCTTGCCCTTGGCGGCAAGGGCGCCACGGGCGGCGTCGGCGGCGCGGTCCATGTCACCAACAGCGGCGAGATCCATACCACGGGCGACAATGCCCATGGCATCCTCGCCCAGTCGGTCGGCGGCGGCGGCGGCACGGGCGGCGGTGCGATCACCGGCGATCTGGCGCTGACCAAGCCCGATGGCGGTGCCGGCATGAGCCGGGTCGGTCTCGGCCTTGGCGGTAATGGCGGCGCGGGTAACGAGGGCGGCACGGTCGTCGTCGACAATACCGGCAAGATCACCGTCAGCGGCCGCGAGAGCCATGGCATCTTTGCCCAGTCGGTCGGCGGCGGCGGCGGTGCGGCGGTCTCGGGCGTCGATGCCCTGGGTGACAAGGCCAAGACCGGGATCAGCGGCAAGCCGTCCCTGCCCAAAGAGGGCGAATTGCCGGCCTCGGTCAGCCTTGCGCTGAATGTCGGCGGTCAGGGCGGCAAAGGCGGGCGGGGCGGCGACGTCACGGTCAACCACAGCGGCGAGATCGTCGTGGCCGGTCCGTCCAGCTATGGCATCCTGGCGCAATCGGTTGGCGGCGGTGGCGGCGCGGGCAGCGCACGTATCGCCACCGGCGCCATGAACCTGAGCGATAATACGGCGCGGCTGGATCTGGGCGCGCGCAGCGGTCAGGATAACGTCGGCGGCAAGGTCACGGTCAATTCGACCGGCAGCATCACCGTTCTGGGCGAGGACAGCATGGCGATCCTCAATCAGTCGGTCAGCGGCGGCGGCGGTGTGGCTGCGGCGGCGATCGTTCTGCCGCCGACGGCACCGGCCGCGGCTGCGAACCGCGGCGGTGCGGTTGCCTCGCCGGCGG
This sequence comes from Paracoccus sp. (in: a-proteobacteria), assembly GCA_030538705.1. Lineage (GTDB taxonomy): Bacteria > Pseudomonadota > Alphaproteobacteria > Rhodobacterales > Rhodobacteraceae > Paracoccus. The sequence goes on along the minus strand of JAUNTL010000010.1, from coordinate 50,709 downwards.
CCACGGCCGCGAATGGCGCCACGGCCCCGGCCATCAGGCTGGTGGCCGGGCTTGGCGGCAGCCATGTCACCGGCGCGGCGGGTCGCGATGTCACCGCCAGCCACAAGGGCGATCTGCTGTCGGCAGGCGCGCGCAGCCTTGGTGATCTGGTCCAGACCATCGGCGGCGGCGGCGGTATCTCGCGGCTGGCACTTGTCGATGGCGGCGGCAGCCGGGCGGCGCTGGCGGGCCATCTTGGCGGCACGCTGGGGCGCGAGACCTCGGGCGGCGCCATCGACGCGCGGCGCGAGGGTGTGCTGCTCGCGCGCGGTGCGCAGTCACTGGGCCGGGTCGCGCAGTCGATCGGCGGCGGCGGCGGCGTCATGGTTGCCGGGCGCTCGGACGGCGCGGTTCTGGGCGGCTCGTCCGCCAGGATGATCGTCGGCGGGACCGGGGGCGCAGATAATGACGGGCACAGCATCGCGCTGGACCTGTCGGGCGACACCGGCACGGTCGGCAATCTGACCGGCGCGCTTGTCGTCCAGTCGATCGGCGCGGGCGGCGGCACCTCGCTTCTGGCCGGGTTCAACCGGCTGGCGGCCAGCATCGGCGGCTCGGCCAATGCGCGCGGCGATGGCGGCGACATCCGGCTGAGCAATGCCGGCCGGGTGCAGGCGGTCGGTGATCACGCACAGGGCGTCATCGTTCAGTCGATCGGCGGCGGCGGCGGTCTGGTTCTCAGCGGTCTGGGCACGGATGCGGTCACGGTCACGCGGCGCGTCGGCAGTCAGGGCGATGGCGGCGCCATCACCTATAGCCAGACCGGACAGGTCGAGGCGGCCGGCAAGCAATCCGTCGCGATCCTGCTGCAATCGCTGGGCGGCGGCGGCGGTGTCATCGACAATGCCTTCCGCGGGGCCGCGGGCGGCGCCGGCAAGGGCGGTGCGATCAGCTTTGCGCTGAAGGGCAACGCTTACGGCGACGGCGAGGACGGCATCGGCATCTTTGCGCAAAGCGCGGGCCGTGACGGCGCGGGCAATATCGGCCTTGATATCGATGGTGTCGTCGTCGGCGGAACGGGCGCGGGCAACCGCAGCGCCGGCATCATCATCGACGGCGGCGCGGCCAACACCATCCGGCTGAGCCAGAACACACTGGTCTATGCGCGCAACAACCTTGCCCTGCTGGGCGGGGCGGGCAATGACGCCATCCACAGCGACGGCCTGCTGGTCGGCAATATCGCGATGGGCGGCGGCACCAACCGGCTGGAGACGACAAAGCTCGCCTATACCCGCAGCCTTGACTATATCGACCTTGGCCATGCGGGGATGTTCGTCAATAATGGCTTCCTCGATCCGGGCGGGCGCATCTTCTCGCCCGAGCGCGGCGTGGGCGGTGTGACAAAGCCCGATGATTACGGCTTTGAGCAGCTGATCAGCCAGACCACCGACATTACCGGCGCGCTGGTGATGGGGGCAGAGTCGCGTTACCTGATGGATGCGCGCTTCTTGCTGGGGGGCCGGCCGGGCAATGGCCAAAGCGATCTGCTGCTGGTCAGCGGTGACGCGACCATGGGTGGCACGCTGCTGCTGCGGATGCATACGCTGGAGCGTGCCGTGCCGCTGTCGATCATCCTTGCCGGTGGTGCCGTGGCCAACAGCGACACCAAGGTCGCGGATACCGTGTTCCTTGACTATGAGGTCGCGTTGAACGCAGCCCGTCCCGCAGGTGTCGCGATGCCGACCCACCGCGGCACCAAAGCGGCGCTGCGTCAGGCCGGCACGGCGGATCAGGGCGGCACGATCGACCTGATCGTCACCCCCCGCTTCAAGCTTGAGGGCATGACCCGCAACGAGGGCGAGGTCGGCGGCCATATCAACGCCATCCTGAACGGCGACGGTTCGGCCAGTCTGGCCCCGCTGTTCACGCTTTTGGGCAATATGACCGACCGCAACGAGGCCTTTGGCGCCATCAACCTGCTGACGGCCGAGGGCTATGCCTCGTCCAAGCTGGTGACCTGGCGCAACGGTGTGCGCTTTAACCAGCGGCTCGCCGCGCGGGCGGCCACGCCCTTTGGGCCGGAATGCCGGGGGGGAACCTGTGGCTGGCTGAACCATGACGAGACCTCGGTGACGTCCCGTCTGGGCGAGGGCTTTGAGGGCAGCCACGGGATTTCGTCGATGGGCATGCAATGGGAGACGCAACAGGGCCTGCGCTTTGGTGTCGCCTATGGGCAGGAGCATGGCGAGATGACCGCGGGTTCGCGTTTTGCCGGGAATTATGACGGCCACCGCTTCGGCATCTTCGGCTTCATGACCCAGGGCGAGGCCGAATTCCAGGGCGCGCTGAGCTTTGGCGAGAGCAAGATGCGGTCGGGACGCGTGGTCGGGCTGTCCGGCAAGCTGATCGACGGCACCGAGGTCGCGCTTCATGACGGCGCTGCAACGGTCAAGACCGAGCAGATCCACCTGAACCTCGGGGTCGCGACCAACCGCTTCACCTGGGAGAACGGCACCTATCTGCGCCCGCTGGCCGAGGTTGATCTGGCCTGGCAGCGTCAGCGCGGAGAGGAAAGCGGGCTTGGTCCTTATGGGCTGGCGATGGACGAGGGCCGCCGCTTCCTGGGTGCTGCACGGCTGTCGGCCGAACTGGGTCATAACGTGCGCAATGATGACGGCAGCAACTACCGTGCCTTTATCCGCGGCGGTGTCAGCTATAACTTCCAGGATAATGCGGTGACCGGGATGCGCTTTATCGGCGCGCCGGACAGTGCGCCGCCGTTCGAGCAGTTCGCGCCGATGCCGCGCACCATGTATGACCTTTCGGTCGGCATGATGGGCAATGACCCCAACAGCGGTATCTATGGCGAGGTCCGGCTGGATGCCCATCAGCGCGGCTCGATCCGCGAGGTCGGGGGCAGCATCACCATGGGGATGAAGTTCTGAACCACGGCCCTGAAAACCGGCGGGCGCCTTTTCATCAGGCGCTTGCCAGACCGGCAGAGTCGGCATAATCTCAAGTGAAAGCCAAGGAAAAACAATGATTCACAATGGTATATTGATGTTTGCCCAAGGGGCTGCGCTGTCGTTGGCCGTGGCGGGTGCCAGCTTTGCACAGACCACCGAAGCCGAGGCCGAGGCCGCAGCAGCCGATGCGGCCACCCCCGCCGAGGCCCCTGCGCCGGTCATTACGCCGCTGCCGGGTGGTGCCTCGGCGATTACGGATGTCTATGGCAACTGGACCGTTGCCTGCGCCGCCGAGGTCGAAGGCCCGCGCTGCGCGGTCACCCAGATTCAGGTTGATCCGCAATCCGGCCAGCGTTTGCTGAGCGCCGAGATGGCGCGCGGCGAGGATGGCGCGGCCGAGGGGATCGTGCTTTTGCCCTTTGGTCTGGCGCTTGATCGTGGTGCGGTTCTTGAAATCGGCGAAAGCTCGGAAGATCTGGCCTATTCGACCTGTTTCCCCGGTGGCTGCGTCATCCCTGTGACGCTGAGCGCCGAGACACTGGCCGCCGCGCCCGACGCGATGAACCTCGCAACGATCATTCAGGACAGCGGCGAGACGCTGAACTTTTCCATTCCGCTGCCCGGGCTGACGCAGGCCCTGGACCGGATGGCCGGCATTATGGGCGAATAAGACCCGCCAGAACGGCCACCAGACAGACCCCCCGGCATCCGTGCCGGGGGTTTTGTTATGGGGGCTGCTGTTCGCCTTTGCAGGGATGAACCGGCGGCCGCACCCGGCGGGCCGGATGCCGGGCCTGTTCTCTGCTCCCGTGGGGGTGAGCCGCCTTGCGAAGTGCTGGCCGAGGTGGCAGCATGCTGTTCCCCGCACCCGTGGGGATGAACCGGGTAACCCCTGACCGGCTGCGGCTGATTATCCCTGTTTCCCGCGCCCGAGGGATGAACCGCAAGACCTGATTACCGACGCTGCCGACCTGATCTGTTCCCCGCACCCGCGGGATGAACCGTCGCGCCATAGCGGCCCGTGGCCGAAGCAGCACGCTGTTCCCCGCACCGCGGGGATGAACAGCGATTGAGGATCATACCCTTGGTCTGGACCAGTCTGCTCCCGCACTCGCGGGGGTGAGAACCGGCTCATGACGTGGAACTTGCGCTGTATCTGGCCTGCTTCTCGCACCCGAGGGGATGGACCGATAGCACCGCCCGTTCTTCACATTCACTCGCACTGTTCCCCGCACCAGCGGGGGTGAAGCGATCTGGAAACCCGCCGCGCGCTGGAGCGCGCGCTGTTCCCCGCACCAGCGGGGATGAACCGCACGGTTCCGGCCAATACGGGGCTGGTTCGAGCTGTTTCCGGCACTCGCAGGATGAACCGCGATTGAGGATCATACCTTCGATCTGGACCAGTCTGTTCCCCGCATCTGTGGGAATAAACCGGATGATTGAAGGGCCGCAACGCGCGCTCGGCGCTGTTTCTGCGATGGGCGCGGATGAACCGCATAACCACCGCCGGCCGCAACAGCGCCGCTGCGGATGCCGGCACCCGCGCGGATGGATGGTAACGCTGTCCGGTCTGCCTGCCGGCGATATCCTGCTTCCTGACAATGGGAAGACCTGCCCCCGGCGCCTTGGGATCATGACGTCAATGGGCGCGCCTGACATGGCCCCTCTGCCTGTGGATTGACGCGGGATACGGGCGCGCGCGATATCCTGTCCCCCGATAGCGGGAGGAACGGCCTTCGCGCCTGTGTGTCAGGGAATGAAAGGCCGGCTCTCCCGCGCTTTGGGACCATGACGTCATCTGGCGGCGCCAGACATGATCCGTCTGCCTGCGGAGCGGCGCGGGATATGGGCGGGCGTGGAGAATGGACCGGGGCGCATGGCCGGCGCGCAATCTGTCTCGTCATGGTCCTTTACAGCGCTTGCGGATTTGCGGAAACTGCCGCGTCATTCCATGCCGCGCCGTGGCTATGGACCATGGCCCGACAGGCCGGCACCTGTGCGCGGCCTTTATATGCCCGGACCCGCGCGGGTCATGACCTGCGGCCGGCTATCGGATTTTGATATCGCCCCCATAGCCCTGCCTGCCGTGCCGGCTTGGCAGGCAGGCGGGAGATGCTAGGCTGACGGCCATGTCACAGACCCGCGAATCCCCCGTTCTCGCCCTGATTGCTGATCTCGCGCTGATGCCGGCCGCGGACCTGCCCGAGCGCGCGCGCGAAATGGCGCGGCTGTCGCTGATGGACTGGATGGCCTGCGGCCTTGCCGGCGCAGACGAGCCGGTCGCCGGCGCCCTGCGCATGATGATCGCGCAAGAGGGCGGGGTGAAGGCCGCCTCGGTGATCGGCGGGGGCAGGGCGCCGGCGCGTGGTGCGGCACTGGTCAATGGGGCGGCCAGCCATGCGCTCGATTACGATGACACGCATTTCGGTCATATCGGACATCTTTCGGTTGCGATCTATCCCGCCGCGCTCGCGCTTGGCGAGGAAACGGACCAGAGCGCCGGCGCGGTTGTCACGGCCTTTCTGGCCGGCGCCGAGGCCGCGATCCGCGTGGGTCTGGTGCTGGGGGCGGGGCATTACAATCTGGGCTTTCATCAGACTGCGACGGCGGGCGCCTTTGGCGCGACGGTGGCGGCGGCGCGGCTGCTGGGGCTGAGCCGGGCGCAGATCATTGCCGCCATCGGGCTGTGCGCGACGCGGGCTTCGGGGCTGAAATCGCAGTTCGGCACCATGGGCAAGCCCTATAATGCCGGGATCGCGGCGGCCAACGGGATCGAATGCGCGCGGCTGGCGGCACTTGGCATGAGTTCGGCCGATGACGGGCTGATGGGGCATCAGGGCTTTGTCGCCACCCATGCGCCGACCGCCGACGAGACCGCCGGGCTGACGCCCGCGCCGGCAGCGCGCTTTTTGTTCGAGGATAACAAATACAAGCTTCACGCCTGCTGCCATGGCACCCATGCGATGATCGAGGCGCTGCTGGCCGCGCCCGGATTGCGCGGCGCCGGGCCGGAGCGGGTGGCGGCGCTGGCGCTGCGCACCAGTCCGCGCTGGCTGCGGGTCTGCGACCTCAAACAGCCCCGCAGCGGGCTGGAGGTCAAGTTCAGCTATGGCTGGCTGGCCGGTATGGTGCTGCGCGGCGATGCGACCGGCGATGACCGGATCTATACCGACGGGCTGGCCCTTGATGCCGGGCTGGCCGGGTTCGCGCAGCGGGTTACGGTCATCGGCGATGACAGCATCGGTGACATGCAGGCAGCACTTGAGATCACGCTGGATGACGGCAGCCGGATCGTGGCGGCCCATGATCTTGATCAGCCGGTCCTGCCGGCCGAACTGGCGGCGCGGCTGCGCGCCAAGGCCGTTGCGATGCTGGGCGCGGCAGGCGCGGCGCTGTGGGATGATCTGGCCGATCTGACCACGGTATCGGCGCGCGATCTGGGCGCCAGGCTGCGCGCGCGGGGATAGGGCCGGAACCATCCGCCCCCATGCGCGCGGGCGGCCCCTGTCCGAGGCCGAGGTTTACGGCAGCCGTGCGATCATCCGCGCGCGCGCCCCCCCTGCAATGACCCTTCGTATCTCTGCTTCTACCCATCCCCCCCCGCGTGCCGGGGGCGGGCCGGCATCGCGCGGGATATAAGCTGTGTCTCTGGCCGCCACAGATTTTTCCTATGTCCCGTTTCGACGGGCCGGGATTAGCATTCGGTCATTCATCGTCAGAGGAGGAGACGGGATGAACGATCTGAACATGAGAACCGCCTTGGTTGCGGGCGCGCTGCTGGCGCTGACGGCGGGTGCGGGGCTGGCCCAGGACACCGCCGCCCATGCGCATGAGGCGCCCGACTGGGTGCAATCGCCCTGGGGACCGGATGACGAAATCGGATCGGCCAACCGCATGACCCCCGAACGTGTGCTGGAGGCCGCCGGCCTTGTGACCGAGGGCAAGGTCTACAGCCTCGGCATGATCGTCGGGCCGGACACGCCCGCCTTTCCGCCGCGCAGCCTGTCGGTCGCGGTCTTGCAGCCCAACCAGATCACCAACAGCGGTCTGGGCGAAAACGCATTCACCTATAATGACGACATTTTCATGGGCTGGCTGGGCATCGGCTCGCAGATTGACGGGCTGGGTCATGCCGGGATTGATCATGTCTATTACAACGGCCATCGCGCCGGTGAATTTGCCAAGGCCGCCGGGCTGACGGCGCTCGGGCTGGAAAAGCTGCCCGGTCTGGTCGGGCGCGGTGTGATGCTGGATATGGCCGCCTATTACGGTGTCGATATGGTCGAGGAGGGGCGCGCCTATACCGCCGATGATGTCCGCGGCGCGGCCGAGGCACAGGGGGTCGAACTGCGCGAGGGCGACGTCGTTTTGTTCAACTCCAACTGGATGAACCTGCTGGACGGCGAAAACCCCGACCCGGCACGTTTCGGCGCGGCCGAGCCGGGCCTGGGCGTTTCCGGCGGGGAATATCTGGCGGAACTGGGCGTGATGGCTGTCGGCGCTGATACCTGGGGGCTGGAGGTCGTGCCGGCCGAGACCGAGGGCGAGGCGTTCCGTGTCCATCAGATCCTGCAACCGCAGCATGGTATCTATCTGCTGGAAAACATGGATACCCGCGCGCTCGCCCGCGACGGGGTGCATGAGTTCCTGTTCGTCATGGGACAGGCCCGCATCGAGGGCGCGGTCCAGATGATCATCAACCCGATCGCGATCCGCTGATCGGACAAGGGCCGGGCGGCGCGATATGCCGCCCGGCCCTTTGCGCAGACCTGCGGCGGTTTGCCGGGGCGTTGGTCCGTCAGACGGCCGGGCGGAGAAACCGGGCGGGGCCTGTGCCGGGCTGCGGCACGGACGGGGTGCCTCAGCGATGGTTCGCCGGGGGGCCGTGCGTCCGGTCAGAGGACCGCAGTCATGCCGGGTCGGGTCGCGCTTGTGCGGGAATGAGGCACGCGCAGGGTGTGCAGTCCAGAATATTGCTGCGGCGGTTCGCCGGGGGCTGTTTGGGGGCGGACGACCGCCGCGGAACCATGCCGCGCCGGGCCGTTCTGACCTGCGGCATGAGCGGGTTGCGGGTGATACTGCCGTGATGGTTTGCGGTGCCCCTGTGCCGGATCAGGCGGCCGCAGTGAAATCAGGCCGGGCTGTGGCATGAGCGGATTGCGGGTGATGCTGCTGCCGTGACGGTTTGCCGGAAGCCGGATCGGGCGGCTGCAAAAACAGGCCGGGCTGCGACATGGGCGGGTTGCGGGTGATGCTGCCGTGACGGTTTGCCGGACGCCGGTTTATGCTGAGAGGCCGGTTGCCAGTGATGTCGGGCAGGGCCTGCGGGGCCGGCCGCCGCGACCGTGACCGCTCGGACGCCTGCGCCATCGGTGCAGGGCCGGGGGGGCGCGTCAGGGCAGGCGGCCCTCCCATATCCGGCGCCGGGCCAGTTCACGCGCGACCTGAATCGTCAGATCGCGCACGGCGCGGCAGGCGCGGGTATCGACGCGGGCGGGATCATGGACCAGATAGACCGGGCGGGTCATCACCGGCTCGACCACCTGGGCGCGCAGCAATTCCCCCCGCTGGACAAAATCCTGCGCCGCCGCCGGGGCAAACATCGTATAACCAGAGCCGCGTGCCACCAGCTCCTTGATCTGGGTCAGCGCATCCATTTCCGTCACCACATTCAGCGTGATCCCCTGCTCGGCCACCGCCCGGTCGATCAGCCGGCGCAGCCCGTTCGATGGCAGGACCAGATCCAGCCCGCCCAGATCGCGCAGCCTGACCGGTGTTCCGGGGGGCGTGTCCAGCGGCCAGGCATCGGGGGCCGAATAGAACCATATATCTTCGTCCAGAACATGGGTCGCGCGCAGATTGGCGCAGCCTTCAAGGTCATAGAGAAAGGCGATGTCGATCGTGCCATCCTCCAGCCACGCCTTGAGATAGCCGCTCATTGCTTCGGCGACGCGCAGCTGGGTATCGGGCAGATCCAGCCGCACGGTTTCCGCCAGCGGCACCGAAAGCACCATCGAGACCGAGGGCGGCACACCGAAATTCACCCGCCCGCGCACGCTCGATCCGATTTCGCGCATATCGGCGATGCAGCGGTTCAGGTCTTCGCAGATGCGGCGCGCGTGATCGGCGAGGATGCGCCCCTCTTCGGTCAGGGTGATGCCGCGCGACGAGCGTTCCAGCAGTGTCATCCCCAGCTCGGCCTCCATCCGCTGGATGTGCTGCGACAGCGAGGGCTGGGCGACGCCCAGTGACTGCGCTGCCGCCGAGATCGACGAGGATTTCGTTATCTCAAGGAAATAGCGCAGCTGGCGGACGTCCATGACCGGTCCCGCTCAGTCAAAGTCGATGATCTGGCGGATCGCCGTGCCGTCATCCAATTGATCCATCGCCAGGTTGATCTGATCCAGCCGCAGCCGGTGGCTGAGCATCTTTTCAACCGGCAGACGGCCCTGAGCATGCAGCGCGAACATTCGCGGCAGATCGCGCTGTGGCACGCAGGATCCGATGTAGCTGCCTTTCAGCACCCGTTCCTCGGCCACCAGTTGCAGGGCATTCAGGGCCATGCGCGCGTCGGGATGGGCCAGTCCTGCCGTGACCGTCATGCCGCCGCGCCGGGTCACGTCCCATGCGGTTTCCAATGCCCGGACATTGCCGGCAAATTCCAGCGCCGTGTCGACGCCGCCATGTGTCAGATCGCGCACCGCCGCCGTGGTCTCTGCATCGGCGCGGATGCAGCAGGTCGCGCCCATCTCGCGCGCGGCATCCAGCTTGGATTGCAGCGGGTCGATGGCGATGATCTCGCCCGCGCCGGCGGCATGGGCACCAAGGATCGCCGACAGACCGACCCCGCCCAGCCCGACAACCGCGACCGACGATCCCGGCATGATCCGCGCCGTGTTGAACACCGCGCCCGCACCCGTCAGCATGGCGCAGGAAAACAATGCCGAGATATGGGGCGGCAGATCGGCCTCGACCCGCACCAGAGACTGCTGCGCCAGCACCGCATGGGTCGCAAAACCCGAGACGCCGACATGGTGATTGACCGGCTGTCCATCCATCGACAGCCGCCGGTGCCCGGTCATCAGCTCACCCAGGGCGTGATGTTTTGCCGCGCGGGTGCATAGTGCCGGCCGACCCTCGGCGCAGGGGATGCAGCTGCCGCAGCCCGGCGCAAAGATGCATACGACATGATCGCCCGGCGCAAGGTCGCTGACCCCGGCGCCGACCTCTTCAACAAAGCCTGATGCCTCATGGCCCAGCACCATCGGCACCGGCCGCGGCCGCGTGCCGTTGATGACCGAAAGGTCCGAGTGACAGACCCCCGCCGCGCCCAGCCGGATCAGCACCTCGCCGGGACCGGGCGGATCAAGGTCAACCTCGCGCACGTTCAATGCCCCGGCGGCCTCGAATCCGCTGGTGATGCCGCCCCGCTCCAGAACTGCCGCTGTAATTTTCATCACCCATCCTCCCAGATTTCGCAGCAATGTTACGACGCACCACCGGCGCGGGAAATAAACCTGCATATGTCATAGCTTAATCCTATGGCGGGGATCGTTGCAAGCTATTGGTCGTATCGCCGGCCCTCGCCTAACCTGAGATTCGAATGCCGACCCGCCGGGCTGAGGAGACCGCCGGGCCGCGCGTGACGATGTCCTGTGCGAGCGGGCCGGTGTCACGCGCGATGGCGCGGCTGCCGGCCCGTGCCGGCGTCAAAGGATCAACTGGGAGGAACGAAAAATGAAGAGACTGCTTGCGACGACGCTGCTTTGCGCGTCCATGCCGCTGACGCTGATGGCGCAGGACAAGCCGGCCGAAATCAAGATCGGGATGACGACGTTTCTGACCGGCCCCGCCTCGGTTTTCGGGGTGCCGGCGCGTGACGCGGCCGAGATCTTTGTTGCGGATATCAATGCCGCCGGCGGCATTCATGGCGTGCCGGTCCGTATCAGCTATATCGACGAGGGCGCGGGGGCCGAGGCGCTGACCTCGGAATTCCGCCGTCTGGTCGAAGGCGAGGGCGCCGATGTCATGTTCGCCGCGATCTCGTCGGGCAATTGCGTGACGCTGGCGCCGCTGGCCGAAGACCTCAAAGTGCCGAATTTCATGTGGGATTGCGGCACGCAGCGCATTTTCGAAGAGGACGAATATAAATACGTCTTTCGTCCGCAGGCCAATGCCACCGCCGAGATGATGGCGGCGATCCTCTATCTTTTGCAGGAAAAGCCCGACTTTACGACGATTGCGGTGGTCAATCAGGATTATGCCTGGGGTCGCGACAGCTGGGATATCTTCCGCACCGCGCTGGAGGTGATGAAGCCCGATGCCAAGGTCGTCGGCGAGTTCTTCCCCAAGCTTGGCTCGGCCGATTTCTCGACCGAGATTTCGCGCCTTCAGGCGCTGCGGCCCGATGTCATCCTGTCGACCTCCTGGGGGGGCGATCTGGATACCTTTGTTCAGCAGGCATCGCAGCGCGGATTGATGAACAGCTCGACTTTCCTGCTGCCGCTGGCGGAATCCTCGCTGGAACGGCTTGGCTCCAGCCTGCCGGCGGGCCATCTGATCGGTGGCCGCGGCGATCACTATTTCCTGCATCCGACGCGGCGTGATGATGCGGATTTCCAGGACTTCATGGAAAAATACAAGGCGCGCACCGGCTCGATCCCGATTTATTCGGTGTTCCATGCCTCGCAGGCATTCGCCGCGCTGGAGGCCGCCTATGACAAGGCCATCGCCGACAATAACGGCAACTGGCCCGACGAGGATCAGCTGCTGGCCGCGATGGAAGGGCTGGAGTTTCGGGGGCTGGGCGGCACGGTGCGCATCCGCGAGGATAATCAGGGCATCGAGGATCAGCTGATGGGCACGACGGTCCAGACCGGAGATTACCCCTTTGCCACGATGGAGAAGATGGTGATCTATGATGGCGATGATCTGCTGCCGCCGGTCGGTCAGGAATCGCTGGCCTGGATCCGGACGCTCGGCGCTGATTTCGGCGACCAGGTGGGCAGGGAAACCTACGACAACTGATGCAGACCCGCGCGCGGTCCCGGTCCGGGTCTGCGCGCGGGGCTGATCCTTGCGCGCGCGCCCCACGCGGCCCGCATCGACGGCGCCGGGCCGCGTGGCTGTCTGCGCCGCAGCACCATCCCTGAATCGGAGCCGCCGATGAATACAACCATTCTTCTTCTTGCCCTGTTCGACGGCATTGCCTATGCCGCCCAGGTTTTCGTCGTCGCGCTCGGTCTGACGCTGATTTTCGGGGTGATGCGTATCCTGAATGTCGCCCATGGCTCGCTTTATGCGATCGGGGCTTATGTCACGGTCACGCTGACCGGTGTCATGCTGGCCTGGGGCGTCCCGCCGATCTTCGGGCTGCCATTGATGCTGGTCTCGGCTATTCTGGTGGGCGTGGCACTGGGCGGACCGATTGAATGGCTGCTCTTGCGGCGCATCTATGACAAGCCCGAAGTGCTGCAACTGCTGGTCACATTCGCGGTGTTCATGATGCTGGAGGATGTGCAGCGGCTGGTCTGGGGCACGCAGCCCTATTTCCAGTCGGCGGTGCTGCAATCGCTGGGCAATATCACCGTATTCGGCGTGACCTATACGGTCTATCAACTGATCCTGCTGCCCCTGGTCGCGGGCGCGATGCTGATCGGGCTGCGCTGGTTCTTGCGCCATTCCACCGCCGGCAAGCTGATCCTCGCCACGACCGAGGACCGCGAGGCCGCCCAATCCATCGGTATCAATGCCGACAAGGTGTTCCTGCTGACCTTTATCGTCGGCGCGGCGCTGGCGGGGCTGGGCGGCGCGCTGGCATCGCCCACCACCTCGATCCTGCCGGGGATGGGGGCCGATATGATCGTGCTGTCATTCGCCGTCGTCGCCACGGCCGGGCTGGGACAGATCGGCGGCGCGGCCGTGGCTGCGCTGATGATCGGGCTGGGGCGGTCATTCGCCGTCTATATCTGGCCCGAGATGGCGACGCTGGTGCCCTATCTCATCATGCTGCTGGTTTTGCTGGTGCGGCCCGAGGGCCTGTTCGGCAGCCCGTCCGCGCGCAAGATCTAAGGCAGGGGAGCTGCGAAACAAGATGAATATCAAAACCCTTCTGCCGGTTCTTGGCGCGGTTTTCCTGATTGCCGTGCCTTTCGTGCTGCCCGGTTCGCAACTGCTCATCAATCTGGCGCTGGCCAAGGGGCTGGCGGTGCTGGGGGTGACGGTGCTGCTGCGCGCGGGCCAGGTCTCTTTTGGTCATGCGCTGTTCTTTGGCCTTGCCGCCTATAGCGGGGCCTTTCTCGTCGGCGCCATGCCGCGGGCCGATCTGGTGCTGGTGTTGCTGGCCGGTTTTGTCGGTGCAGGCATCGCCGGCATTCTTGTCGGGCTGTTTGTGGTGCGCTATCGCGGCATCTTTTTCGGCATGCTTAATCTTGCCTTTTCAATGATCTTCTGGTCGATCCTTGAAAAATTCTATCATTATACGGGCGGCGCGGATGGCAAGCGTCTGCCGCGCCCGCCGGTGCTGGGCATGGACCTGAACCGCGCGGATTATGAGCTGGTGCTGTTCTATCTGACCGTGGCGATGGTCATGGGCTGTGGCTGGTTCGCGATCCGCTGGCTCGGTTCGCCCATGGGGCAGCTGTTCCGCACCATCAAGACCAACGAGACGCGGCTCGAATATCTCGGCGTCTCGCCGCGCCGGGCGCTGCTGACGGGCTATGTGCTGTCGGCGGTGCTGTGCGGGGCGGGGGGGATCCTGATGGCGCTGGCGCAGGGTGTGGTGACGCCGGAATATGCCTGGTGGACACGTTCGGCCGAGATGGTCTTTATCGCCGTTCTCGGCGGTGCCGGTTCGGTGCGCGGGGCCTTTGTCGGCGCGCTGATCTATGAATTCGTGCGCGTCTATGCCTCGGCCTTTGCCGGTGATGTCTGGCAGTTGCTGCTGGGCGCGTTCCTGCTGGGGATCATCCTTTTCGCGCCGCGCGGGGTGATCGGCTTTTTCGAGGATATCCGCCTGACCCGCAACAAGGAGGACCGCTGATGGCCGCGCCGCTTCTGGAAACCCGCAATCTGCAAATCCGCTTTGGCGGCGTGGTTGCGGCCAATGATGTCTCGCTGGTGATCGAGGCCGGGCGCAACCTTGCCATCATCGGCCCGAACGGGGCGGGCAAGACGACGTTTCTGAATATCTGCACCGGCTGGATCAAGCCCAGCCAGGGCCAGGTGCTGCTGGAGGGCGAGGATATCACGCCCCTGCCACCGCGTGCCATCGTGCGCCGCGGGGTCGCCCGCGCATTCCAGATCCCGCAGCTGTTTGTCGAGCATACGGCGCTGGAAAACCTGCTGATCTCGGTCGCGGCGCGCGAGGGGTTCCGCAACCCGCTGCGCCCGCTGAGCCGCGTGCCGCAGCGTGAAGAGATGATGCACCTGCTGGATCTGGTGCGCTGCGCGGATGTCGCGCATCGCCCGGTGGTCGAGCTGTCCGAGGGGCAGCGCAAGCTGATCGACATCGCCGTCGCACTGGCGCTGAAGCCGCGCCTTTTGCTGATGGATGAACCGACCTCGGGTGTGGCCAGTTCGGAAAAGCACGGGGTGATGGAGATCCTCGTGCGCGCGCTGGCCGAGGCCCGCGTCACCTCGGTCTTTGTCGAGCATGACATGGGCATCGTCGAGAAATATGCCGATGAGGTCGCGGTCTGGAACGCCGGCAATGTCCAGTTGCGCGGCACGCCGCGCGAAATTCTCGAACATCCCGATGTGATCCGCGATGTTATCGGAGAGGTGGTCTGATGCTGGAGCTGAAAAACCTTGATGCCTCGATCGGCATCATCCCGATTCTGCGCCATGTCGGCTTTACCATACAGGCGGGCGAAACCGTGGCGCTGATCGGGCGCAACGGGGCCGGCAAGACGACGCTGCTGCGCACGATCATGGGGTTCACCAATGTCGTGGCGGGTGAGTTGTTGTTCGACGGGGAACGCATCGACGCGGTTCTGCCCTCGCGCCGGGCGGGGATGGGGATCGGCTATGCGCCCGAGGACAGGCGGCTGTTCTCGGCCTTTACGGTCGAGGAAAACATCCTGCTGCCGGCCCAGACCGCGCGTCTGGATGGGGCCGAGACGGCGCGGCGGCTTGAACGCGCCTATACGATCCTGCCCGAACTCAGAGAGATGGCCGGCCGGCCGGCCGGTAACGTCTCGGGCGGGCAGGGCAAGATGGTGGCACTGGCGCGCGCGCTGATGTCGGGCACCCGGCTCATCATGCTGGATGAGCCGTTTCAGGGCCTCGCGCCGGCGCTGGCGCAACGCTATGCCGAGGCGCTGCGCGCGCTGCGCGATTCCGACCGCTCGGTCGCGCTGATCATCACCGAATCGAACCCCGCCCTGCTGCGTGGTTTTGCCGAACGCACTCTGGTCATCGAACGCGGCGAGGTCTCGGAAGGCTCGCTCGCGCAGATGGCCGCGCATCACTGAAAGGTATGTCATGACCCTGATCCTGCCCCGGCCGATGAACCTGATCGGTAACGCGCTCATGCCCGCCCAATCGGGCGCACGGATGGATGTCCGCTCGCCCATCGACGGCGAGGTCTTTGCCCAGATCGCCGACAGTGACGCGGCGGATATCGACGCCGCCGTGGCGGCGGCGCGCGCGGCCTATGATCATGGCGAATGGGGGCGGATGGCTGCTGTCGAACGCGGGCGGCTGCTGATGCGGCTGTCGGAACTGATCGCGCAACATGCCGAGGAGCTGGCGCAGCTAGAGCGGCGTGACAATGGCAAGCCGATTGCCCAGGCCCGCGCCGATATGGTCGTTACTGCCCGCTATTTCGAGTATTATGGCGGCGCCGCTGACAAGGTGCTGGGCGAGATCGTGCCCTTTCAGCGCGGCTATCATGTCGAGGTCCACCGCGAGGCGCGTGGCGTCACCGGTCATATCATCCCGTGGAACTATCCCGCGCAGATGTTCGGGCGTTCCGTCGCGCCGGCGCTGGCGATGGGCAATGCCACCGTGCTCAAGCCGGCCGAGGATGCCTGTCTGACCGCGCTGCGCATCGGCGAGCTGTCGGTTCAGGCCGGCTTTCCGCCCGGTGCGATCAATATCGTCACCGGGCGCGGCGAGACGGCGGGTGCCGCGCTGTCATCGCACCGCGGGATTGACTTTATCTCGTTCACCGGCTCGCCCGAGGTCGGCGTCATGGTCCAGATCGCGGCGGCAAGAAATCACATCGGCTGCACGCTGGAACTGGGCGGCAAGTCGCCGCAGATCGTGTTTGATGACGCCGATCTGGATGCGGCCATGCCCTTTCTGATCAATGCGGTCATCCAGAACGCGGGTCAGACCTGTTCGGCCGGGGCGCGGGTGCTGATCCAGCGTGGAATCTGGGATGAGCTGTCGGCGCGCATCAGGGCACGGTTCGAAGGAATCGCGGCGTCGGATTCCGGCGAGAATGCGGTTCTGGGTCCGGTCATCAACCCACGCCAGCAGGCCCGCGTCGAAGGCTATGTCGCCGGTGCCGATGCGCCGCTGATGGCGCGGGGCACGATCGCGCCCGATACGCCCGAAGGTGGGTATTACGTCGCCCCGGCGCTGTTTGGTCCCTGCGATCCCAAGGCGCGTATCGCGCAGGAAGAGGTTTTCGGCCCGGTCCTGTGCCTGATCCCCTTTGACGACGAGGCCGAGGCAATCGCGATTGCCAATGGCACCGAATACGGGCTGGTTGCCTCGGTCTGGACACGGGACGGGGCGCGTCAGCAGCGCGTGGCGCGCGCGATGCGCTGCGGGCAGGTATTCATCAACAATTACGGCGCGGGCGGCGGGGTTGAGCTGCCCTTTGGCGGCATCCGCAAGTCCGGCCATGGCCGTGAAAAGGGTCTGGTCGCGCTGCTGGAATTTTCTCACATCAAGGCGGTGGTCAGTCATTATGGCTGAGAAATTGGAGGTAAGATCATGAGATTGAAAGATAAGACCGCTATTGTCACCGGCGCGGCCTCGGGCTTTGGGCGCGGTATCGCCGAGACTTTTATCCGCGAGGGCGCACGCGTCGCGGTGGTCGATCTCAATGAAGAGGGGGCGCGCGCCGTTGCCGCCGATCTGGGCGAGAATGCCATCGCGGTCCGTTGCGATGTCGCAAAGGCGGGCGATGTCGCGGCGGCGGTTCAGGCAGCCCAAGGTGCGTTCGGCAGGCTGGATATCGTCATCAACAATGCCGGATGGACGAACCGCAACCAACCCCTGATGGAGACCGACGAAGAAACCTTTCGCAAGATCTATGACATCAACGTGCTGTCGATCTTTCACATGACCAAGGCATGTGTGCCGCTGTGGCGGGCGCAGGGTGGTGGGGTGATGATCAATGTCGGCTCGACCGCCGGCATCCGGCCGCGTCCCGGCCTGACCTGGTATAACTCGTCAAAGGGTGCGGTGAATCTGATGACCCGCTCGCTTGCGGTGGAACTCGCGCCCGACAGGATCCGCGTGAACGGTATCGCCCCGGTGATGGGCGTGACCGGTCTGCTGGAACAGTTCATGGGCGTGCCCGACACGCCCGAGAACCGCGCCCGTTTCATCGCCACGATCCCGATGGGCCGGCTGTCGCAACCGCGCGACATTGCCAATGCGGCGCTCTATCTGGCCTCGGATGAGGCCGATTTTATCACCGGCGTCATTCTGGAGGTCGATGGCGGCCGAACAATCTGAGGCAGTGGCGGGCCGGTCTCTCTCCCTGCCGGTCTGCTTCCGCGGCGGCCCGCGTGACACGCGCGCGGGCCGTTCCAGTATTGACGCAGCCGCGCGGCGCGCGCATATTCCGCGTTATATGAACAACCGTTCAAATAAAATGCAGCGTCAGGGGAGAGGCCGATGTTCACGCAAGGGATGGAGTTCGACCGCGACGAGGATATCGCCGCGCTGCGCGCGATGGTGCATCGTTTTGCGCAGGAACGCATCAAGCCGATGGCGGCCGGGATTGACGCGGGCAACTGCTTTGCGCCCGAGCTTTGGCGCGAACTGGGCGAGCTGGGCCTTTTGGGGGTGACGGTGCCCGAGCAATTCGGCGGCGCGGGGCTGGGCTATCTCGCCCATACCATCGTGACCGAAGAGATCGCGCGGGCCTCGGCCTCGGTCGCCTTGTCCTATGGTGCGCATTCCAACCTCTGCGTGAACCAGATCCGCCTGAACGGCACCGATGAGCAGCGGGCGAAATACCTGCCCGACCTGTGCAGCGGCGCGGCCGTCGGCGCGCTGGCCATGTCCGAAGAGGGCGCGGGATCCGATGTCGTCGGCATGAAGCTGCGCGCCGAAAAACGCGGCGACAGCTATATCCTGAACGGCAATAAATACTGGATCACCAACGGTCCCGACGCCGATACGCTGGTCGTCTATGCCAAGACGGACCCCGAGGCAGGGTCAAGGGGCATGACCGCCTTTATCATCGAAAGAGGTATGGCCGGTTTTACCCAGGGGCCGCATTTCGACAAGCTGGGGATGCGCGGTTCCAACACCGGCGAGCTGATTTTTCAGGATTGCGCGGTTCCGGCCGGAAATATTCTGGGCGCCGAAGGGCGCGGTGTCGCGGTGCTGATGTCAGGGCTGGATTACGAACGTCTGGTCCTGTCGGGGATCGGCACGGGGATCATGGCCGCCTGTCTGGACGAGGTCGTCCCCTATCTGCGCACCCGCCACCAGTTCGGCCAGCCGATCGGGAGTTTTCAGCTGATGCAGGCGAAGCTGGCGGATATGTATGTCGCGCTGAATACCGCCCGGGCCTATGTCTATGAGGTCGCGCGCGCCTGTGACGCGGGCAATGTCACGCGGCAGGATGCGGCGGGCGCGGTGCTTTACGCCAGCGAGCAGGCCATGGTGCAGGCCCATCAGGCGGTGCAGGCGCTGGGCGGCGCGGGTTTTCTGGCCGATAGCGTGGTCAGCCGGCTGTTCCGCGACGCCAAGCTGATGGAGATCGGCGCCGGCACCTCGGAAATCCGCCGCATGCTGATCGGGCGCGAGTTGATGGCGCTGGTCTGAGGCGGTGCGGGGGCGGTTGGGCCACGGCAGTTTTGTGTTATCGTGTCGTCCTTGATCATCACAAAGGTAAACCATGATGCATTTTCTGAGGTCATTCACGATCGCGGCCGCACTCGTCGCGGCGGGCGCCGCCTCATCTCAAGAGGCTGATTCAGTTGATAATTTTGGGCTGACGTTTGATCCGGCCCCGGTTGACGTCTGTATGGAGGACTGGCTGGCCGGGCGGGGCCGCGACAATGATTGGCGCGACGGCGGCGCGCAGGCATGCATCGGCCTCGCCGCACAGGCCTGTCTGGAGGGCGAGAGCGGCAACACGACAGTCGGCATGTCCTATTGTGTCGGCCAGGAGTTCGATCTTTGGGACAAGCGGCTCAACAGCGCCTATGAGGCCGTGATGGCGGATGCGAAAAAGGTCGATAAAGAGATGGCCGACCTTGGTTCGGCCGCACCGGAAACCGCTGGTCCCCTGCGTCAGATGCAGCGCGACTGGATCGCGTTCCGCGATTCCGCCTGTGAGTATGAAGTCAGCCGCTGGGGCGGCGGCACGGGCGGCGGTCCGGCCGGCTACAGCTGTCTTATGACCTTGACCGCGCAGCAATATTTCTGGCTTCTGGCCTATGTGCCAGATCCGCATTGATCATGCCATCGGGGGTCAGGTGACGCAGTCGCGGCGAGTTGATCCACCGACCGGCGCCGCCTGGCGCGGGGCCGGGCCAAAGCTGCGCCCCGTTTCGGGGGCGCAGCCAAGGGCGTCAGAACTTCATCACATAGGATGCGCCCCAGACAACCGGGTTGATCTTGGCCTCGCCGATATATTGGCCGTTCAGGCTGACATCGCTTTTGATGCCGATCCAGCGGACATTGGCGCGGACGGCCGCCTTGTCGTTCAGCCAGTAATCGGTGCCGATATTGACCGCCGGACCCCAGGAATCCTTCAGGCTGAGATCACCCAGCGGGGATTTCTCGCTGAAAAAGCTCGTATAGTTCACGCCGACCCCGACAAAGGGCTTCCACGGGCCGCCGGTTTCAAAATGCCAGTTCAGCGACAGCGTCGGCGGCAGGTGCTTGACGCTGCCCGCATTGCCGATACCGGCAAGCGTGATGTCATGGCTGAACGGCGTTGCCGCCAGCAGCTCGACCCCCAGATTGTCGCGGATGAAATATTCCGCCGTAAACGTCGGGCGGATGCTGTCGCCGACCTCCAGCCGGGTGCCGGCGACCGTGCCATTATCGCTTTTCGGCTGGACACTGCCGATGCCAAAGCCAAGCGTCCATTCGCCTGCCGACTGGGCCAGAGCCGGACCGGCCAGTGCAACCATGGCGGCGGCGATACAAAGCGTTTTCATCATGAAGCTCCTGTCACAAGATGCGACAGTTTCGTGATCCCTTGCAGCGTCAGCGGACATGATCCAGATCAATCCCGTGCCTGCGGCCGGCGGGTTGCGACAACCTGCCGCGCCCGGACCGGCGTCAGAGAAAGGCCGAATGAATGAGACTTCGCTCCGGTGCTGTTCCCTCATCCGATGCGTTCCGGGCCAACCGGCAGGTGCATCTCGATCTGCTGGACAGCGTGCGTCAGGCAGCCATGGCTGCGGCGGCGGGCGGCGGTGCGGCCGCGATGGAGCGCCATACCGCGCGCGGCAAGATGCCGCCTCGGGAACGGGTGGCGAACCTGCTCGATCCCGGCAGCGCGTTTCTGGAAATCGGCGCGACGGCGGCGCATGGGATGTATGACGGGGCCGCGCCGGGGGCAGGGGTGATCACGGGCATTGGCCGGGTGCATGGGGGCGATGTGATGGTCGTGGCCAATGACGCGACGGTCAAGGGCGGCACCTATTACCCGATGACCGTCAAGAAACACCTGCGCGCGCAGGAGATCGCCGAGCAGTGCAACCTGCCTTGCGTCTATCTGGTCGATAGCGGCGGGGCGAACCTGCCCAATCAGGACGAGGTGTTCCCCGACCGCGACCATTTCGGGCGCATCTTTTACAATCAGGCGCGGATGTCGGCCAAGGGGATCGCGCAGATCGCTGTGGTGATGGGGTCTTGCACCGCAGGCGGCGCCTATGTGCCCGCCATGTCGGATGTGACGATCATTGTGCGGGGTCAGGGCACGATCTTTCTGGCTGGCCCGCCGCTGGTCAAGGCCGCAACGGGCGAGGTGGTCAGCGCCGAGGATCTGGGCGGCGGCGATGTTCACACCCGCCTGTCGGGCGTGGCCGATTATCTGGCCGAGGATGACGCCCATGCTTTGGCCATGGCGCGGCGCGCTGTTGGCAACCTGAACCGGCATCTGCCGCAGACGGTCGTCTGGCAGTCGCCCGAGGAACCGCTCTATGATCCTGAGGAGATTCTGGGCGTCGTGCCGGGCGATCTGCGCACGCCTTATGACATCCGCGAGGTGATCGCCCGGGTCGTGGACGGGTCTCGGTTTGATGAGTTCAAGGCGCGGTTCGGGGAAACCTTGGTCACCGGGTTCGCGCATATTCAGGGCTGCCCGGTCGGGATCATCGCCAATAATGGCGTGCTGTTTTCCGAGGCGGCACAGAAGGGCGCGCATTTCATCGAACTCTGTTCGCAGCGCGGCACACCGTTGATTTTCCTGCAAAACATCACCGGATTCATGGTCGGGCGGAAATATGAAAACGAGGGTATCGCGCGGCACGGCGCCAAGATGGTGACGGCGGTGGCGACGACCAATGTGCCGAAAATCACCATGCTGGTCGGCGGGTCTTTTGGCGCGGGCAATTATGGCATGTCGGGGCGCGCCTATAGCCCGCGCTTCCTCTGGACATGGCCGAACAGCCGCATCTCGGTGATGGGCGGCGAGCAGGCGGCGGGCGTGCTGGCCACCGTCCGGCGCGACGGGATCGAGCGCAAGGGCGGCAACTGGTCGGCCGAGGACGAGGCCGAGTTCAAGCGCCCCACCATCGAGATGTTCGACCGCCAGAGCCATCCGCTTTATGCCAGTGCCCGGCTGTGGGATGACGGGATCGTCGATCCGCGCAAGACGCGCGACGTGCTGGGCCTGTCGCTGCGGGCCTCGCTGAACGCGCCGATTGAGCCGACGCGCTTTGGCCTGTTCAGGATGTAATTGTGAGAGGACTTTGGGCATGAACAAAATCTCGCATATCGGGATCGGGCTGTATCAGGACAAACCGACCGCCGCCGTGGTGGTCGAGGCCGGGCCGGACGCGCCCAAGGCGGGGGATCGGTTCTCGCTGGCCGGGCGGACATGGGTGGTGCTGGCCGCCGCACGCTATCGCGGATACGAGGGCGAGCAGTTGCCCGCCGACCCTGATCTGGTCGCGCTTGTGGTCGAGAACGGCGATGAGCTGGTCGAAAAGCGCGACCAACTGGCCGGGCAAAGCCTGACCGTCATCCGCTGATCCCATGGCCAGCCGCACCATCATCGAACGTCAATGGGTGCCGACCGGGGCCGGTTTTGCCCTGTCGCATCCCTTGGCGCAAACCCTTGGGCCGGTCTGGCTGCTGGTCGGGTGGTGCGGTCTGGCGGGGCTGGCCGCGCTTGGCTGGAACCTGTGGATCTTGCTGCATCTGGGCCAGATCTGGCAGTCCGGCGCGATGTTTTTCACCGTGGCCCTGATCGGTCTCGCGCTGAACCTGACCCTGTTTCTGGCGGCGGCTCTGGCCGTGCCGTTTCTGGTTTTGCGCCGCCCGCAGGCGGTGGTGCCGGTGTGGATCGCGCTGATCCTGACCTTGCCGTTTTCGATTCCGATGATGATGTGGTGGGCCGATGGGGTCCGCCCGAACCTGATCTATCGCCATCGTTTCGCCCGTCTGGTCGAGGTTGATTATGCCGTTCCCTGACCGCCTCTCTAACGGAGCCTCGCCATGTTTCAGAAAATCCTGATCGCCAACCGCGGCGAGATCGCCTGCCGCGTGATCGACAGCTGCCGCCGCATGGGCGTGGGCACGGTCGCCGTTTATTCCGGCGCCGACCGCGATTCGCGCCATGTCGCCATGGCGGATGAGGCCGTGCTGATCGGCGGCCCGGCACCCAGGGACAGCTATCTGCGCGGCGATGCGATCATTGCCGCCGCGCTGGAGCGCGGCGCGCAGGCGATCCATCCCGGCTATGGCTTTTTGTCGGAAAACCCCGATTTCGTGGATGCGGTGACGGCGGCGGGGCTGGTGTTCATCGGCCCTTCGGCCGATGCGATCCGCAAGATGGGGCTGAAAGACGCCGCCAAGGCGCTGATGGAGGTGGCGGGCGTGCCGGTCGTTCCCGGCTATCACGGGGCCGATCAGGATGGCGCGCATCTGGCCACGCAGGCCGGGCGCATCGGCTATCCGGTGCTGATCAAGGCCGTGGCGGGCGGCGGTGGCAAGGGCATGCGGCTGGTCGAGCGGCCCGAGGATTTCACTGATGCACTGGCATCCGCGCAGGGCGAGGCCGCGACGGCCTTTGGTAACCCTGCTGTTTTGATTGAGAAATATATCCAGCAGCCCCGCCATATCGAGGTGCAGGTCTTTGGCGACGGCACCCGCGCCGTGCATCTGTTCGAGCGTGATTGTTCCCTTCAGCGCCGCCATCAAAAGGTCATCGAAGAGGCCCCGGCCCCCGGCATGACCCCAGAGATGCGCGCCGCCATGGGTCAGGCCGCCACCCGCGCCGCCGAGGCCATCGGCTACAGCGGGGCCGGCACGATCGAGTTCATCGTGGACGGCTCGGGCGGGCTGCGCCCCGACGGGTTCTGGTTCATGGAGATGAACACCCGCCTTCAGGTCGAACATCCCGTGACCGAGGCGATTACCGGTGTCGATCTGGTCGAATGGCAGTTGCGCGTCGCCAGTGGCGAGCCGCTGCCCGCGCGGCAGGATGACCTGACCATCCGCGGCCATGCCTTTGAGGCGCGGCTTTATGCCGAGGACGTTCCGGCCGGTTTCCTGCCCGCGACCGGCACGCTGGCGCATCTGCATTTCCCGGATGGCGCCCGGATCGAGACCGGCGTGCGGCAGGGCGACACGATCAGCCCGTGGTATGATCCGATGATCGCCAAGGTGATCACCCACGGCCCGACCCGCGCCATCGCGCTCAGGGCGCTGGAAACCGCGCTGACCCGGACCGAGGTTGCGGGAACCACGACCAACCTTGACTTCCTGATTGCCCTGACCCGCCACGCGGGCTTTGCCGCGGGCGAGGTGGACACCGGGTTGATCGGCCGTGATCTGGACGCGCTGACCGAAGCGGCGGAACCCTCGCCCGAGACCCGCGCGCTGGCGGTTCTGGGGCTGACCGGGCTGCACCGGGCCGAGATCACCGGCGGGCTGACCCTGTGGCAGCCGCTGCGCCGCACTGTGATGTGGGAAGGCGGCGAGGCTGTGTTAGAGGTCCTTGGCCCCGGCGCGGCGCGGGTGACGCTGGACGGCGCGGCGCATCTGGTCGAATGGTCGAACAATCGCTGGTGGGTGGACGGCAACCCGGTGGATCGCCATGTGGTGACCCATGCCGCCGGGACCAGCGTATTCGGCGGGCGCAGCCTGACCCTTGTGCCGACCGACGCGCTGGACCGCGAAACCGCCGCTGTGGGCGGGAACCTGACACTGTCGCCCATGCCGGGGCTGGTCAAGGCGATTTTTGTCGAGGCAGGGCAAGAGGTTGCGGCAGGCGCCCGGCTGGCCATCCTTGAGGCGATGAAGATGGAACACACCCTGACCGCCGCCCGCGACGGCGTGATCGCCGAGGTTCTGGCCGCCCCCGGCGATCAGGTCGAGGCGGGCGCGCCCCTGATCCGGCTTGAGGACGAAGAGGCAGCGGGTTAAGCCCCGCCCCATTCAAACAGGAGAAAACCATGAAACTCAGCGCACGCAACATTTTGGCCGGCACCGTGACCGAGGTCACCAAAGGCGCGGTGAACGCCATCGTCCGCATCGACATCGGCGGCACGGTCATCACCTCGTCGATCACGAACGCAGCCGTCGAGGAACTGGGCCTGAGGGTCGGCGAAAAAGCCTGTGCCGTCATCAAGGCCAGTGATGTGATGATCGGAACGGAATAACGGGGGCAGGGGGGCTTTGCCCCCCGTCCTTGCGGACTCCCCCCAGGATATTTTCGGACAGAAGATGCGGGGGTGTGGAGATTGAGGTTTTTGCGGCCTTTTCGCCGGGCGGATTACTGGATTGGGTTTTGCCGTCGGGTCAGGTCGGCTTTTATGTCGCGTCGTGGTTGTCGGGAGGTTAGCCATGGAAAAAGTCGAGATCTTTGAGATGGGTCCGCGCGACGGGCTGCAAAACGAAAAGCGGCTGATCCCGGCGGCGGAAAAAATCGCGCTGGTGGATCTGCTGAGCCGGGCGGGCTTTCGCCGGATCGAGGTGACCAGTTTCGTCAGCCCGAAATGGGTGCCGCAGATGGCCGACGCCGCGCAGGTCATGGCCGGGATCACGCGCGCGCCGGGGATCAGCTATGCGGTGCTGACCCCGAATATGAAGGGTTATGAGGGCGCGCGGGCGGCGCGGGCCGGTGAGGTGGCGATCTTTGCCAGTGCGTCCGAGGGATTCAGCCGCGCGAACCTGAATGCGACGATTGCCGAAAGCCTCGAGCGTCTGGCCCCGGTCGCGGCGGCCGCGCAGGCGGATGGGGTGCCGGTGCGGGGCTATGTCTCGGTGGTGACGGATTGCCCGTTCGACGGGCCGACACCGCCCGAAAACGTCGCGCGGGTGGCGGCGGCGCTGCGGGATATGGGCTGTTATGAGATCAGCCTGGGCGACACCATCGGGCAGGGCCGCCCCGAGACTATCGACGCGATGCTGACGGCGGTGCTGAACGAACTGCCTGCGGATCGGCTGGCCGGGCATTACCACGACACCGCAGGCCGGGCGCTGGAGAATATCGGCGCCTCGCTGGAACGCGGTTTGCGGGTGTTTGACGCGGCGGTCGGCGGGCTTGGCGGTTGCCCCTATGCGCCGGGTGCCAAGGGCAATGTGGCGACGGAAAAAGTGATGAACTATCTGGAAAGTCAGGGTTTTGTGACCGGGCTGGATGCGGATCTGATCCGCGAGGCCGCCGCGATGGCGCAGGCGATGCGAAAGGGCAGTGATGTTTGAAACGATCCGCATCGACACCGATTCCCGTGGCGTGGCGACATTGTGGCTGGCCCGCGCCGACAAGCATAACGCCCTGTCGGCGCTGATGATTGATGAGCTGACCCGCGCTGCGGAACAGCTTGGGGCGGACTCGTCGGTTCGTGCCGTGGTGCTGGCGGCTGAGGGGAAATCCTTTTGCGCGGGCGGCGATCTGGGCTGGATGCAGGACCAGATGCGGGCCGATGCCGATATGCGACGCAAGGGTGCGCGGGCCTTGGCGATGATGCTGAACGCGTTGAATACGCTGCCAAAACCGCTGATCGGCCGGGTGCAGGGCAATGCCTTTGGCGGCGGCGTCGGGATGATGTCGGTCTGCGATGTCGTGCTGGCCGTGCGCGGCGCGCGCTTTGGGCTGACCGAGACCCGGCTGGGCCTGATCCCGGCCACCATCGGCCCCTATGTGCTGGCGCGCATGGGCGAGGACAAGGCCCGGCGCGTGTTCATGTCGGCGCGACTGTTCGATGCCGCCGAGGCGGTTGACCTGAACCTTGTCGCCCGGCTGTGCGACGCCGAAGATCTGGACAAGTTCACCGCCGAAGAGGTCGAGCCTTACCTGCAATGCGCCCCCGGCGCCGTTGCTGCGGCCAAGCGGCTGGCCCGCGACCTCGGCCCCCGGATCGACGCGCAGGTGATCGACATGACCATCGACCGGCTGGTCGAGGTCTGGGAGGGCGCCGAGGCCCCCGAGGGCATCGCGGCCTTTTTCGAGCGCCGAAAGCCGGGCTGGCAGGCGGGCTGACCGGCAAGGCGTATCGCGCCTGTCGCGGCAGGATCGCGGCACCGGATCAGACCGATCATGATGAGGGCGGCTGTTTTCATAGGAAAAAAGATCGCACCGGATATCGGCGTGACCGCTTGCCGGGACATGGCCGCCCCTTGCGGAACGACGGGTCCGTGAAAGGCGATCCGCTGCGCATCGCTGTCAGAGATCATCTATGCGCCGGCGATATCTTATGCTTTGCGATGTCCCGGCCGGTGCCCGGTTTGCGGGGCAGCTATCTGCACCCCGGAAGTGCCGGGAATTGCTGCCGGAACTAGGCTGCGGTCGGGGCGGCCATATCCCCGAACTGCTGCGGATTCTGGCCTGCCTTATCCGCCGCTGCGCCGGTCGGGCTGCAAAGCGGTCTCGTTGCCTGAGACATGGCGCCGGTGCGGGCGGGGCGGATGGCGTGCGAGGCCCGCGGCGCATGGTGGTCGCAACGATCCGGCCGCATGAAACGCCGCCGGGCGAAGCAGCAGATCGCAGCAGGAACCCCGTCATCATAAGGGCTTTTCGGGCATCGGAGCAATGCGTTGTGTTGATCCCCGGTGACGGCGGTCAAAATCTTAAACGCCGGGTCCGGCAATCAGGCAGGCGCGGCAAGGATGCTCTTTGATGCGGCGCCAAAGAATATTTATAACGTCTCAACTTGGCATTTCATGCGGGTTTTCCTATGTCGGGCACGCTATGACCGTTACACAATCCCCCGCGGACAAACGTCGCGACAAGATTACCCGGGCCGCAGCCGATGTTTTTATCCGCTATGGCTTTGCCCGCACGACCATGGGCGACATCGCCACAGCCGCCGGGATCGCAAGGCCGACACTGTATCTGTCATTTCCGCAAAAGCAGGATATCTATGCCGCCGTCATCGACATGCTGGTGGCCCGGGCGCTGGCGCGGCTGACCTCTGATCTGGCGCAGATACCTGATGCGGCGGACAAGCTGCGCCATGCCTGCCTGTCCTGGGGTCTTGAAGGTTACGATCTTGTTCAGGCCAACCCCGACGCAAAAGACCTGTTCGACCTGAGTTATGAGCCGGTGCGACGCGGGCATGCGGCCTTTTGGCGGCTGCTGTCAGAGATATTGGCCGCCGGGGGCTGCGACGACGCGGATATGACCGCACAGATGATCTCGGCCGCGATCAAGGGGTTCAAGTCGATTGCGGAAGATCGCGACGCATTGATCAGGATGATCGTCGTGCTGTGTGATGCGGTCACCCGTCCGGGCAATCGGGGGTGATCGCGGCTTCGCCGCGTTCCGGTCCGGTTTCAGTCACATGTCAGCCCTCATCCGGTGACGCCCCGGAACACGAGGCTCTGGCGGGATGTTCCGGGGGCTGTCGCGGGGCGCGGGATATGTCCGTGCCGCTTTCTTTCCGGTGCACGGGCGTCAGATCTGGACTGGACTGGAGTGGACTGGCCGGTGCCGGTGATCCTCGGCCTGCGCGCGGATCAGAGACCACGCCGCGCGCTGCGGATCGCGACCGCGCCGGCTGTTCTTTCCGGTTTTATTGATATTTATCAGATAAATAGCACGATATTCCGGCGGGTGCGGCCTGAGCAAGGTCGCGGCAAAGGGGAAAATGGCTGATCCGGCCGGCAGAACCTTCAGTCATTTTCTGACCCGCGCAGCCATGGCGGATTTTGGAAACTGCTTTCGGCATAGGGTGCCGGTGCGATGATTTTCTGGCGGCCGTTCCGGATCTGAAAGACCAGATGGGCCTGACTGATCGACGGGTCGGGCGTGTCATCGGGAAAGGACAGCCCCACACGGCCCGAGCGGTCAAAGCAATAAGCCCCGTTCACGCCGCGAAACACGCCCGCAGACAGTGCGTCGGTCACTGCATGGCTGCGCCATGCGCTGCCGGCCTGACGCCATGCGCTCAGCAGCAGGCTGATCCGGTCATAAGCGATTCCGGCATGTGATCGCCCCGGCCGGCGGCCATAGCGGGCCTGATACTGATCCTGAAAGCGTGCGGCGATGGCATCGCTGTAAACGCCGGTGGTCGTGGCCCAGATAACGCCCTCGGCGTCCCGGCCCAGAATCTCGCGATAGCTGGGCACCGAGGGGCTGTAGAGCTTGTAGACAAGCGCCGGCAGTGGCTGACGCATGAACGCCTGCTGAAAACCGAGCGCGTCCTCGAGCAGATAGGCGGCCAGAACGATGACATCGGGGTCCAGCCTTTCAAGCACGGCCATGACCCCGGGCCAGTCGCGATCCGGGCCGAGGGGCAGATGACAGGGGATGATCTCCCATTCGCGCCCCGAGAGGCCGCGCATCAGATCGGCCAGCCCGACATCCAGCCCCGGCCATGGCGGCTGAACCAAAGCGATGCGACGCTTGCGCGGCGCCCATGCGCCGGATGCCACCAGCCCGGCCAGAAACCGGCCGATACCGCGGCCATAGTTGATATCACTGCCGCAGGTCTGGAACACGTTGCGGTAGCGGCCGGGATTATCGCGCACCAGC
Source organism: Paracoccus sp. (in: a-proteobacteria) (assembly GCA_030538705.1). Classification (GTDB taxonomy): domain Bacteria; phylum Pseudomonadota; class Alphaproteobacteria; order Rhodobacterales; family Rhodobacteraceae; genus Paracoccus. The sequence continues at coordinate 21,405 of JAUNTL010000010.1, read as the reverse complement.
CGGACCGCGCTTTCCAGCGTTGCGGCATGCAGAAAGGGCACTTTGCAATCGGCGGCGGCATCAAACACTGTCGCGTCGGCATGGAAATAGCCCGCGGTGATCGCGGCCACGTCGCGGGCGGCAAGATCGTGCAGCGCCGCGCGAACGGCCATCGGGCTGGTGATATCGCAGTCGATCACCTCCAGCCTGACCTCGCGGTCCAGCACACCGCCGCCGCTGTTGATCTGGTCGATCGCCAGCGCCGCGCCATTCAGCATTTCCTGCGCATCCGCCTGTCCCGTCCCGCCCAGTGGCAGCGGCATGCCGACAAGGATCGGGCTGCGCTGCAAGGAACGTGTGCCCCGGCGCCGCGCCGGGGGCGAGGCCGCAGGGGCGGGCGCGGCCCCGGCCACATCTCGCGGCCCGGCCGCTGTTTTCAGGCTGATGTCGATCAGCCCGGCATCAACCGCCAGCACCGCCAGCGCCGAGCGTGTCCAGCGATCCGTCTTGCGGAATATATTCTCGATATGCTTGTCAACCGTGCGTTTGCTGATGTTCAGATGCGCGGAAACCGCCTCGTTCGAAAAGCCGCCGGCAAGCAGCGTCGTGACCTGCAACTCGCGCCGCGACAGGCCAAAGGGCGGGCTGACCTCGTGGATTTTCATACGCACAAAGGGATGCAGCCCGGTATCATCCGCCGTCATGGCGATGGAAAACCAGTGCCGTCCCTGCGGGTGGTGAAAGGCAAGCCGGTCCCGGCCGCGCGCCAGCAGGTCGACGGCAAGACCACGCCACCGCGCCAGAAGTGACGGGTCAAGCTGCCGCAGCCCCTGCGAGAGCAGGTCACGGATCTCGCCCGAGGCGTCAACATCTATGACCAGCAGTTCGCCCAATCCCCCCTCCGCGCCGCGGCCCTGCATCAAAGCTTAATCGCTTGGGCCGTCTGATCAAGCCGGCGGCCCGCCTTGCGCGAAAGCGGCGGCGCATCATATATGCGCCGCCCGGGGCCGTATCAGCGGGGCCAGCCGTAATCCTCGGGCATGGGCGCGACGCCACGCGCATCAGGCAGGGCCATCTTGCGGCGATCCTCGTCATCGTCCTCCCAGCAATTGGCGATTTCCTCGCAGGTGGCGAACCAGATGCCATCATGGGATTTGATATGTTCGATCAGGCGCTCGAGCATCATCATGTGATGGGCCTGCCCGATAATCTGGGGATGCAGCGCCATGGCATAGATGCCGCCGGGTTCGTTTTTGTAGCCATAGTCAAAGATATCCGTCCAGCGGCGCAGCACGGCGTCGGTATCGCTCATCCCTTCCTGCGCGCCGGTATAGGCAAGCGCGGGGAAGTCATCGAGATACCAGCTGACCGGGATTTCCAGCACCTTGCTGGCCGGGCCGGCGACATTGCCCTTTTCCCAGTTCACCTGCCAGCGCTGCGGGCGATAGGGCACCAGATCGCGCGCCATCAGGCTGCTGTCATAGAGAAACCCTGCCTCCTCGACCAGATCCAGCGTGTTCTCGCTGTAATCCCAATAGGGCGAGCGATAGCCGACGGGACGCAGGCCAAGCTGGTTCTTGTAGGTCGCAAAGGCCAGATCAATCAGCCGCTTTTCGGTGTCGCGCCCGATCAGTGTCGGGTTTTCGTGGTAATAGCCGTGATGGCCGATCTCATGGCCGTCATCGACCGAACGCTTGCAGATCGCGGGAAAGGTATCGACGGTATGGGCAGGGGTAAAGAATGTCGATCTGATGCCCTCGCGTCTGAACAGATCCAGAATGCGCGGCATGCCGACCTCGGCGCCGAACTCGCCGCGCGACATGAAGGACGGGCTGGGCCGGTTAAAGCCGCCGAGCCACAGTGATTGTGCATCGAAATCGACACCCAGGTTAACGGCGATCTTCTTGCCCTCGGGCAGGTTCAGTTTCCCCATGGTGATATTCCTCCTGATTTGATGTTTCTGATGGCTCAGCCGTGCAGATGCGACGGCCATTCGCGGTAAAGATGTGCCCGGCGGCGGCGGTCGCGGAAGGTGGTCGCGGCGCCGGTTTCCCGGTTCTCGTAAAGCTTTTCGATATCGACGGTGCCTGTGATGACCATTTCGCGGTTGGCCTCGGCCTCGGCCACGATGCCGGCGGGATTACTCCAGATCAGATCGCAGGGGCTGAGGACCGAACTTTTCGCCCAGCCATCGGGCAATGGCCCGCCCGGAGTGCCGCCGAGGCAGCAATGGACATGATAGACCTGATTTTCGATACAGCGCGATTGCGCGCAATGGCGCACACGCCAGAACCCCTGTTCGGTAAAGGTGGCCGAGGGGCACAGGATGATCTCGACCCCCTGTTCGGCCAGTGCTGCCGCGCATTCGGGGATCTCGGTCTCATAGCAGATGTTGAAACCGACCTTGGCAAAGGGCAGTTGCACCGCCTCCATCCTGTCGCCCTCGGATGTGGACCAATTGGCCTCGGCGGGAAAGATATGGGTCTTGGAATGGGCGAAAACCGCACCGTCTGGCGAAAAGATATGGCCGAGGTTCTCGAACCCGTCCCCGACCGCCATCAGATGAGAGCCGGCGACGATATGCTGCCCGCGCGCCCGCGCCTCCTCGGCAAACAATGCCTTGTAATCGGGTGTGAATTTGTCGATCTCGACCAGATCGGCGATCGGCCGGTCCCGCCAGTCCGGCAGGGTGGTGAACAGCTCGATGGTAAAAAGCTCGGGGAACAGGACCAGATCCGATCCCTTTGCCTGATCCAGCAGCCCGCGCACGCGCTGGCGGAATTCATCAAAGTCCCTGATTGGCCTGACCAGATACTGACAGGCCGATATGGTGACGTTACGCGCCATGCCTTTCCTCCCCTTGGCATATCGTGAAGCTGGGGGCAGGCTAGGGGGCGCGGGGCGTCAGACAAATACGCAAAACTGCGTATCGGCGCCATGGTCCGGCCCGCGCCGTCCCACTCCGCCCCGTCCCGCATAAAAGATCACCGGCCGGCCCGTTCATGTGCCGTCCCGCCACGGCTGAAGCCCTCTGGCGCGCGATATGGCGGGGAAGGGCCGTTCAGCCGGGCCGGCCGGCCAGTGCCTGCCGGTTGTCGGCCACCAGATCACGCAAAAACGCCGCCACCGCCTGCACGCGGCGTGACTGGGCGAGATCGGCCTGTGTCACCAGCCAGATCACCTGATCCAGTCCCAGCTGGTCCTCGACGCAGATCAACCCGCGCGGCACGGCCAGAAAATGCGGCAGCACCGCCAGTCCCAGCCCGCCCTGACAGGCCGCCAGATGACCCGCCAGCGTGCCCGTCACGACCGCCGGCGCGCGGCCCTGCAAGACGCGCTCCAGCCATTGCGCGGCGGGCAGATGGGCCTGCGCCTCGGACCATGTGATCAGGGCATCGCCGTCATAAGGTGCCGCATCCGGCGCCAGCCTGCACGTGGCCAGATAGCCGGGCGCGGCATAGAGGCCAAAGCCCAGCAGGCCAAGGCGCTGCACCGATACATGACCGCGATCAGGGCGGACCATGCGCAGCGCGATATCGGCATCGCGGCGATTGAGGTTGGCCGTGGCGATATCGGTGACGATTTCAAGCACCAGATTGGGGTGGCGGTCGCGCAGCTGCGGCAGGGCCGGCAGGATCAGCCCCGTCGCCAGATTCTCGGCCGTGGCGAGGCGCACCCGGCCCGCCACCTCGGCCCGCGCCCGGGCACCGTCACGAAGCGACAGCGCGGCGGCCTCGATTGCCTCGGCCCGTTCGATCAGCCGGCGGCCATCCTCGGTCAGCGCATAGCCGGTCTGATGGCGAATGAACAAAGGCTGACCCATCGCGGCCTCGAACCGCGCAATGCGGCGCGAGACGGTCGCCAGCCCCAGTGACAGCCTGGCTGCCGCCGCGCTGAGCGAGCCGTTGCGCGCGATGGCCAGAAAGGTCTGGACATCGTCCCAGATAAAGCCGTCGTCGCCCTTATTTCCGATTTCGGAAACTCCCTTACCGGTTGGCGGCATATACCGCTGTGTTCGGAAATGTCACATTGACCGCGACCGGACAAGACGGATCGGGGAACCCCATGCAGCACCGCAACCTGACGACGGATTTCAATGTCTCTGCCATCGGCCTCGGCTGCATGGGAATGAGCGAGTTTTACGGCCCGCGCGACGATGTCCGCTCGCTTGGCGTGCTGCATCGGGCGGCGGATCTGGGCATGGATTTTCTCGATACCGCCGACATGTATGGGCCGCATCACAATGAAGAGCTGATCGGCCGGTTTCTGGCCGAGACCTCGGCGCCGATGAAGGTCGCGACCAAGTTCGGCATTGTCCGCGAACCGGGCGAATACCGCCGCCAGATCGACAACAGCCCCGGTTACGCGCGCCGCGCGGTCGAGGGGTCGCTGCGCCGGCTGGGCGTCGAGCGGATCGACCTTTATTATGTTCACCGCATCGACCCCAGCCGCGACATCGAAGAGGTGATGGGCGGCCTGTCGCGGCTGGTGGATGAGGGCAAGATCGCCCGCATCGGGCTGTGCGAGGTCAGTGCGGCCACGCTGCGCCGCGCGCATGCCGTCCATCCGGTGACGGCGGTGCAGACCGAATATTCGCTGTGGTCACGCGGGGCCGAGGCCGAGGTGCTGCCGGCCTGCCGTGAATTGGGTATCGGCTTTGTCGCCTATTCGCCGCTGGGGCGCGGGTTCCTGACCGGGCGCTTTCAGAATGCCGGCGCCGGGGCCGGTGATTTCCGCGCCGGTCTGCCCCGGTTCCAGCCCGATGCGCTGCCCGGCAACCGCCGTATCGCCGCGCGCATCGCGGAGATTGCCGCGCAGAAGGAATGCAGCGCGGCCCAGCTGGCACTGGCCTGGCTGCTGGCACAGGGCAATGACGTGGTGCCGATCCCCGGCACGACGCGCGTGGAATATCTGCAACAGAATGCCGCGGCGGTGGATATCCGCCTGACTGCCGATGATCTGGCCGGGATCGAGCGCAGCCTTGCCGCGCTGCCTGTCACCGGGGCCAGATATACCGACGAAGGCATGAAGGGCGTTGACGCATGACCCGGCTGTCTGACGCGCTGAGCGTTCTTGAGCGGCTGGAAAGCGGTGCGGCGGCCCGGGTGCAGGCCAATCTCGACGCGTTTTCCCCCGACGCGGCCGGGCTTGTGCTGGGCTATGCCTTTGGCGATATCCTCAGCCGCCCCGCGATTGATTTGCGGACCCGCGAGATGCTGACCGTCGCCATGCTGGCGGCCATGGGCACCGCGCCCGCTCAGCTGGAGTTCCACATCCGCGCCGCGCTGAACACCGGTGTCACAGGCGCGGAAATCGTCGAGATCATCTTGCAGGTTTCGGTCTATGCCGGCGTGCCCGCCAGCATGAACGCGATCAGCGCGGCAAAAGCGGCCTTTGCCCGGTCGGGGCAGGGCAGCAGCGCGCCCGGATAAGACGCGGGATCTTTCCCGAAATGCCGCGTCCCACGCATCGGCAACCGGCGCCGGTGTCAGCGGTGATGCCCCTGTGGGTCCGTTACGGTTGCCCTTCGGCCGGGCTGGCCGTGCATATTGAATGCAGCAGGCCCTGACTGATGCGGATATCCTCGCCGACCAGTTGCCGCACCATGGCCGGGTCGCGTGCGCGCAGCGCGGTCATGATCGCGGCATGGCGGCTTTTTTCCGGGGGCGCGGCCGGCGTGCCGTAACGGCCCGCGATGCTATGGGTAAGCAGGCTCATATACGGTCCCATCTGCAACCACAGCACATCAATGAACTGCGACAGCACCCCCGAGCGCGCCAGATCGTAAAGCCCGAAGTGGAAAATCTGGTTGCGGTGCAGCATCTCATAGACTTCGCCGGATTGTGCGGCGCGCTCGTGATCGCGCATATATTCGTCCAGCCGGTCCATATCCGCATCCGAGGCGTTGTGAACCGCGATCCCGGCGGCCAGACCCTCGATCTCGATCCGGGCGCGGCAGATGTCATTGAGCCGCTCGCCCGAGACCTGAGGCACGCGGGCCGTTCCGCTGCGGTTAATCTCCAGCCCGTTTTCGGCCGCGAGGCGGCGCAGGGCCTCGCGCACCGGCATGTGAGATGTGCCCATTTCCTGCGCCAGACTGTCGATGGTGATGGACTGACCGGGTTCGAAATGTCCCCACATCAACGCGCGGCGCAGCTGCTCGTATACATTATCGCCCACCGTTGTCCGGTTATTGACCGGAGAGAGGGCGGGCTGTGATGCTGTCAGGGACATGTCGGATCCGCTTGTTGGGGCTGGCGGTCAGATACGCCACAGTGGCTTTATGGCGCAAATCGTTTCCGCGCGGTGACCTCCAGTTCGACCTTCATGCTTTCCTCGGCAAAGCCGCACAGGATGGTGGTGTTGGCCGGGCGCGGATCGGCAAAGGTCTCGCCCAGAATGCGGCTGACCGGGATCACATCGGCGCGGTCGCGGATAAAGACGCGCACCCGCACGATGTCGGCCAGCGAAGCCCCGGCCTTGTCGAGCGTGGCGGCAATGGTGCGCAGTGACTGGCGGGTCTGCTCGGCCGCGTCATCCGAGATGGTGCCATCGTCAAAGTTGAACCCCGCCGTGCCCGAGATAAAGATCCATTCCCCATCAATGACGGCGCGCGAATAGCCCGCCAGTTCCTCGAACCGCGACCCCGAATTTATCGTCCAGCGCTCTTTCATTCTTTCATCCTTAAAACATCTTGATCGAATCGTTTGATCATGTTTTTGTTTGATCAAATGATAGAGAAAAAATCAACGGGGAAACACATGGCACTGGACTGGCAGGGTTCTCGCCGCGCAGGAGGGGAGCTGCGTATCGAGAATGTGATGCGCAGTTTTGGCGCCGTCCGGGCGGTCGATGGCGTCAGCCTGACCGTGCGTGCGGGTGGCATCACCGGGCTGATCGGGCCGAATGGTGCGGGCAAGACCACGCTGTTCAATACCATCGCCGGGGCGCTGCCGATCAATTCCGGCCGCGTCACGCTGAACGGCACCCGCATTGACGGCATGGCGCCGCACCGGATCTTTGGTCAGGGGCTGCTGCGCACCTTTCAGATCCCGCGCCCCTTTGCGGAAATGTCGGTGCTGGAAAACGTCATGGTCACACCCGCAGGTCAGGCGGGAGAACGGTTCTGGAACACCTGGGCGCGCCCCGGCCTTGTCGCGCGCGAAGAGCGTGCCCTGCGGGATCGCGCCCGCGCCATCATTGAATTCTGCGGCCTCAGCAAGGTAGAGCGTCAATTGGCGGGCGCGGTTTCGGGCGGCCAGCAAAAGCTGGTCGAACTGGCGCGCGTGCTGATGGGCGATCCGGCGATCATCCTGCTGGACGAGCCGGGGGCAGGGGTGAACCCCGGCCTTCTGGATCATCTTGTCGACCGCATTGCTGAACTGCGCAAGCAGGGGCTGACCTTTCTGATCATCGAACACAATATGGATGTCATCATGTCGCTGTGCGATCATGTGGCGGTGATGGCCGCCGGGCGCCTGATCGCCGAGGGGCAGCCCGCCGGGGTGATCGCCGATCCGCAGGTGATCGAGGCCTATCTGGGTGGGGGTGTCGCATGACGGCGCCGCTGCTTTGCGCCCGCGATCTGGTCGGCGGCTATCGCCCCGGTCTGCCCATCCTGCACGGCGCCGGGGTCGAGGTCGCCGCCGGCGAGTTCGTCGCCCTGATCGGGCCGAACGGGGCCGGGAAATCCACGCTGATGAAGGCTATCGCCGGGATCGTTCCGGTCTGGTCAGGCGAGGTGCAACTGGCAGGCCGGACCGTCACCAACACGCAGCCCCATCGTCTGGCCGAGGCCAGTCTGGCCTTTGTGCCGCAGACGAACAACGTCTTCACCACCATGACCATCGACGAGAACCTGCGCCTGGGCGCGGCGGCGCTGACGCGCGCACAGGCCGCGCAGGCGCTGGACCGGGCCTATGCCGCATTCCCGGACCTGACCCGTTTTCGCCATGCGCCGGCCCGCGCCCTGTCGGGTGGTCAGCGGCAGATGCTGGCGGTGGCACGTGCGCTGCTGACCGCGCCAAAGCTTCTGATGCTGGATGAACCCAGTGCGGGCCTGTCGCCCCTGATGGTGTCGGATGTCTTTACCCGGCTGAAGGCGCTGGTTGCTGAAGGGGTCGCTATCCTGATGGTGGAACAGAACGTCAAGGCCGCCTTTTCGGTGGCGGACCGCGCCTATGTGCTGACCGAGGGGCGCAACCGGCTGGACGGCACGCCCGAGCGGCTGAGCGTGATGGACGAAATCATAGAGCTTTATCTGGGCGGCGGGGGGCGCAGACACTGATGCTGTTTCAGGTTCTTGCAGACGGGGTGCTGACCGGCGCGATCATCGCGCTTGGGGCCATCGGCCTGACCCTGACGATGAGCGTGCTGCGCTTTCCCAACTTTGCCCATGCCGAGCTGATCACATTTGGCGCCTATGTCGCGCTGGCGGTGCTGGGGTTGACCGGCACCTTTCTGGGACCGGTGGCGCCCTTGTCATTCGGGCTGCCGCTGATCTTTGCGACATTGGTGGCCATGGTCGCGACCGCCGCGCTGGCGCTGCTGATCGACCGGCTGGTCTATCGCAAGCTGCGGGCGCGATCGAAAAAGATGACCGTCGTCTTTGGCTCATTCGGGGTGTCGCTCTTGGTGCGGATGTCGATCCTGATGATCTTTGGCGGCGCGGCGACCTATTATTCCACGACCTTGCAACGCGCGATCCCGGTGGGCGGGCTGTTTCGGGTGATGCCCGATCAGGTCTTTACGCTGGGCGTCACCATGGCGGTCGTGATCGGGTTGCACCTGTTTTTGAAACATACGCGGCTGGGGCTGGCGATGCGCGCCTATGCGGAAAACCCGCAGCTCGTCGGCGTCTACGGCTATGACGGCGCGCGCGTGCTGCGCTGGACATGGATCATCGGCGCGGCGTTGGCCGCGCTGGCGGGCGTGCTGTATGGGCTGACCGTTCAGATCCGCCCCGAGATCGGCTTTCACCTGCTGTTGCCCCTGTTTGCCGCCGCCATTCTGGGCGGGGTCGGGAATGTCTATGGCGCGGTGCTGGGCGGGCTGATCGTCGGGCTGGCGGAATCGCTTTCGATCTATGTGATCCCGCCCGGCTACAAGATGGCGGTGCCCTTTCTGTTGCTTCTCCTCATCCTCTATCTGCGCCCGACCGGCCTGCTCGGCGCCGCGAAAGGAGCCGTGAAATGACCGGAATCCTGCTGTATCTGGTCTTTTTCCTGATCGTAACGCTGATCTATTCCATCGTCGTGATGGGGCTGAACCTGCAATGGGGCTATACGGGCCTGTTCAATGCCGGGGTCGTGGCCTTTTATGCCATCGGCGCTTATGGCACCGCGATCCTGATGGGGCCGCCCCGGCCCGAGCTGATCGGCGGCTTTGCCCTGCCCTTTCCGGTTGCGCTGATCGGGGGGATGGCGGCGGCGGCGCTTGGGGCGCTGATCGTGGGGCTGGCCGCGCTGCGGCTGCGTGACGACTATCTGGCCATCGCCACCTTCGGCATTGCGATTTCCGTGCAGCTGGTCGCGCTGAACTTTGACAGCCTGACCGGGGGCGCGCAGGGGCTGATCGGGCTGCCGCGCCCGCTGTTTGGGCTGTTCGACGGGCCTAACGGGTTCAACATGTTCTATCTCGGCGTCGTCGCCTGTATGGCCGGGCTGGTCTATGTCGCGCTTCAGGTTGCGCTTGGCTCGCCCTGGGGGCGGCTGTTGAAGGCCGTGCGCGAGGACGAGATTGCCGCGGCCTCGCTGGGAAAGAACCCGGCCATGGTGCGGCTCCAGGCTTTTGTGCTGGGTTGCGCGCTGATGGGGCTGGCGGGCGGGCTGTATGTCGGATTTATCGGCTTTGTCAGCCCGCTGGATTTCATGCCGATCCTGACCTTTCAGATCTGGGCAATGCTGATCGTGGGCGGCTCGGGCAATACCAGGGGCGCTTTTGTCGGGGCCTTTGCGGTCTGGGGGTTGTGGTCGGCCAGCGGCATGGCCGTCAGCAGGCTGTTGCCGGTTGAATATCAGTCGCAGGGCGGCGCGATCCAGACGATGGTGATCGGGCTCTTGATCGTGCTGACGCTGCTGCTGCGCCCGCGCGGGCTGATCGGCGAATCCGAGACCGTATCACGCCATGTCGACTGATCGCCCGGCGACCCTGTGGCACGACCGCGTGGCGCTGCCGGATCGCCCCGCGCTGACCGGCGCGGCCGAGGCCGGCGTCGTCGTGATCGGTGGCGGTTTCACCGGCCTTTCGGCGGCGGCCACGCTGGCCGAGGGCGGCATGGGCGTGACCGTGCTGGAGGCGGCCGGGCTGGCGCATTCGGCCTCGGGGCGGAATGCGGGTTTCGTGGTTCCGAATTTTTCAAAGGCCGATCCGGCGCAGGTTCTGGCCCGGCTGGGACCAGACCGGGGTCGGCGGCTGTTGCAGATGGTCGGTGGTGCGGCGGATCGGGTGTTTGCACTGGCGCGCGCCGCCGGGCCGGCGACCGAGGCCGAACAGAACGGCTGGCTGCAACCCGCGCATTCCCCCGCCATGGCGGGCGTGGTGCAGGCCCGCGTGAGGGCCTGGGCCGAACTGGGCCGCCCTGTCGCATGGCTGGACGCCGCAGAAACCGCCCGGCGCACGGGCATCGAGATCTATCACGGCGCGCTTGTCGACCGCTCGGGCGGGGTGATCAACCCGGTTGCCTTTGCCGCAGCCCTTGCGCGCCGGGCCGAGGCGGCGGGCGCGAAACTTTACGAAAACAGCGCGGTTCTGTCCGTGACCCGGCGCGGTGAGGGCTGGCGGGTGGCCACTGCCCATGGCCATGTCGACGCGGCGCGGGTGCTGCTTTGCACCAATGCCCATGATCTTGGCGCGGCGCGGGCATTGGGGCGCACGGTCATTCCCCTGAACGTCTATCAGATCGCGACCGAGCCGTTGGGGCCGGACCTGATCGCGCGCTTTTCGCCCCGGCGAGAGCCGGTATCCGATACCCGCGCCAATATCTTCACCTTCCGGCTGACGGCTGACAACCGGCTGATCTCGGGCGGGATGGCGGTGGTGCCCGGCCGGGGCGCGCAATCGCGCATGTCACGCAAGATCGCCGCCCGGCTGGCAACCGAATTGCACCTGCCCGCCATTCCGCGCGTCGATTACATCTGGCGCGGCACGGCGGCGGTGACGACCGATTTCCTGCCGCATCTGGTCGATCTCGGGCCGGGCTTTCTGGGCGTCACCGCCTGCAACGGGCGCGGCCTCGCCATGACCACCGTGATGGGCGAGATGCTGGCCGAGGCCATTCTGAGCGCACGCCCGCTTGACGATCTGCCGGTTCCGCTGCGGCCCCCCGCCGCGGTGCCGGCCCCTTTTCTGGCGCGATGGGCTCCGTCGGTCTTTCTCCTGCAAGGGGACAGGGCCGACCGGCGCGCGATCCGGCAGACCCGCAAAGATCGCAACGGTGCAAGCGGGCCACGGACAGCCTGACACGGATCTAACAGGGCAATCTTCAACAGGGACAATCCAGATGAGAAAACTTCTGCTTTCAGGTGCTTTCGCCTTTGGCGCGATGACCGGCACCGCCATGGCGCAAGACTGCGAAATCACCTTTGGCTCGGTTCTGTCGCTGACCGGGCCGAATGCGGCCATCGGCAAGGCGATCGGCGATGCCGGTCAGCTGGCCGTTGATCAGTTCAACGAGGCCGGCGGTGCGGCGGGCTGCAAGGTGCGCTTTGTGCTGCGCGATGATCAGGGCCAGCCCAATGTCGGCGTTGATGCGGCGAAATCGCTGGTCGAGATCGAGAAATCGCCGGTGATCCTTGGCTCCATCGCGTCGGGGGTGACGCTGCCGATCCTGACCTCGGTCGCGGTGCCGGCAAAGGTCACGCAGATCTCCTGCTGCTCGTCGGCGCCTTCGCTGACGGCGCTGGCGGCCGAGGGCGGAACCGATGGGCTGTGGTTCCGCACCCTGCCGACCTCGCGCCCGCAGGGGATCGTCATGGCGACGCTGGCGCATGAGGCCGGGTTGAACCGTATGGCGATTGTCTATGTGAACTCTGACTATGGCGTGGGTCTGGCCCGCGATTTCAAAGAGGCGTTCGAGGCGCTTGGCGGCACCGTCAGCCAGATGGTTGCCTATAACGAACAGCAGCCCTCTTACCGGGTCGAGGTGAATTCTGCCCTCAGGGGCGATCCCGAGGCATTGTTTCTGGTGGCCTTCCCCGCCGACGGGGCCACGGTGGCGCGCGAATGGCTGTCCTTCGGCGGGTCCGGCAAGCTGTATCTGTCCAACGCGATGCGGGCCGATGAATTTGTTCATGCCGTCGGGGCCGGGATGCTGGTGGATGCCGTGGGTATCGACAATGCTCAGGTTTCCGGCGACAGCGTGGCCGCGTTCAGCGATGCGTGGCAGGACCGTTTCGGGTCCGCGCCCAACGGTCCGGGTCTGCATACGATGTATGATGCGACCGCCGTCGCCCTGCTGGCGATGGAAAAGGCGGGCAAGCCGGGCGGCCGCGAGATCGCCGACAATGTCCGCATCGTTACCGGCGGCGAGGGCGAGGTGATCTTTCCGGGCGTCGAGGGCTTTACCCGCGCCAAGGCGCTGATCGCCGAAGGCCAGCCCTTCACCTATGTCGGCGCGACCGGCCCGATCACCTTTGATGCCAATGGCGATGTGAACGGTCCCTATCTGATCTGGGGCGTCCGCGACGGTGCGCTGACGACGCTGGATACCTGGGACATTGCGCGTGTCGATGCGGCCACCGCCGCCATCGAGAAATAGGCCAGAGGGATCACGGCATGACCGGACAGAGGGCGCCCTTGCGTGACATGAACGCCCAGTTCAGTCTGGACGGCGTGCCGGACCTGCCTTTGTTGATGAAACGGCGGGCTGCGGCGGCGGATGCCGCCCTGGCCCGCTGGCCCCACCATGTGCTGCGCTATGGTCCGGGCGCGGATCAGACGCTGAACCTGTTTCTGCCCGCGCGGCCGGCGGGTGATCCGGGTGCGCCGGTTCTGTTCTTTATCCATGGCGGATTCTGGCGCTCATTGGATGCGGATCTGTTCAGCTTCCTTGCCGACGGGTTCCTTCCGTTTGGTGCGCTGCTGGTGGTGATCGACTATCCGCTGATGCCTGCCGTCCGGCTGGCGGATGTGCTGGGCGCCTGCGCCCGCGCGCTGGAATGGACCCATGCCCATGTTGCCGGATACGGCGGCGATCCCGACCGGATCACCATCTGCGGCCATTCGGCGGGCGGCCATCTGGTGGCCGAGCTTGCCTGTGCGAAAGCCGGGCTGACCCGTCCGTCAGGCCAGCCCGGTCCGGGTGTGCCCCTTGCGGGCGCGGTGGCGATCAGCGGTATCTATGATCTGGAACCCGTCACCCGATCATTCCAGAATGACAGCCTGTCTTTGACCGCAGCCGAGGTTGCAGGCTTCAGCCCGCTTGGGCGCAGCTATTGCCCGACGGTGCCGATGCTGGTCGCTGTGGGTGGGGATGAGCCCGCCGAGTTCCTGCGCCAGAACGACGCCTTTGGGGCAGAATGCACCGCCGCAGGCCGGCCCGCGCAGGCCGTCCATGTGCCCGGCACTAACCATATCACCGTGCTGACCGGGGCTTTGGCCCGGCCCGATCACCCCTTTAACCGCCAGATCCGCGCCCGGATGGGGCTGATCGGCTGACGGCCCCCGCTTGCGCGCCTTTTTACCGTAAGGATGATCCGATGCTTCGACTAGCCCGCCGCCTGACCCAGACCTCTGCGAAAAGCTATGGCATGTTCGCCCGTGCCGCGGCTCTTGGTCCGCGCCCCGACCTGATCCATCTGGAACTGGGAATGCCCGTGCATGATACGCCCGAGGTGATCAAGGCGGCGACGGTGGCCGCCTTGCGTGCGGGCCATGTGCATTACAGCCATTTTCAGGGCATCCCCGAATTGCGTCATGCGCTGGCGGCCAAGATGCAGACCGAAAACGGGCTGGATTTCACCGCCGATGAGATCATCGTGACCAATGGTCTGACCGAGGCTTCCTTTCTCGCCTTTATGGCGCTGCTGGATGAAGGGGACGAGGCGATCCTGCTCGACCCCTATTACCCCCAGCATCTGGGCAAGATCGAGATGGCGGGCGCCAGGGCGGTCATCGCCCCGACAGGCCCCGGTTTCACGCTGGACAAGGCGCTGATCGAGGCGCGGATCACGCCCCGGACCCGCGTGATCACTCTGGTCAATCCATCCAACCCGACCGGGCGCTGCTACAGCCGGGACGAGTTGACGGGCGTCGCCGAACTGGCGGTCAAGCACGATCTCGCCGTGATCTGTGACGAGGTTTACGAGCGGATCACCTTTGATGGCACCGAACATGTGTCGATCGCCTCGCTGCCGGGGATGCGCGAGCGCACGATCACCATGTTCGCCTTTACCAAGGCCTTTGCCATGGATGGCTGGCGCATCGGCTGGCTGGCGGCAGACAAGGCGCTGATCGCTCCGCTGATCAAGCTGCATGCGACCGTGGTGACCCATGTGAATACCTTTATCCAGCATGGCGCGCTGGCGGCCATCACCGCCCCGCCCGAGGTTTTGGCCGCAATGGTTGATGATGACCGGATCAAGCGCGATCTGGTCGTGGCGCGGCTGAACCAGATGCCCGGTGTGACCTGCGCATTGCCGCAAGGGACGATCTATGCCTTTCCCGACATTTCGGCCACCGGGATGCCGGCGCAGGCGCTGGCGGATGCCCTGCTGGATCAGGCCGGCGTCGTGGTCGAGGCCGGCACCTTTTACGGCGCCGGCGGCGAGGGGCATTTGCGGATCTGTTATGGATCAGAAACCATGGAACGCCTGACCGAGGCGATGGACCGCATGACCCGCTTTTTCAACGATCTGCCGCAACCATCCGAGGCCCGGCCATAAGGGAAATAGCGCCGTTTCAGGACGGAACGCAGGCCCGGCAGGGGGCAGAGGCGGGCTTTTCCGGTTGTCGTAATGACAGCGCTGCCCCGGCCGGATTTGACAGAAACTTGACAAAATGTCGCAGCCCGGCGGATCATGGGCAGGATCACAGGCTGCGTTTGAGGGGAGGCGAACGACATGACCGACAATCGTGAAACCGGGGAAACCACGACGCAAACCGCCGCAAAAGCCACGGGCGCGCGCGTCGACACCACCCGCCGCCACCTGCTGGCGAGCGGGGCGGCGGGCACGCTGGGCGCGGCGCTTGGTATGGTGGTGCCGTTCGAACGCAACTGGCCGCGCGGGCTGATCCCCGCCGCCCATGCGCAAGACACCGGCATGGATCTGATGGCGCAGAAATCCGGCCTCATCGTGCTGAGCGACCGCCCCCTGAACGCCGAAACCCCCGCGCATCTGCTGGATGATGACATCACCCCGGCCGACCGCATGTTCGTGCGCATGAACGGGCTGGTGCCGCAAACCGCGCTTGACGGCGATGCCGAGGGCTGGACCCTGACCATCGACGGCGAGGTCGAGACCCCGCTGGAGCTGAGCCTTGCCGATCTGCAATCGCAGTTCGAGACCATCACCCGCCGGCTGGTGATCGAATGCGGCGGCAATGGCCGGGCGTTTTTCCGCCCCGGCGCCTCGGGCAACCAGTGGACCATGGGTGCTGTAGGTTGCCCCGAATGGACCGGGGTGCGCCTGTCGGATGTGCTGAACGCGGCGGGGCTGAAGCCCTCGGCGGTCTATACCGGGCATTACGGCAATGACCCGCATCTGTCGGGCGATGACGAAAAGGACACCATTTCGCGCGGCGTGCCCATCGACAAGGCGATGGAGGACGGCATGATCGCATGGGCCATGAATGGCGAGGCCATCCCGGCGCTGCATGGCTTTCCGCTGCGGGTGATCGTGCCGGGCTATCCCGGCTCTGTCTCGCATAAATATCTGACCCGGATCTGGGTGCGCGACCGCGAGCATGACGGCGAAAAGATGACGGGTTACTCCTATCGCATGCCCGCCTATCCGGTGGCACCGGGCACCGAGGTGCCGGTCGAGGATATGGTCGTGATGACGGAAATGCCCGTGAAATCAATCATTACATTCCCGCGCACCGGCACGGCGGTCCCTGCTGACGGCATGCATGAGGTGCGCGGCCATGCATGGGCGGGCAATGGCGATGTGTCGGCGGTGCATGTCTCGATTGATTTCGGGCAGACCTGGCAAGAGGCCACCCTCGACCCCGCGCCCAACCGTTTCGCATGGCAACGCTGGCGCGCCGGGATCACCCTGCCGATGGCCGGCTATTACGAGGTCTGGGTGCGCGCCACCGATATGAACGGCGTCAGCCAGCCGCCGGTATCGCCGGCATGGAACCCGCGCGGCTATGGCAACAATATCCAGCACCGCATTGCGCTTGTGGCCGAATAGGGCGCAAAGGAGGGGTTGTGATGAAACCGTTGAAATTGTTCGGATTCTATGCGGCGCTGATGGTGGCCGGGGCGGCGGTTGCAGTTGCGCAGTCCCAGCCGGACCCGATGCGGCAGATGCGCGGCGATACCATCGTCGAGGTATCCGTCCGCCTCGACCCGATGGAGGCGCTGCGCGCGCCGCCTTTGACCGAGACGTCAGAGGTCGCCCTCAGCGACGAATTTGGCGGCCTGCCCGACGCCCCCGGCGCAGAGGAGACCTATTACACCTGCGTCGCCTGCCACTCGACCGATATCATCAAGCAACAGCGCGTCAGCGATGCACGGTGGGATGATCTGTGGCAATGGATGATCGAGACGCAAGGCATGATCGAACCGGATGACGCGGATCGAGAGATCATCCTCGCCTATCTGAAAACGCATTTCTCGTCAGAGAGATAGAGCCGATCCCGCGCGCCCCCGGTGATTGATGCGGGCGCGCTGTTCACCGGCGGGGGGATCTGCCTGCCGGGTCCGCTCTGGCGCCGCAGATATGCGGGTGGCGGGAACCATCCGGTGGTCTGCGGTAATGAACCCCGGCGCTGTCACGAACGCGCAGCCCCGCGCCCTTCAGCACTGGCCCTTAGCTGGCGGCTCAGAGCATCTGCTCCGCCCGGCAGCGACAGCAGGCTGCCGGGCGGATGGGTCTTTCCTGTGCCGCATCCCCCGGTCGCCATCACCACGGGACAACACGCCCACCGCCACGGCAATCAGCTGCAACCCGGCCGTGGCGGCATGGGCCGGGGTGTTGTGCCGCGCCGGCAGTTCCAGCAATGCGGCCGCCACATCCCCCGGTCGCCATCACCACGGGACAACACGCCCACCGCCACGGCAAATCCGCCGCAACCCGGTCGTGGCGGTATGGGCCGGGGTGATGTGCCGCGCCGGCAGTTCCAGCAATGCGGCCGCCACATCCCCCGGTCGCCATCACCACGGGACAACACGCCCACCGCCACGGCAAATCCGCCGCAACCCGGTCGTGGCGGTATGGGCCGGGGTGATGTGCCGCGCCGGCAGTTCCAGCAATGCGGCCGCCACATCCCCCGGTCGCCATCACCACGGGACAACACGCCCACCACCACGGCAAATCCGCCGCAACCCGGCCGTTGCGGTATGGGCAGGGGTGATGTGCCCCGCCGGCAGATCCGGCAGCACGGCCGCCAGATCACCCGCTGCCGTCAGGGCAAGCGGCGTCGCGGCCGGCCTCGTCATGGGCGCCCCGGCCGGGCAGATGACGGGCCTGCACGGCGCGGCTTTCATCGCCATGCAGGTCCGATCATCCCAGCCGTTCGGTCCCCCCGCAGACCGACAGCGCCTGACCCGAGATGGTGCGGCCGCGCGGGCTGGCAAGGTAAAGGATCTGGTCGGCGATCTGCTGAGGCGTCACATATTCACGGATTGCGGTATGGGAAAACGCCTCGGCCTCGATCTCGGACAGGCTGGCGCCGCGTATCTGGGCGCGGGCCTCCATCACGCGGCGCTGACGCTCGCCCGAGACGATGCCGGGCAGGACCGCGTTGACACGGATACCGTCGGGACCAAGCTCCAGCGCGAGGGTCCGTGTCAGGCCGATCACCCCCCATTTCGCCGCCGCATAGGGTGCGCGCAGCGGAAAACCCAGCCGTCCGGCCAGCGAGGACAGGTTGACGATCGAGGGGTTCGCGCTGCCCCGCAGCAAGGGCACCGCCGCCGCCGAGGCGACGAATTGCGAGGTCAGGCACACTGCCAGCGTCTGGTTCCACTGATCCAGCGCGACATCCTCGATCCGCGCGGTCGGACCTGCGATTCCGGCATTGTTGACCAGACAGTCAAGCCCGCCCAGCCAGTCCGCCGCCTCGGCGACAAAACGCGTCAGCGCGCCGGCATCGGCCACATCGACATGGCGCGCCATGACCTGATCCGGCAACCGCGCCAGCGCGGTTTCGTCAATGTCGCAGGTGGCGACACGGGCGCCTTCGCCCAGAAACCCCTCGACGATGGCGCGACCTATTCCCGAAGCCCCCGCAGTGACAATGACGCGGGCGTTGGCAAGGCTCAGATCCATAAGCGGTCCTTTCGGGTCAGGCGGGAAGGATGTCCCGCGACAGGATGAAATCGGCGGCGGAACGGATGTCGTCCTCGATGGCGGCGGCGGCGGAAACGGCATCGCGGTTTTCCAGCGCGTCGACCAGCATCGCGTGATGCGCGCGTGAAACGGCGGTGCGCCGGCGGCGTTCATGCTCTTCAAGGTCCAGATTGATGATCGGCCCGGATTTGAGCCAGAGCGAACGGATTACCCCGTCAAGCACGGGCGAACCGGCGGCGGCATAGATCGCGAAATGCAGCGCCTTGTTCGCCTTGACCGAAGGTCTGCCGCTGGGCGCGGCGAGCGCGTCGGCAAAACCGCGTTCAAGCTTGCGGATCGCGGCCAGATCCGCGGCTCCGATGCGCATCGCGGCCAGCCCGGCGGCGCGGCGCTCGTTATGCACGCGCACCTCGGTCAGATCGCTGAACGCGGCGCGGGTCAGCAGGGGCACGGCAACGGCGCGATTGGGCAGAACCGTCAGCGCCTGTTGCGCGACCAGCCGTGCCACGGCCTCGCGCACCGGCATGACCGAGACCGCCAGCCGCTCGGCCAGATCGCGCATCGAGATGCGGTCACTGGGCGCCAGCTCGCCTGACAGAAGCATCTCGCTCAGCGCGTCGCAGACCTGACTGGCCATTGAGGTGCCGCGCGTCAGAAGATGCGCGTCTTGTTCGGTCATCGGATGCTCCTTCTGTGCTGAACTGTGATCTCGGTTTGCCAAATTTTCAATCCTGAACGCCGGGGCATGTAAAAATATTCCTGTTTTTCCTGCTTGACCGACTCACTCTTTGCCGCAACTGTGATCACAGTTCGCGGTATCAGCCGCGTGAGATCGACCTGGGGAGGAGATTTCCAAATGTTCAACCGTCGCAGCATCCTGACCACCACGACCGTTCTGGCGCTGGCCACAGCCGGTTTGCCCCTGACTGCCTTTGCGCAGGATGACGGGCCGATCCGCATCGGCCACCTGACGCCGCGCACCGGCTTTCTGGGGCCTTTGGGCGAATATGCCGTCATGGCCGCCGATCTGGCGGTCGAGGAAATCAACGCCTCGGGCGGGATCGCCGGCCGCCAGATCGAGCTGATCAAGGAGGATTCGGTCAATCCGCAAACCGCCTCGACCAAGGCCGAGCGCATGATCGAGCGTGACAATGTCGTCGCCATCGTCGGCGAGATCAGTTCCGCCTCGGCGCTGACCATCGGCCAGACCACGGACCGCGCCAAAAAGGTATTCATCAACACCGGCGCGAATTCCGATGCGCTGCGCGGGGCGGACTGCAAAAAGCATATGTTCCATGTCGAGACCCAGAATGCCGCCTATGTGAATGCCGAGGGCCAGCATCTGCTGAACGAAGGGCTGGTCGATGGCAAGCGCTGGTATCTGCTGACCGCCGATTACGCCTTTGGTCATGACCTGCTGAAAGGGGCCAAGGCGTTTCTGGACCGCAATAATGGCGAGATCGCCGGCGAGGATCTGATCCCGACCGATGCGACGGATTTCTCGTCCTATCTGCTCAAGATCCGCGCCGCCCAGCCCGATGTCGTGGTGACCAACCTTGCCGGGACGCAGATTTCCAGTTTCCTCAAGCAGTTCGAGGAATTCGGGATGGATTACCCGGTCGCCGGTTTCGGCTTTGACACCGCGCTGGCCTGGGCCGCGGGGCCGGACAGTTTCAAGGGCACATGGCCCACCGTCTGGACCCATCAGATCCAGACTGATCGCTCGCAGGCCTTCGTCAAGGCGTTTACCGATAAATACGGGAAACCGCCGGAAAATCAGGCATTTGGCGATTATACCGCGATCCATATCCTGAAACAGGCGATCGAGGCGGTGGGCACGGACGGCGAGGCGATCACCGCCTATCTGTCGGACCCGTCGAACACTTTCGATGTGATGAAGGACCGCCCGGCCTATTTCAACCCGGCCAATCACCAGTTGATGCAAGAGGTCTATACCATCACCGCCCTGCCGGCGGGCGAGGCACCGAACCAGTGGGATATCTTCACCACCTCGGACCCCGTTCCCGCAGCCGATCAGCCGCTCGAGGTGCTGATCCAGGATGCCGTCGGCGGCGAATGCAATTTCGGCGGCTGAGCCAGCCACTGTCCTTTGACCGGGCCGGTCACGCTGACCGGACCGGTCCCCATGCAGGGATCTGATCGCCGGGGGTCCGATGAACGTCTATCTTTTCGCCTCGCAATTGCTGAACGGGCTGCTTGACGGCTTTTACTATCTGCTGATCGCGCTGGGGCTGTCGCTGATCTTTTCGCTGGGCGGGATTGTCAACCTCGCGCATGGGGCGTTTTATGCGCTGGGTGCCTATCTGGCGCTGCTGCTGACGCCGCATATCGGGTTTTTCCCGGTTCTGCTGGTCGTGCCGCTGATCGTGGCCGGGCTGGGGATGGTGACGGAACGCGTGCTGTTCACCCGGTTTTACCGCGTCGATCCGCTGTATTCGCTGCTGCTGACATTCGGGCTGGCCATGGTGATCGAGCAGGGGCTGCGGTGGTATTTCGGCGCGGCGCCACAGGCGTTTTCCATGCCCGCCGCGCTGCGTGGGCAGGTGTTCATCGGTGATTTCGTCTATTCGCGCTACCGGCTGTTTCTGATTGCGCTGGCGATTGTGGCGGTGGCTGCGGTCTGGGTGCTGCTGAACCGCACCGCCTTCGGGCGCATCGTGCGCGCCGGCATCCAGAACCCCGATATCCTCGGCGCGATGGGAATTTCGCTGCGGCCCTATCTCTCGGCGGTGGCGGGGATCGCCATCGGGCTGGCCGGGCTGGCGGGCGTGCTGATGGCGCCGATCTACCCGGTTCATCCGGCGATGGGGGCGGAAATCCTTGTGCCCGCTTTTGTGGTCGTGGTGATCGGGGGGCTTGGCTCGTTCTGGGGCGTCGTCGTGGCGGCGCTGCTGGTCGGGCTGGTCAAGGCATTCATGATCGCCATCGGGCAATCGGCGATGTCGAT